>DATJOE010000134.1:0-3579 GCA_035507305.1 Solirubrobacteraceae bacterium | reverse complement strand
AAGATTTTCAAACGATTCACAACGCTCTCCTTTGATACGTCGGCTCAGTCAAGACGTCAAGCTAACGACGTCGCGACAACTTTTCCGGCCACGCTCGGTGAATCGGAGCGGAATCCTTTGGTCGCGACGAAGCCCCGCCCGCGATATCAGACAGGGCCCCGCCACGAAAACCCATCTACTTCACTTCTGTAGACCTAGGCGTATACGGTAGCTACGGCAATTCGCCAGTCTTTTCCCCTTCTTCCAGCGTGACTTCACCGACTGCGGTGAACAGATCGCCCTGAAGGACGGTGATGCCGTGGGCACGGGGCAATTCGAGCACTTCGTTGATCGCCCCGTCGACGTACGATTCATACGACCCGCCGCAACCGGTCGCCTCGGCGCCTGGGGGCACCGGCCAGTTCAGATCCGCCAAACGGCTCCCTTTGATGCCCGTTTGCGTGAATTCTTCGTTGAAGCTGATCCCGTAACGTTCGGCTGCTCGACCCGGAGGTTCGGACGAGAGATTTTGAATGATGGGATGAGCGTCATTGCCGAGCTCACACGGACCGCCGCCAAGTTTTTCGAGCCAGGGATTGATAAGACGAACCTTCAGTGGCAGAACAAAGGCGGGGCCTTGTTCAAGGAGAATTCGCGACGTGTTGAGACCGCCCCATTTTTCGAACAGGCTGTTGCCCGCGACTTCGATTTTCACGTTCAGGCCCGCTTCGTGGTTTTTCGTCGCTTCCTTGAACGCCGCCTTGAGTTCAGCAGGCCAGTCCTGGTTTTCCTGAATCTTTGGTGTAACCAACTTCAAGCCCTTTGGCACCTTGAGTTCGGGAGCTTCCAGCGTTTCACCGCCGTTTTCGGCGGGGATTACTTTAAGGTTGCCTATCTTGTAGTACCAGTACTTTGCGAACCCTTCTGGAGCCTTTTCGGCGACTTCACATTCCGGACTATAGCTCGGGTTTGCTTCGCATTCTTTCCGTTCTTCGTTGATTTCTTTTTCTTCGGCAAACGAGCGATCGATGAAGCCACCATGCAATATGATTGGCTTATTGAGCTTGACAGTCACATTTCCTAGCTGGAAGTAGCCGCCGTTGGCCCCGCCCGAAGTACGACCTACATAGCATTCGTGATAAAAGGCTGCCTGCCATTCGGCATTGTTGAATGGACAATATTTATATTGCGCCCAGGTATTTACCGAATACGGGTCCTTGTTGTTAGCCAGTGCTGACCCGGCGCCGAAAGCGCTTACGAGAAGCGCTGCCGCCAAGCACAGCCCCAGCATCCGTACGTGTCTCACTTTTCCACTACTCCTTTTCCTCTCGGTTATGACCGACCGGCTGCCTGCCCGCTCACTGCGCGCGCCATGACCACCAGTCGCGATACCTGCAAGCGAATGAGCAACCGCCCGCGCCTGCGGCACGCACCGTCCCTCGTCCCCCTGCCCTCTCACGACGCGCGCCGCACAGATTGCGCGATCACGTGCCGCAAAGTCTTTGTTGTGGAGCGCCGACCTCATGCCAGACCCCTCGCACGGCTGCCCGAGCGCCGGGCAGCCGCATTCGTCTCCAGCAGCTCCACGGTACGCCGCCCTGATGGGGTCAGCAGCCACGCGTTCGGTTCGCCGCGCGCGGCGCCGACGCCCACGTTCTCGATCACGCCGCGACGCTCGAGACGCGCCAGCAGCTTCGAGGCCTGTCCCTCATCGACCAGCCCCGACGCCTGCGCGACCTCGCGGTTGTTCGAATACGGCGCTCGTGCGATCGCGCGCAACACCAGCGTCGTGCGATGCGTGGCACGCACGGGCAGCTCGGTGGCGCGGTGAATCGTTTGCGCCCGCACAACCCCGGGCTCGTCCAGCTGCTCCTCGACCGCGCGGGACGGTCTTCCGGCTAGCTCGGCCTGGGCGGCTGCTTGACCGAGATAGGGCGCGACGATGAACGCCATCAGCGACGGTGCAAGCTCGACCAGCCGGCGATCGTCGCCTTCGAGTAGCGTCGTCCGGATCACCGAGAACACGCCGCCGACGATCAGCTCGCTTGCAAGTGTCGCCGATACGGTCGGCGATCGGTCCGAGCGATTTGTGTCTCGATATTCGACGCCTGCGCCGTGCGCGATTAGACCGTCCAGCACCTCGTGCAGTCGCCGGCGGCATTCGAACGTCACCGCCGCGCTGAGCGGCGTCTCGACGATCAGCAGATGTGCAAGCGACGGCTCGTCGTCGAACAGCCCCAGCAACGCGACCAGCCCCGAACGCACACGCTCGAGCCACGCATCCTCCCGCGCCCTTGCCTCATCGATCGCGCGCGAGAGCCAGCTCAAACCCTCGTCGAACGCCGCGCGATAGCACTCCTCGACGGTCGCAAAAATCTTATGAAAATCTTGTTCAGGAACCCCCGCGCGGGAGGTCACCGTATTTATTAGACGGGGGTCACTCGCTCGTCAGCGCCCTATTTTTCAGGACCCCTTGACAAATTTGGCGCCGTGTGTTCTCCTTTTCCCACACGCCGCCCACGGCATCGGTGCAGCACGAAGGTCTTGGGGCTGGCGGCGCAGAGGGAACATCGAGAGGGACAACGGAGGGAAAACGAGGACGCATCATGGGGGACGGGATCCATATCAACCGCACGGCTGAGCGCTTTTCCAGCCACACCCTGTCCCACAGGCGCCCCGCTGGACACAGGACTTCCAGGAGCGCGAGGGACCTGCGCGACCGGCTGATCGCGGCGCTCGTCGAGGTCGTCGCCGAGGGCGGCGACCCCCGTCTAATAAAGTCGCGGGCTTAGCCGTAATCCCGCATCAGGACTGGGATTTTCGCGGGGCTTCCCACGTTCTTCCCACAGCGCGGGCACGGCCGGTCCTGCTGGCCGGTGGCGAGTCTCACAACCGAGCGGCGAGATAGCGGCGCAGCAGCGGCTCTGGGATCGTCCAGTTTCCGCGGCCGTGACGCTCGGCTATCCCCGCCCGCTCCAACACGCTCAACGCCCGCTTGGCGCTCGAGGATGGCGTGCCGCTGTAAGGATGCTGGCCGCGAGCGACGCGCACGGCGATCGCAGAGGCGTGCGCGGTGGAGCGCAGCCGCTCGACGATCTCCTCGTGACGCAGACGATCGGCCTGCATCGCCAGCTCCTCGCCACCCTGGACGTCGCCATGCTCGACCGTACGCCCGTCGTGGCGGGTGAGAGCGACCGTCAACGCCTCGCGGGCGATCAGCATCGTCGAGCGCGGATGGCCCTCTCCCCGCGCGACGATCTCCGCGATCGTCGCCTCATCGGCCTGAACCTCGAGCTCGCCGTACCGCGAAGCGATCCCGGCCCGCCACTCGCGCGCGGAAATCGGGCTGAGCTCGTGAAAGTTTCCGAACTGGCTCAGCGCCCTGCGCGCGGGGCCGAACAGATCGCGCATCAGATGCTCCATGCTGCCCGCGAACAGCACGCTCACCAGCGGCGCGCGCTGGAGCTGCGCGCGCAGCTGCTTGGTCAGCACGTCGGGGTCTCCGAAACGGTGTCCCGCCGCCGCGATGTCTTGGAACTCGTCGAGGAACAGGACGATCCGCCTGCCGTCCTGCTCGGCGGTGCGCTGCGCCAGGCGGAT
>DATJOE010000133.1:0-2515 GCA_035507305.1 Solirubrobacteraceae bacterium | reverse complement strand
CCGCTTGCCCTACCGTCGACGCCCACGAGTACGTTCTTGAACATGTCGGTCTCCTAATCCGGTTGGAACGGGTGGCAAGACGCAAGCTACGCTCGCCACGCGGCGCTGTTATCCGGGTCGGACACTCGTGCTGTTGCGGGTTTTCCACGACTCGCACCGATCTCCGCGGCCGCAGGAGGGCCGCTGTCGCGCCAACCGGCGCGCGGCGCTGGCGCAGTCGTTTCGCCGTCAGACGTTCAGCAGGCCCGAGGGGCCGATGAGCGGCGAGCTCGGCGCGAGGCGGAGCGTCCGCTCGCACGCCTCGGCGAGCTGCAGGTCGTGGGTGATGAGCAGCACACCGCGGCCGGGGCGCTGGCTGAACACCCCGCGCAAGACGCGGTGGGCGAGCTGGGCGTCCAGGTGAGAGGTCGCCTCGTCGAGGATCAAGAAGCGCGCGTCTGAGAGCAGCGCTCGGGCCAGTGCGACCCGCTGGCGCTGCCCGCCGGAGAGCGTCGCGCCGTCGGCCGCGATCACGGTGTCAAGGCCGTCGGGCAGGTCGGCGAGCAGGCCCGACAGCTCAACGACGCGCAGCGCCTGAAGCAGCTCCTGCTCTGAGGCGGCCGGGCGTGCGATCAGTAGGTTCTCGCGGATCGTCGTGTTGAACAGGTGGGCGTCCTGGTCGCAGAGCAGGACCGCACGGCGCAGTTGCTCTTGGGATATCTCACGGACGTCGATTCCATCGAGCGTCACGCTGCCGGCGTCGGGGTCGCGAAAGCGCACGAGCAGCTCAGCCAGCGAGGACTTGCCGGCGCCGCTTGGGCCGACCAGCGCGACGTGCTCGCCTGGGGACAGCGAGAGCGCGAAGTCCCTGAACACCCACGGTTCCTCGGGTCCGTAGCGCAAGCTGACGGCGTCGGCGGCGAGCGTGCCGCCGCCGTGGGGAACGAGCGGGTCGGCGAGGTCTTGGACGAGATGCCGCTGTGCGCCGATCTCCTGCAGCCTGCGCGCGGCAGCGGCGCAGCCGCGCAGGGCTCGCGCGGCGGCGGGCAGCGGCGCCACGCCCTCGTAGGAGGCGAGCAGCAGAAAGGCGAGCGCGGCGAGCAGCACGCCGCTGAGCGCCCCGGAGTGAACCGCATCGATGCCGAGCACCAGGACGACGAGCAGCCCGACGGCGCTCAGGGCGCCGCCGAGGAAGGTGGCAAGCGAAGCGGCCAGCGCGTCTGCACGCACCAGGCGCGAGAGCTCGGCGTCGCTGTCCTGCAGCTGGCGCACGCGGTCCTCGCCGCGGTCGCACATGACGAGCTCGGCGGCGCCGTCGATCGTCTCGACCAGCTCGCCGAGCAGCCGCGCGCGCACCGCCGCCTGTCGCCTGCCGCTGCGCTGCGCCACGCGCGCGCTCAGCCACGGCAGCGCCAGCGCCGAGAGCGCCAGCGTGCCGAGCACGGCGCCGCCGCTGGCCGGGAGGATCAGCCACGCGGCGAGGCTCGCGCCGGCGATCACGACGAGCGCGGCGATCGCGGGGATCAGCGTGCGCAGGTAGAGGTCTGAGAGCGTGTCCACGTCGGCCACAAAGCGTGCGAGCAGATCGCCGCCGTCACGGCGAAACGCACCGGGAAGCAGCGGCACGAGCCGCGCGTAGAAGCGCACGCGCAGCCTTGCGAGCTGGCGCAGCGCGAGGTCGTGCGAGGCCAGGCGCTCGCCGTAGCGCAGGGCGGCGCGGGAGAGGCCGAACGCACGCACGGCGACGATCGTGACCATCAGCGCGAGGATCTGCGGGCGCTGCGCGGCGCGCGAGATCAGATAGCCCGAGGTCGCCAGCAGGGCTATTGCCGCGCCCGTGGCGCCCGCGCTGAGCAGCACCGACAGGGCCATCCGTGAGCGCTCGCCGCGTTCGAGGCGCCCGCTTGCGATCAAGGCACCGGCGGTTTGCCTAAGCGGGCTCATGCCGGGAGCGCTTGGGGTGCGATCGGCTCGGCCTCAGCGAGGAGCCTTCCAGCCGCGACTCGCACGAGGTGATCGGCGTGCTGGGCCAGCGCCGGATGGTGGACGATCAAGAGCGTCGTTCGCCCGGCCGCCAAGCGCGCCAGCGAGTCGCCGATCTGCTCGACGTTGGCGTCGTCGAGGTTGGCGGTGGGCTCGTCCAGCACGAGCAACCGCGCGTCGCGCAGGAACGCGCGCGCCAGTGCGATCCGCTGGCGCTGACCGGCCGACAGGCGCCGGCCAGCCTCGCCGACGCGAGTGCGCATCCCCTGCGGGAGCGCCTGGATGAACTCGTGGGCGCCGGCTGCCTGCGCCGCCCAAGCGATGCGCTCTTGGTCGGCGCGCGGGGCGCCGAGGGCGATGTTCTCGGCGATCGTGCCGGCGAACAGCTGGGCCTTTTGAGGCACCCATGCGATCTGCTCGCGCCAGCGAGCGACATCGAGATCGCGGAGATCGACCCCGCCGCAGCTGAGGACCCCGGCGCTCGGGTCGGCCAGGCGCATCGCGAGCGCTGCGATCGTGCTCTTGCCGGCGCCGCTCGGGCCGGTGAGCGCCG
>DATJOE010000132.1:0-34842 GCA_035507305.1 Solirubrobacteraceae bacterium | reverse complement strand
CTTCGACGTGGCTTACTTCGACCCGCCCTATAACCAGCACCCCTATGGCTCGAACTACTTCATGCTCAACCTGCTGTGCAGTTACGAGGAACCGCGCGAGACCAGCCGAGTCTCCGGGATACCAACCTCCTGGCGGCGCTCCGACTACAACGTCCGTCGCAAGGCCCTTCCTCGACTTGGCGAACTGATCCGCGGCGTTGATGCTCGCTTCGTGATCCTGTCGTTCAACGACGACGGCTACATCTCCCCATTCGAAATGCGCAACGTGCTCAACGAGGTTGGGACCGTAACCGAGCAGCGGCAGCCCTACGCGACGTTTCGGGGCTGCCGGAACTTCGCAGGCCGAAGCACTCCAGGTAGGAGCACACAGGTGACGGAGCATGTCTACCTGATCGAGAAGGGCTGAATGGCGAGAAAGGCGGACCTGCGCTTGCAGCGCGCGGGAACGGTCATCAACATGACCTCCTCGAAGCAGGAGACCGAGTTGGGCCATGCGCTGACAGCTGTGGTGGCGCGTATACAGGAGGACTTTGCCGTCCCGCTACACCACGACAAGGCGTGGATGCTCGCCGATATCGTCAGCTCACTGAAGGCCGACTTCTCAGACGTGCGGTTTGCGCACGTGCGGGAGGACACCTCCATGAAGCCCGATGGCGGCATCCTCTCGATCGTGGATCGCGACGGTGGCAAGCACGTCGTCCTGATCGTCGAGGTCAAGAACCAGGGAACGAACGACGCTCGCGCCCAAGAAGGTAAGCCCAAGCAGGCCAAGGGCAATGCGATTGAGCGGCTCGGCAAGAACGTGATCGGCTTCCGAACGGCGATGCTGACCGAGGGCATCATGCCCTTCGTGTGCTTCGGCTACGGCTGTGACTTCGCGGACGACAGCAGCATCCTCGACAGGGTAATTACGATGGCTATGTTCGGGCCGCTGAACGAGATCTGTGTGGTGAATCTCGGCGAGGGCGGCGTGTTCAACCGGGGAAGCTTCTTCTTCCGAGAGCCGGAATGGAGCCGGGAAGAGATGGAGGAGGTGATGTACGAGGTGGCCAACCGCTCCATCCATTACTATCTCGCGAAGCTCGGTGAGGACGCGTTCGCGTCGGCTCGCTCCTCATGAAGAGCCCAGCTTTCGCCAGTCGTTTCGCCAAGCGCTCTTCCTAGGAGGGCGGCTCGAAGCTGACCTCCACGCTCTCCTCGTCGATGCGCTCCTCGACCTCGGCCGAGGAGGTCAGCGCGCGCCTGTCGGCGTCCAGCAGCGGCTCCGAGAAGAAGCTGCGCGGCCACAGCCGGCGCGCTTTGACGACGTTCACCTCGGCCGCCAGCAGCATCAGCTGCGCGCCCAGGTAGAGCCAGGCGAGCAGCCCGAGCACGACCGCGAAGATGCCGTACAGCGGCTGCGTGTGCTTGAGCTCGTGGTCCACGTAGAAGCCGCCGAGGTGCTGCAGCAGCTGCCAGCAGACGGCGGCCACGAGCACGCCCGGCGCGAGCTCGCGCCAGCCGAGCCTCACCGCGGTGAGCAGTTTGAAGGCGCTCGCGAACAGCGCCAGGTTGAAGACGAAGGCCACGAGCACGCCGGCCACCACCAGCGGCGCGGAGTGCCCCGCCGAGCCCACGAAGCCGCCCGCCACGGTGGACACGATCGACAGCGTGCCGAGCGCCGCCAGCATGCCGAGGCCGCGCAGGCGCGAGTACAGCCAGTTGGGCCGGCGCTTGAACGGCACGCGCCAGATGCGGTTGAAGGCGTTCTGGGTGGCGCCGGTGATGCCCATGCCCGCCAGCAGCGAGCCCGCGATCCCGATCGCCAGCGCGAACACGCTGCCCGTCAGCGGCTGCAGCCTGAGCTGCTCGCTGATGATCGGGAACTGCCCGAGCGTGCCGTCGAGGATGCGCTGGCGCTCGGAGGGATCCCCCTGGAGCACGAATCCCAGCACCGTCACCAGCACCAGCAGCAGCGGGAACAGCGACACGAAGCCGTAGTAGGCGATCAAGGCCGCGAGCTGGCCGGCCTGGTCTTCGCCGAACTTCTTGATCACCGCCGCCGCGAACGAGAGCCGGCGGCTGCGCTGCTGGCGGCGGTCGAGCGCGCGCAGGCGGTCGCCGAGGCTCACGGCCGCGCCGTCCGGGTGCTCGCGGGGCTCGGCGCTCGCTGCCCGGCCGGCTCGGCAGGGGGCGGCGCGAGAAATTGGGAGGGGGGTGTAGGCGCCGCTCGCTGCGACATGCATATGTGTGTACCCGATCGCAGCACCCGGCACGAGTGGCGCAGGCTGCGGCGCAGCCCGCCGCCCGTGCGCGGCGCCCGCTCGATCCGGCCGAGGAGGTGGCGCTGGTGGCGCGCGCCAAGCGCGAGCTGCTGCTGCGCGTGCACCGCCACCGGCTGCGACGCGAGGACCTCGAGGACGCCTACAGCCAGGCCACGCTCGAGCTGCTGGCACGGGTGCGCCAGGGCAGGCGCTTCGCGAGTCGCAGGCACGTCGCGAACGCGCTCGAGCTGAGGTTCCTCTCGCGCGTGCAGGACCATCGCCGCGCGGTGTCGGGTCGCAGCCCGATGCAGGCGGCGCTCGAGGGCGCCTCCTCGCTGGACGCGCTGTCGCGCGCGCAGCTCGACGTCGCCGACGCGCGCGCGGGCCTCGAGGAGCTCGTGCAGATGCGCGAGGAACTGCGCGCCGTGCGGGCGCTCGCCGCCGGGCTGAGCGCCGACCAGCGCATGGCGCTCGCCAGCCAGCTCGCCCAGATCGACGCGTCCGAGGTCTGCGGCCGTTGCGAGTGGTCCGCGGAGAAGTACCGCAAGCTCGCCCAGCGCGCGCGCACACGGCTGCGGCACGGGCTCGCCGAGCTCGATGTCACGCCATCGCCGTTCGGTCGGAAGGGGCAGGCAGGAGCCGCTCGATGACCGTCAATCCCCCCAGTCATACGTGTGGTTCCCGGGACGCCGGCGGCCGGTTGCACGGAAGGCCGCGTGGCGACTCCCGTCTGCGCGCACGCGGCCGGGATTCGGAGAGCTCCCCGCTCCGGGTCCCGGTCGCTCGCGTGCGCTGGATCGGAGGCCCGTGGTGAGGCGCACGCCGTGGGCGCCGCGCGAGGCCTATCGCCTCTACTCCGAGGCCGAGTTCTTCGACGCGGCCCGCCCGCCGGATGTCGCGGTGGGCGTTCGACCGTCCACAGATGCAGCGCCGCAGCGCCCGCGCGCGCTCGCGCTGGCCGCGATCGCGGTGCTCGCCGGCGCCTTGGCCAGCCTCGCGATGATCGCGCTCGCGCGCAACGCGGCGCCGGCGGGCAAGCGCAGGCTGGGTCTCGGCGGGCCCGGCCGGCCGGGCCCGCTGGTGCTCGCCGGCGCGCCCACCACGCGTCCCGCGTCGGCCGCGTTGCGTGCCGCTCCGAGCGCCAGGCTCCCTCGCCGCCGGCCTCGAGAGGCGAGGCCGGGTCGCCCCGCAAAGCGCCTCGGCGCCCCGGGCGGGGGCTCCGCCGCCGCGGCGAGCGGCGCTGCGGCCGGCACCGCCGCGACGGGCAGCGCTGCAGTAGGCGCCCCGGTCGCCTCGCCACCGCCACCGCCGTCGGCGCCGCCACCGCGGTCGGCGCCGGCGCCGGCCACGCGGGCCCATGCCGAGTTCGGGTTCGAACGGTGAGGGCGGCCGTGCAGAGCGAGCGCACGAGGGCGAGCGTGACGATCACGAGCCGGCCCCTGTGGCGAATCCGGCTCTCGCGCTCGCTGCCCGGCTATCTCCTCTGCGCCTGCGCGCTCGCGGGCCTGCTCGCCAGCGCGCGCTTCGCGCTCGCGCCTCCCCGCGCGAGCACGCCCGCGGCGCCGGCGAGCGAGCCGGACCTTGGCGAGACGGCCGAGCGGGCGTACGCCGTGCTGTTCGCGCGCCGGTACCTGACGTGGAACGCGGCGGAGCCACAGCGCAGCGCGAGCGCGCTCGAAGCGTTCGCCGGCGACGGGCTCGAAGGCGCCGCCGGCATGCAGCTGCCGCCCGGCGGCGAGCAGCGGGTGGAATGGGCCGAAGCGGTGCAGGCGCGCCAGGCTGCGCCCGGCGAAACCGTCGTCACGGTCGCCGCACAGACCACCGCCGGACTGCTCTACCTCGCCGTGCCGGTCACGCGGGCGGTGGACGGCGCGCTCGCGCTCGCCGGCTACCCGGCCTTCGTAGGGGCTCCGGCGCAGGGGCCGGCGCGCGTCGCCGAGCACCTGCGAGAAGTGTCGGACCCCGCGCTCGCGACGGTGATTGAGCGCGCCTTGCGCAACTACCTCGCCTCCGCGGCTGGCGAGCTCGACGCCGACCTGAGCGCGCGAGCGCGGGTCTCGCTGCCGGCGGCGCCGTTGACGCTGCTGTCGATGCAGCGGCTTGAGTGGGCGCAGCAGGGCAGCGCCGTGCTGGCGACCGTGCAGGCACAAGACCGGAGCGGCGTCCGCTACACGCTCGCATACGAACTCGAAGTCACGCGGGCGCAGGGGCGCTGGGAGATCTCGGCGGTGGAGACGGACCCGGATGACTGAGACGAGCGGGGTTCCAGACGATCCACGGGAGGTCGAGATGACGCGACTGAGCCACCGCAGGCTCGCGCTCGCGCTGTGCGCCTGCGCATGCCTGCTCGGAGCCGGGTGCGCCGGCTCCATCACCGCCGCCGCCGGGGCGACGGTGCTGAGCACGACGGGCGGCGCTGCGCCGTCAGCGCCGCCCTCATCCGAAGCGGGCGGCAGCTCGCTGGAAGCGGCCGCGGCCAAGGCCGGGAGCACCGGCAGGGCGGTGGCGATGAGCCTGATCGGGCTCGCCTTCGCCGTTGCGGCCACGGTGCTCGCCTTCAAGCGCGACTTCAAGGAGGCGGCAGGGGTCTTCGCGGTGGGCATCGTCTCCGTGCTGCTCGCGACCCCAGCCGGCGTGAGCCTGTTGCGAGACACGGTCAACACGCTGTTCGGCTCGCCGTGACCGAGATCCGCTCCTACCGTCGGGTGTTCGACCTCGAGCGGCGCATCTACAGCGTCGACCAGCTGCGCCTGAACCCCGGCGGCGTGCCGCTGCGCGGGCTCGCGTACTTCCTCGCGCTGGTGGCGCTGGCGCTGATCCTCGGGGGGCTGCCGCTAGTGGGCGCGCTCTCGGCAAGCCTCCCCTGGTACCTGCGGGACGTGCTGCTCCCGGCCGCAGCCGCCACCTTGCTCGGCGCCGTGCGCATCGAGGGGCGCGCCTTCCATCTCGCCGCGCACGCGCTGCTGCGCCATCGCCTGCGCGCCCGTACGTATGCGGGAGGGCGCAGGGTGCCGGCCAGCGCGGGACGCTGGTACCCGCGCGAGATCGTGCTGCTGCCGGACGGCTCCGACGCCCGCCTGCGCAAGCTGCGCTACCACGGTCCCGGGGCGGCGCTGGTGTGCGTGGAGCACCGGCGACGCGGACGCGCCGCCGAGCGCGGAGCGGTGGCGAGCGCCCGGCCCGGCCTGCGCGCGGCGCTCACGCTCTCGCAGGCGGCCGCCGGCCGGCCGCTGCCGAACGCGCAGGTGATCGTGCTGCCGGCGGGCGCGAAGCTGAACGTGCGGGCCGGACGCGGCGCCGCCCGGCCGTCCGCGTGAGATGGGCGCGCCGCTCTCGTTCGTATACGGCAACTGCGTGTTCGCAGCGGGACTCGACGACGCGTGGGCGGCGTTCGCGCTGGAGACCTCCTCGTATGCGTGGCTCAGCGAGGAGGGCAAGCGCGCTCGCTTCCTCGCGCTCGTGGGCGCGCTCGAGACGATCGAGGCTGACGTCCAGATCCTGCGCCTGCACCGGCGCTGGGACGTGAACGCATACGAGCGCACGCTGCGCGCGCAGCCGGCCTCCCCCCTGGCGCAAGCGCACGTGCAGGCGCGCGAGCGCTACATCACCGAGCAGCTGGCGCGTCTCGACGGCGCCTGCGCGGAGCGGCCGGCGCTGTTCGTGCTGGTGAGCCTGCGCGACCCCGAGCGCGACGTCGCCTCATATGTCTCCCAGGCCGCGGCGGCCACGCCGGGGCAGTGGCTGGCGGCGCTGCGGCGCGCGCTCCCGCTGGGAGACCGGCGGCTGCTTTCGGGGCGGGAGCTCGAGCGCGTGCGCGTGCGCGCGGACCAGGCGCATGCGCGCCTGTCGGACTACCTGGAGGTCCGCCCGGCGCGCGGCGTGGAGCTGCAGTGGCTGGTGCGGCGAGCGTTCTGCCGGGCCCTCGGCGAACCGCTCGTGGACGGGCTGCACGAGCCGCGCGCGCTCCTGTTCGAGCGCAACGGCGAGGCGATGCTCGCTCCCCTGGAGGCGGATGTGCTGCGCTGAGGTTCGCTGGTTCCTTTCCGTTGGTTCCTTTCGCAGCCTGATTTTTGGCTCTACTGCTGGGTTCGCGCCGCTTATTGATGCCGGGCGCGTTGGCGCTCGCCCGTATCTAGGCATCGCTTGAGGCGTCGTCTCGCGGCGAAAGACCCGAAAAAGGCTCGCTTGCGTGCGGCGCGCGAGAAGCCGTTGGCTCCGCTGAAAATGCCGCCCGCGCGTCGCAGCTTCGGCCTACCCTCGTTGCTCGATATTGAGCGAGAGGGGGCTGGCTGGAGGTGCGGAGCACTGAAAGCCAGCCCCCGAGTCCCAACGACGTTTAAGTTCCCCTGACGAGCCAACCTGTGCGTGGTAAGGCTCGTCTTCGGCCTGAATTACGCCCACGAATCGCAATCTAGGATATTGGCAACAGCGTCGTCGTGTGGCAGGAGCAGCCCCGCATTTGGCAGTAGCAAGCGAGTTCAGGCACTAACAGGTAGTAACACTTCCCGTCCGTTACGACGACCTGTGCGAGAACCCTCCCCGCTGTGTCGTATGGTGTCGGTCGTCCCCAATGGAGGCGTCGGACCAGGGCCGGCACGGTCTCTCAACCAGGGAGAAGGCGCTGGGTCGCCGTGTCTTCGGACGGGACGTGTAGGAAGCCACCGGCCCGGTACGGGCAAAGCTCTCAACCAGGGAGACCGTCCGTACCGGGCCAGCCTTACTACGGCCACCAGCCTACCGCCTCTACCTACGGGGGTTGGTAACTCCGTTATCAACGTCAGGTGGCTACCTCGCAAACTGAGGGGCTTTCGTTGCCGGTGTTCCTAGCGCTCGTACCCGACGAAGTAGCCAGGGCACCTACCGCACCGGGGAGTACCGGGCGGTAACTGCGCTGGCTGGTGTTCTCACCGCGGTACTGGACCCTTTCGCCGGGACGGACACCTTTCTTGTTTGGTGGCCAGCCGTACCAGCCTTTCTCGCGCTGGCGCCAGGCGCGAAAGTGCCCTCGAACACCACTCAAGATATGAGTCCCCGGTTGGACGGATGTTCGACCCTACGGTGCCGGCCGCCTTGAACCAGACCACCAAGGAGGGCCGTGATGCAAGAGTCCCCGGCGCCTGACGCCATTCCCGACGATCTTCTGCTCGCCGCCCTGGAGCGTGCCGAACGCCACGATCAGCGCACGGGTCGCCCTGACTGGGCCATCCTTGAACACCTCGACATCCCCCGGCGTGGCGGGAAGGCGCGGGAAGTGAAACGCCAGCTCCTCGCGCTCGTGGAACGCGGCCTTCTTGAGCATGGCCGCTCGCACGGCGTCGTGCTCTTTCTCCTCACGCCGAAGGCCAAGCGACGCCTGCGACGCCTCGGCGCGGAGGTGACAGACCTCCTCCCCGAGTCCCCGCAGCACAAGACATGGAGGAACGCGCGGACCTACGCCGAGCTGGAGGAAGAACGCTTCCACCTCTCCCTTCGCACCTCGCTTGAAGAGGCAATGGGGATGCTTGACGAGATGACGATGCCTGTCGCTCCCGGCCCTTCCTCGGATGCGTGGCTTGAGCTAGCCGACCGCCTGCACCATGCTTTGCGGCGCCAGGGTTCCTTGCGCTACTGCCTCTACGAGTGGGAGGAGCCTGATGACGCCCGCGCCGATGTCGATGAGCACTCAGACCCCTCGGACGCCGAGTTCAGCGAGGAGGAGCGCAAGCGCCGACAGGCGCGGAGGTCCGGGCGACGCAACGTGCGCTTGTGGCGCTATCGCGGGGAGGAGCTTGAGAGCGAGGGCAGCGATGAGTGACGCGACGCCCAAGACCTCGCCGCCCGAGGCCATCAGTGATGAGCTGATACTCGCTGCCCTCTGGCGTGCCGAGTGCCACCAGGGCTACCAGGGCGCTCCTGATTGGGCCATCCTCGAACAGCTCTCCCTCCCGAGCCGGACGAAGAAGGCGCGCCAGGTGAAGGCGCGGCTCCCGGAGCTGGCGCAAGCGGGGTTCATCAGCCAGTCGCGGCGCAAAGGCATCGGTCAGTGGTTCCTCACCCCGCAGGCGCGTAAGCACCTTGACCAGACCCCGGAGGTGATGCTCTCCCTGCCCGAGTCTCCTCAGCATCGCCGCTGGCGGGACGCCCGTGACGCGGCGGAGTACGAGATTGAAGGCTTCTACCTCGCGCTGCGCGATGCGGTTGATGCGGCGACTGACCTGCTCTCTGAGCCGATGCCGCCTGGACCGTCCTCGGACGCATGGTTCGAGTTGGGCGAGCGCCTGCACCGCGCTTGCCGGCGACTCGGCTCGGCGAGCCATTGCCTGTACGAGTGGGTGGAGCCTCCCGAGGATGAGTCAGACCGCGATGAGCGCCGTGAGCCCTCGGACGCGGGGCTCACTCCTGACGAGCGCCGCCGGCGCGAGTCGCGTCGCTCAGGTAGGCGTAATCCTGCGTGGTGGCACGACAGTACGAGCGCTCTCTGATGCCGGCCAAGAAATCAGCGGCGGCACAGTCCCTCGGCGCGGCCATGCGCTCACTGCGGCGAGAGCGCGGAATCGCGCAGGAGGCATTCGCGGCGCGTGCGGGACTGGACCGCAGCTATTGCGGAGCTATCGAGCGAGGCGAGTTCAACGTCACCTTGGACACGCTCGTCAAGGTTGCGGTTGGCCTCGGCGTACGCCCGAGCACAGTACTTCGCCGAGCGAAACTGTGAGCCGGCCTACGCCGTCAGCGTGAGACGCGCCCCGCCGACGCCAACCGAGCGCCCGCCCTCGCGGAGCATGAGGTGAGCACTCACAGGTAGCCGGCGACGGCGTGCGAGGAGGCGCGCGCCTTCATGGTTGAGCGCGAGGCTGATGCTCGCACGCTGGCCCGGAGCAAGCGTAAGAGTGCGTGAGGCGACAAGCCGAGCGCCGGGAGCGCCGGAAGAAACAGCGAGAACGAGATGGCACGCCTTCGTCTGTTGGCAGGTGACCGTCGCCTGGAGACGCCCGTCGCCCCCGCGTTGGGCGCGAAGCGAAACGAGCCGCGCCGGTAGGCGACCGACCAGGGAGGCCGGCGCTTCTTCGCCTTCGCTCCCGAACGCTCCTGCCCTGCCAGCCGCGCCATCCGCTGATAGCCCGCCGCTCTCCCCCGGTGCGTCCGCTTCCTTGCCTTCGAGCACGGGGAGAGGCCCGCCGTTCGTCAGCGGCTCGGGCGTGAAGGCTGCCGTGACCGTCTCGTTACCGCTCACAACGAAGGAGCAGGTGAGCGCAGTGCCCGAGCACACGCCTCCGCCCCAGCCGAGGAAGGTTGCGCCCGGCTGTGGATGCGCCACGAATTCGATGCTCGTGCCTGTGGCGTAGGAGTCTTCGCCGCAGGAGCCGGGGCAATCGAGGTTCAAGTTCTCGTACGCGCCAGTCTGACCGTTCGCGGCGCCCGTGAGCGAGCCCCCGCCGCTCACTGCCTCGCTTACCGTGAAGCGCGGGATGTCATCGGTAATGACGGCGGTTTCTTCGCTGAAGCCGAAGCCCTCCTTGCCGAGTTCGTCGATGGCGACGACCGTCAAGGAGGTCGCGTCGCCGTCGAGTTCCAGGGGGATAGTGAGCTGGTCGCCTTGGCCCAGGGGCGTGGCTAGGCAATCTTCCCCGGCCCCAGGGAGAACGCAGTCAAACCAGGCGTATTCGTACCTCACGATGCGCGAGGTGGGGTCCGTCCAGGTGCCAGGGTTCGCCGTGAGCGTTTGCCCGACTTCGAGCTTGCCTGTAATCGTCGGGCGCGCGGTGTTGATGGGGTCGCCCAGGGCGCCAGGCGCCTGAGCGAGCAGGAAGGCGCTCGCGCAGGAGGCGAGGAGGAGCCAGCGTCGGTTCCTCGCTCTCGTTTGTGGGGAGAGGGTTCGCATGGATTCGCGCTCCTTCGCTCATCGCGCGAGCAGCCGGCAGCGTGCCGGCCCAGCCGTAGGCGAAGCGCGCCAGGAGGCCGCCCGCTTCGGCTGATGGTGGTGCTCGCGTCGGTTGTCTAGGTTTCGACCTGCTTCCGTCGCCCTGCCACAGTGCCCTCCCTTAGCAGACTAAGCGCTGCCGGACTAAGCGTTGGCAGACCAGTGTCGGTCGAGTTTTGCGCTGCCATCGGTCAGTCTGCCCGGCGATGGCCGAAAGTACGATGGAGGAGTACGTCGCGGAGCGCACCTCGTACCTTGAGGGCTTCGCTGAGAATGTCCGGCGCCTGCGGGACGAGAAAGGCTGGTCGCAGACCGACCTCTATAACGCCGCCGACCTCCATCGCACAGGGCTCGGGCGCATAGAGGGCGGGAAATACGAGCCGGGCCTGCTCACCGTCGCCATCATCGCGGACGCCCTCGGCGTCAAGTTGGACGACCTCGTGACTGGCCTCCCCGTGCCCAAGGAGCGCCGCCCGCCCCCGAGCAGGAAGCGCGGGCACGAGAAGCAGACGGGCTCCGAGTAGTGGCTGGAGCCTCGGGCACCAACGCGCCGCTGTAGGGCGGGTTCCGCTCCTTGAGAAATCTCCGCGTCGTCTGATAAGCCATAGGCATGAGGCCCGCAGAACGAGTCACGCTCATCAGGAAGCTCGCGAAAGCGCTGTGCGCGGAGGCAGCGGAGTGGAGCGAGATGAGACTCATCCTCCGACAGTTCGGCTTCGCGGAGGCATGGGTGTGGCCGGAAGAGAATCCACCAACCGACTTCGAGTACGCCCTCTACCAGCTTGAGAACGGCGGTGACGACGACAAGCTCTTGGAGCTGGAGCGCTACCTCGACCCGGCAGCCGAGAGCCCTCATGCCCGAGGCGACGGCGGCGCCCGTGTGCCGGCGCTCGACATCCCAGGCCCGTGGAAGGGCGAGGACACCTTCCGCCTGTTCATCAGCCACACCCATCCTCACGCGGGCTTCGCGGGCGACATGAGCAAACACCTTGCCAAGTTCGGCATTGAGTGCTTCGTCGCGCATCAGGACATCAAGCCGTCCGAGAAATGGCAGGAAGTCATCGAATCTGCGCTCCTCACGTGCCATGCCGCTACTGCGCTCGTGACCAAGGACTTCCGTCAGAGCGTGTGGTGTGACCAGGAGGTCGGCTTCTGTCTCGCGCGGGCTCTCGTCATCGTCCCGCTGATGGTGGGCATCGAGCCGCACGGGTTCCTTGCGAGCTTCCAGGCCGTGAAGCTCTCAAGCACACAGGCTCGATGGGAGGCGTGGAACGTGGCTGAGCAGGTGTTCGACATTCTCGCTAAGCGCCCGGAGACGCGGGAGCGGATGGTCCCGTGCATCGTGCGCCGGTACTCGGCGAGCTACAGCTACGACAACTCGCGGGCCGCTTACGAGCTACTTCGCACCATCCCGCAAGAGTCATGGACCCTGACGATGGTGGATGAGGTGGAGAAAGCCGCGACAGAGAACTCACAGATTCGAGACGGAGTTCTCGACGGCGGCGGAGGGCCAATACCCAAGGCAGCGGCGAAGCTCTTGGCGCCAATCAAGAGCCGCGTCGCGCCTGAGCCGGACTTCGATTGGGCGCCTCCCGACGTAAGAGCAGCGCTAGGTGTCACAGACGATGACTTCGTGCCGGCATCCGCGACGGAACCCGCACCTTCCGGTGATGATGACATTCCTTTCTAGCTCGATTGACTACAAGGGGTTAATTGCTATCAGTGCGCCAACAGCAATGAACGCGCACCCTAGAGAGATGAGCGCTTGGTTCAACTTGCTAGCAGCGGCTGTCTCTGGCGATGACTTGTCCTCCTCCCGTTTTCTCTGAATGAACTCGAAGACAACGAGAACGAGCCATCCACAAGTGCCTGCTGTGGCAGATTGCCAAAACTCTGAATGGAAGCCATCGAATATCGGATAGCTTAGCCACGCGACGATGAGCACCAAAGCCATGAGTATCCAATACTTGAGCTGCACGGAAACCCGAGCGCGAAACTGATCAACAACAAGCAGGCTTCCAACGGCGCCTAGAAATGCACTTCCTCCGGTACGGAGTTCTTCGGAGAGCAGATGAGCAGCGATGTAAGCGGTGGCCAGCCCGGCAGCAATAATCAGGATGACATTGAGGGTGCCCCTAAAGTCATCGGTGGGTTCGGTCCAGAGTTTGCGAAAATCACCTAGTAGCTTACGAACGGAATGCATATTTTTACCGTGCTTGGCCTTGCCTTACTCTGTGTCCTTCTGATGATGCTCATCCCCCTTCGGCGCAATGATGACGGCTGGGCTTTTCCTCGAAGTGGCGAAAACGACTGGGCCTTTCTCGGCGCTTGGATACTCCTGTTCCTCATCGCGCTCGTGTGCTGTGTTCCTTTCGCCATCTGGCATGAGTGGTGTTCGTCTCGGTCGCATAGCAAGCAGGCTTAGAGTTACATCAAGCCCTATACCTCCGGGCTCGGCAGCTCCTCGATGCGCATGAACGCCGCTGACTGGTGAGGGTCGTGGGGGTTCGCGGTCTTGAACGTTTCCCCGAAGACGTTCTCGAAGCTCACCCAGTAGGCGCGCGCCTCCTTAGCCCACTCTGCCGGTAGCTCATCCTCCCGAAACGCGACTGTGAAGGCTGGAGCCATGACGCGCTCCCTGCCGGGCAACTCCTCGGAGGGGCGCATCGAGCGCACCTCCATCCCATCACCGTACTCATGCACGATGCCACAGAGTTCAACGCCGTGACGGATGTTGAGGGCTACTCCCGTGCCCTCGTTGATAAGCCGGTAGCGAAAGCCAATCTCATCCGGGGCGAGGTTGTCCTCCTCGTCGGGGCCTTTGACGGTGGGGCCATAGATGTGTGCGAAAACGATGGGCTGGTTCTGCGCCCGCGCTGCCTCGCGCACAGCGCGGCCCTGCTCAATCGAAGCTTGCACGTCTTCGCGCATCGCCGCCAGCTCCAGCTCGGCCACGTCCCTGATGGCCGTCACCTGCTCGTTCATGGCGCCGGTCTGATGTCGGCTCTCGCGAATCTGCGCGACTGCGGCAGCAGCGAGGATGAACGTGCCGAGGGAGCCAAAGGCGGCCACGTCGGCGTCGGTGATGCCCAAGAGTGCCATGCGCCCATTCTCAGGCGAGGCCCGGACGTTCGCCCGCCCAAGTAGAGGCGTTGAGATGCAAGTCTCTCTTGATCGCGTCTAAGCCCCCGATTGCTTGCAAGTTCCTTTGCAGGTCACGAGCAACGGCGTGATGTCTGCGGAGCTCTGAGGAGGGGCGCGACGTTTTGAGCTAGCGCCGGGCGGTCATAGCCGCAGGACGCCCTATCTGCGGAAGGTGAGCAGAACGCGGGCAAGCGTTAGCCGTGGCGGGGCTTCAGGAAAGCCCGCGGTCGCGTGCGCTCCGAAGGGCCGGCGCTCGCCTCGCAGCACGGCTCTCCCGCCCCCGCCGGAGGACCGCACCCTCGACTTTGCGCTCTGCCGCGACGAGCTTGCCGACATCGAGCCGGGCGAGGTGGTTCTCGCTGTTGAGGCGCTACGCGGCTTCGATGCGGTCGTGCGCCCCGTGCTTGATGCCGTGGATGCCGCTCGTCTCGCGCCGAAGGAGGGCGAGAAGAAGCGCCGTGGTCGGGCACCCTCGTTCCACGCTCGCGATTACTGGCGCCTTGAGATGCTGCGCCGCGTCCTCGCCTCGCACTCGACGCAGCACACACGCGACTGGCTGACGACCGACAAGGCGGCGAAGACGCGCGAACTCCTGGGCTTCGATGCGCCTCGCGCGCACTACGGGGGCAAGGAGCGCCGTTGGCGTGAGGGCGTGCCCTCGGATGGTTGGATGAGCGACTTCCGTGTCAGGTGGCTGCCCGAGGTCGAGTTGGCGCGCCTGATGAGCGAGCTAGAGAAGTGGGCGCTCGCTGAGAAGATGACGAGCTTGCCGTGGATGCGCGAGGAGTGCGGCGTCCTCTACGCGGACGGCTCCAAGCTGGAGACGCACGCGACCGCCCCGAAGCTGAAAACGAACAAGAAGACCGGCGAGTCCGTGGTCGTCAATCAGTGGAAGAAGGGCCGTGATGGGAGTCGCGTAAAAGCCATCACCGCGCCCGAGGCCGGGTACGTCTCCAACAGCCGAGGCAATAACGCCGACCATTCCGGCCACGGGTGGAACATCGTCATGGTCACGAGTAGCAAGGGGACGGTGCTCGCGCATCGCAACGTGCCTCTCAACGCCTCCGAGAGCGGGACGCTCTGCGAGATGGCTCCCGAGGTAGGGCAAGTGCTCGATGTGCTTGGTGAGCGCGACCTGCGCGTCCTCACGACCGACGCCGCTTTCCATGCGCGAGAGACGCGCCGGGCATGGCGAGAGGTCGGCGTCCTAGAGAACACGCACCTCTCCAGTCATGGGGGCCATCCCACCAGCAAACGTAAGGCGGCGGAACGAGACAAGAAGCGCTACCCGATAGAGGGACATCCTGGCTGGTTCGCAAACGGCCACCGGGAGATTAAGTGTCGCTGTGGTAAAGGCAGGGTCAGCCGTGTGGTCGGACTCGACTCTCGGGGTAGAGCCTACGCGCGGGCGAAGGGCGAATGTGAGACGTGCAAGAGTCGCACGCTCATCACCTCCGGGATGTGGCGTCTCTCAAGTGATGAGAAGTTCGTCAAATGCACCATGGCCTGGAAGGACAAGGCCGACCTCGCGCTCGGCAATCCGCTGACCTTCAATGACTCGCTCGCGGCTGAGTACGGGCGTCGGCGCTTCAACGGCCAGGAGGGCGCCTTCGGCAGTCAATTCACGCAGCGCTTCAAGCTGCTCAAAAGCAAGCGCTGGTTCTACAGGCAAAGCCAAGTGGATTTGGAGGTCGCGGCGGTCGTGACGATTACTCATGCTCTGAGCTTGGAGCGTTGGCGACGCATGGGCGAACCAAGAGAGTCTGTAGCGGACGCTGAGCCGCTGACGGAGCTAGCGGCTTGAATGAGCTAACGCCCGGAGAGAGGTTGCTCTATTCGCTCGGGCAGATGTACCAGCACTGGCGCGCTGGCGTGACGGGCGCCCTCCCACCGCACCTGATTGACATTCAGGCCGTCGCGCGAACCCGATGGGTCTGCACATGGGTCGAGTACGTCCAAGAAGGAGAGCGCGACGAGCAGGGCATCATCTACGCGCACTTGCCGGGAGAGGTGCTTGTCATCGACTTCAAGCGAGAGTTCCCCTGGCGCCTGCTCGGCCTGGAGGAGTGGGGCGAGCGTCAGGAGATGCGCGAGCACTTGAGGCGCGCGGCGTGACCAGCGGAGTCGAGACGCTACTCATCATCTATGCGGCCCTCACGCCCGAGGAGCAAGAGGAGGCTTACACACAGCTACGCACGCGCCGCCTACTCACCCAGGATGGCGCGGAGCGCGAAATGGAGAAGTACCTGCGCTCACTGCGACGAGTAGCCGAGGCCATCGGGCACACGCCAGGCACGGAAGATTACCAAGAGGTATCCCGCGCCCTCATCGCTGACGGCGAGGACATCGAGCCTTTCTCGCGCTTGTATAGGTTCTTCGGGAGGTCATGGGCGCAAGCACAGGAGGCGCTTACTTTGTCAGGAGAGACGACCACGAAGGCCATCGAAGCGCGCTTCGCTCATCGGCAGTTTGGCAAGCCTGTCAGGTATTCCGAGGACCAACTGAGAGCAGCGCTCGCGGCCTGCGTCGAGCACTTCGGCAGGGTGCCGACCACGAAAGAGTATGTGTGGTGGAGGGAGCGGCAACTAGAACTTGCGCGCGCAAAGGGCGAGAAGCAACCGCACCTCCCGAGCGAGGGGCCGTACCGGGAAAGGTGGGGTGGATGGGAAGGCGGACTGCTGCACTTCGGCTACACGCCGGATGCGATTGCTCATCGTCTCGCGCGGCGCGAGCGCGTCTTCTTCATCAAGGACGCTGACAATGAAGCGAGCCTGCCCGATGGCCTGCCGGTCGCGGCGCTCGGGGAGGCTGAGGCCGGCTGCCCGCCGCTCAGTGAGGATGAGGCCGAGGCTGTACGAGAAGCCTACGAAGCCTTCCCGAGACGGACGAAGTACGTGCTCACGGTGCGCTTGGGGTTGGGCGGTCAGCAAAGACGCATCCTGCGCGAGATAGGCGACGCGCTGGGCCTACACCTCAGCCGCGTGCAACAGCTACAGGTCTATGCAACCGACCTGCTGGTTGAAGCCATAGGCGAACCCAAGCACGCCCGAGCCGGGCTGAGGGCGGATGTCATCGAGGCACTGCGACTCATGGCCGGCGCTTAATGATTACGGCGTGATACGTGGCAAGTGGAGCCAAGTGCCAGTTTTCAAGTGTGAGCGAGTTTACGACTTTTGTCGAGAGGTGAAGGCGAAGACCGGTACGGGAGTGGGAGCAATCTAGCTTGCTGGAATGGGCATCACTGAGGACAGAGAACGCGAACTAGCGAGTGACCATCGAGCGCTCGAACGCCAGCGAGAGGACGTCCTGTTGCGCTTCCATGACCTGGCATGGCCGGACCAGTACAAGGTGTATCGAGTCATCGCGGGCTACTTCTTTCACAGCGAGCGGGGTAGCGCAACACTCAGAGAAGCAATCGGGCGCGCTGAGTGCGTGAAGGCCGTGCAACAAGTAGCGAGGCACTTGGGGCTACCAGAAGGTCAGATGCCTGGTGTTGAAACATACGAGCGCGTGCGCAACGAACTCGGCCTGGAAGTCAGTGCGTCAGTCATCAGGCGCCGGTGGGGCTCCTGGCACGACGTTATGAAGGCAGCCAGCGGGCAGAAGGTCCAGATGAACGCACGCCAGCGCGCGACCTTCCGCGCGGCCGTCCGGCGAAGGCTGAAGGGTGAAGATTGGTTGGAGGGCGTCCGAGAGTGGTTGCGAGAGCGTGGCCCGAGCCTGGCTCAGGACGACTACGACGCTTGGGTCAGGGAGCGAAACGAGAAGAACCCTCAACTGCCTCCGGTCGCAGGTGGTGACGGTGTGCGCTATGGCCTCGTGCTGCCCTGGAGTGTGGTACTCGAAGTCGCCAAAGGCGAACTCAAGCTCGCTGACGCTCAGAAGCGAGAGCTAAAGCGACAAGAAGCCGAGGATGGGGATTTCATCGGGCTCCACGCCGTCGCCCTCATCCACGGTATGAGCGCAGGCCGAGCCAAGCACATGACGGCGGAAGATGAGGGCTTCCCCGCCTATGCCTTCAAGCTCCAGAGAAAGCGAGTGTGGCTCCTGGATGACATTCAAGCTCACCGCTCAGCTCAGCCATTCCCCAGGCGGACACCGGGTTGGCTGCAATGCGAGATTCTGGACAGTACGGACATCAAACGCCTGTGCGGTGGTCTAGCGAAGGGCGAGCTAGAAAACGCACTGCAACGCCACTGCGGCTCCCACGTCCCTCGCCCCGCAGGGCACATTGGAGGAAGCCTCTACTGGTACCGCATCGCGGTCGAAGCCTGGCTCGAAGGAGCCCGCACGTAAGCGCATCCGTCGCGGAACGCTGCGCGACGGAACACAGAATGGGTCGCCGGCTCAGGCGCGGCGCGGTGACAAGCGGCGGTGTCTAACCGCCAAATCACCGTGCGCTGATCGGCGCGCACCCCCCGTGAGTAAGCGGCTTGCGTGGAGCTAAGTGCAGACAGCAGTCTGTGACAGAATCGACAGATTGGAGCTAAGGCCCCGAGGGCCGAAAAGCGCCCCCATTTTACAGGGCAAAAAAGGAACCAGCCGACCCGCTGGCTCGACGGCTTCGTCGAGGACGGCGGCCGCAGCCTTCGCGTCGAGTCCGAGCTGGGGACGAGCTGGCAGGCGATGCTCGTGCTGGGAGCGCTGCCCGAACGCATGAGCTTCCCCGGGGCGCGGGCGGAGTTGATGTTCACCGCTCCCGAAAGCCTGCCCTTCGGGGTGGACGTGACGCTCAACGCGCGCTTCCTGCCCAACGAGCTGGCGCTCAGGCTGGCGCGGCGGCGCATCCAGGACGCCGACCAGATCATGCGCGCCGAGGCGGGCGGAGAGCAGGGGGTCTCGGACCTCGGCTACGAGCGCACGCAGGAGGCGCGCGACCTGCTCGCCTACCTGCAGGCCTCGAGCCGGCCGCCGCTGCTGCGCGCCACGCTGTCGCTGGCGGTGGCCGCCCGCGACGAGCGCGAGCTCGAGGAGCGGGTCGAGATGTGCCGCCGCGCATACGGCGAGATCCGCCTGCACAGGCCGCTCGGCGACCAGCTCGAGCTGTTCCTGCAGCACATGCCCGCGCAGCGCAGCCGCGTGTCGGGCTACGACGACACGCTCACCGTGGAGCAGGTGGCGGCGATGATGCCGACCGCCACCCACGCCGCCGGCTCCCGTCGTGGCTTCTACGTCGGTCACACCCTGTCGGGCTCGCGCCAGCCAGTGCGCTTCAACCTCGGCGAGGGCTCCGAGCGCGACCGCAACGCCACGATCCTCAGCGTCGGCGCGCTCGGATCGGGCAAGACGACGCTCGCGCAGAAGCTCCAGTACGAGGCGTTCCTGCTCGGCGCGAGGGTGGTCGACTGCGATCCCAAGGGCGACCACCGCTTTCACCTGCTCCCGGAGGTCGCGCCGCACGTAGAGCGGGTTACGCTGCGCGGCGAAGCGGCGCTGCGGGGGATGCTCGACCCGCTGCGGGTCGCGCCCGCGCACCTGCGCCAGGACGCGGCGGTGTCGTTTCTGCGCGACCTGCTCCCGTCCCGCGCGGAGCCCAGCTGGGAGACGGCGCTGGTGGGAGCCGTCGATCGCGTGCTCAGCCGCGCACGGGACCCAACCTGCCGCGAGGTCGTGCGCGCGCTGCTCGATGGAGAGGCGACCGAGGCGCTGGTCGGCAGGGCGCTCGACGTGTACGCCCGCTCGGGCCTCACGCAGCTCGCCTTCGCCGACCCGGCGGTGAAGCTGCCGGCCGTCGGCGAGCGCCAGGTCACCTACCTGCCGATTCGCGACCTGCCGGCGCCGCCGGCGGGCATGGCTCGCTCGGAATACACGCAGTCCGAGCGCGTCGGCGCCCAGATCGTGCGGCTGATCGCGATGTGCGCGATGCACCTGATGGGCTCCGAGCGCGACCGCCTGAAGATCTTCTCCTTCGACGAGGGCTGGCGCCTGTTGAGCGACCCGGTCGGTCGCACGCTGCTCGCGTCGCTGCAACGCATGGGCCGCTCCGAGCTGGCTGTGCCGATCATCAGCACGCAGCTGGTCACCGACGCGCTGGTCGGAGAGCGGGAGTCGCTGGAGAACCTGATCGGCGCCACCTTCGTGTTCGGGATGCGCTCGCACGCCGAGGCCGCGCGCGCGCTCACGCTGCTCGGCCTCGACGGCGGCGAGCGCCGGCTCTGCCAGACGCTGCTCGAGCTCGACGCCGGACGATGCCTGTTCCGCGACCACGACGGGCGCGTGGAGGCGATCCAGGTCGACGTGGTGGTCCCGTCGCTGCTGCGCGCGCTGTCCACCACCCCCGCTTCCTGAGTGTCCAGACGCGTCCTCCTGCTCGCGGTCGCGTTGACGTTGAGCTCGTGCGAGCGCGCGCCCGCAGCCGCCGCGCGCCCGCTGCGCCCAGCCCCGAGCGGCCCGCCGCTGACCGGCGCGCAGGCGCAAGCCCAAGGCGGCCGCCGCGGCGAAGAAGACGCGGCCGCCGCGCAGGTCGACCCGCTCGTCAGCAACGGTCTCGGCAGCCCCTCGTGCAGCAGCGCGCTGGGCGCGGAACTCTCGCGGGCGAGCCGGCGCAACTGCGAGACGTCGGGCTTCCTGGCCGCCGCCGCCCCCACCGGCGACTACGGCATCGACGTCCACATCGACACGGGCGTGTTCGACCTCGAGTCGGGCGATCCGGACAGCCTGATCCAGGACCTGGTGGTGACGCCGCTGTGGATGGCGCTGGTGTGGGCCGTGCACGCGCTCGTGGTGATGCTCGAGTGGTGTTTCACCGTGGACCTGCTGGACAGCTCCGCCGCCGGCGGCGTAGGCGCCGGTCTGCGTCACATGCAGGCCACCTTCACCGAGCCGTGGCTGCCGATCGCGCTCGCCGCCTGCTCGGTGGTCGTGCTCTATCACGGCATCGCGCGCCGGCGCATCGCGCAGACCCTGGGGGAGGCCGCGGCGACCGGTGCGATGATGCTCGCCGGCCTGTGGGTGATCGCCGATCCCACCGGCACGATCGGCGCCCTCGGGCGCTGGGCCAACGAGGCCAGCCTGGGGACGCTCGCGGCCGCCGCCCAGGGGAGCCCGACGCGTCCCGGCGGTGCGCTCGGCGAGAGCCTCACGACGTTGTTCGCGGCCACCGTCGAACTGCCCTGGTGCTATCTCGAGTTCGGCGACGTCGCCTGGTGCCGCGAACCGTCGCGGCTGGATCCGGCGCTGCGCGTCGCGGCGCTGCGCATCGCCGCGCAAGAGCGCAGGCAGGCCGGCTGCGAAGGCGCGGGTGAAGCCGGCCTGGGCTGCTCTCCGCCCACGGCCACGCAGGCGACCGCCCTCGAGCGAAGCGTCCAGCTGCTGCGGGAAGCCCGCACCAACGGCGCGATCTTCCTCGCGTTGCCGGCCAACGGACCGGCGCGCAACTCGATCAACGAAGAAGGCTCGCTGCTGCGGACGCTCTGTCAGAGCAGCGACGCCACCGACTGCCGCGGTCCGACGGCGGCGCAGGCCGAGTTCCGCACCAACGGCGGCACGTGGCCTCGCGTAGGCGGGCTGATGCTGATCACCGGCGGACTCGCCGGCATGCTGGCGCTGCTCGGGTTCGTCGCGCTGCGGCTGATCACCGCCTCCATCTTCAGCCTCCTGTACCTGCTGGCCGCGCCGGCGATGGTGCTGGTGCCCGCCTGCGGCGAGGGCGGTCGCGCGCTGTTTCGGAGATGGGCCACGCAGCTGCTCGGCGCGGTCATCTCGAAGCTCGTCTTCTCCTTCCTGCTGGGCATCCTGTTCGCCACCTTCGTCTTGCTGTCGGGCCTCACGGCGCTCGGCTGGTGGACGCAGTGGCTGCTGATCGCGGCGTTCTGGTGGGGCGCGTTCCTGCACCGCCACCAGGCGCTGGGCATCGCCCACGCGGCTTCCGGGACGAGCGGCGCCGACGGCGCGGCCGGGCGGCTGCGGGCAGGCCGGCTCGGGCGGGTGATGGGCGGTACGCGGCGCAGCGTCGGCGCGGCGCGGCGAGTCAAAGCGCGCCTGCGCCGGCCCGCGCCGGAGGTCGACGATCGCGCGCTCGCGCACGTCGGCAAGGAGCTCGCCGACGCTGCCCACGACGAGCAGATCGGCCGCCTGCTGGACGACGAGCGACAGCGGTCGGAGCGGCTGCTGGCGCATGCGCCGGGCGTGCAGGGGCGGCTGTCGGCGCAGCGGGCGCGGCTCTCCCGCATCGAGCGCGCGCGGGCGGACGCGGCGGCGGGTGCAGACACCAGGCGCGAGCTGCGGCTCGCCCAGCGCGCCGCGCGGGTTCGTGCGCAGCTGACGCGAGAAGAGGAGGCGCTCGACGCGGCCCGCCGCACGGCGCGGGAGCGCCCGGGCGCGGCCTCCGCTCGCGCCCGCCGCGACGAGCTTGCGCGCTTCCTCGACCTGCAGGCACAGCTGCCCGCCGCCGGCGAGCGCTCGCCGGCGGGAGAAGACCGGCGCGACTACCGCGCGCTCGCGCCGCTCCTCGGCTATCAGCACGGGGACTACGGCGGACTCTCGCCGCAGCAGCAGCGGGCGGCACGCATGGAGATCGACCGCGAGCTGGCGCTGAGGCGAGAGCTGCGCGAGGCGGCCGGGGCGTTGCAGAGGGGAGAGCGCTCGCCGCGCCTGGACGCGCGCGGGCGTCGCGCAGCCGGTGAGGAGTTCGAGCGCACGGTGCGCAAGCGGATGCAAGAGCGGGGTGCTGAGATGCCCGCGTCACGCCGGCGGGACTCTGGGCTCGAGCGCTGGCGCGCGGCCGGACGCGCGCGCCAGCACGCGGCGGAGGCCAAGCGCTCGAGCGTGATGCACGACGCGCACGAGGTGGCCGCGCGCCGCAAACGCCAACTCGGGCGCGATCGTCCTTGAGGGCTGCGGCCGGCCGCCGGCGAGCCCACTGCGGGACGCCTCGCGCGCCGGCCCGCAGCCTCTGGATCGCCGCGCTCGCAACCGCCGCGCTGTCCGCTTCTGCGCTGTTGCTGGTCGGCGCCATCGCCGCGCTCGGGGGCGGCTCGCTCGCGCTCGGCGGCGCGCCCGGCGCGAGCGGTGTCCAAGCGCCCGGAGTGTCGGCGTTCGCGCGGCGTGAAATCCCGCCGCTGTACCTCGCGCTCTACCGGCGCGCGGCGCAGCGCTATGGCCTGGACTGGGCGGTGCTCGCCGGCATCGGCAAGGTGGAGTGCGACCACGGGCGCGATCCGGCGCCGGCCTGCACCCGACAGGGGGCCGTGAACGCCGCCGGCGCGGGCGGCCCGATGCAGTTCCTCGCCTCGACCTGGTCGGTGTACGGCGTGGCCGCGGAAGGCACGGGCGCGCCGGATCGCTGGAATCCCGCCGACGCGATCTTCGCGGCGGCCAACTACCTGCGCGCCTGCGGCGCCCCCGCCGACTACCGCAAGGCGATCTACGCCTACAACCACGCGCGGTGGTACGTGACGGACGTGCTGCGCTGGGCGGAACGCTACGGCGGCGCGTCCGTGCCAGCGGGCGGCGAGACGCTGTGGGGCGAAGGCGCCGAGGCCGGCGAGGGGCTGGGGGGAGGCGCCGAAGCCGGCGAAGGGCTGGGGGACGGCGAGGAAGGCGGCGAAGCCCCGGAAGGCGCCGATGTCGAGCTCGCCCGCGAGAGCCCGACGCCGGTGCGCTTCCTCGCCGGCGAACGGGCGCGGCTCGCGCCCGGCGACGGGCACGTGGCGCTGGTCCCCGCGGGCGTGCCGCCGGCGGTGCAGGCGATGGTGGTGGCGGGCAACGAGCTGCAGGACCTGCCCTACGGGCCCGGCGGTCACCCCGATCCGCTCGGCGCGCGCGAGGAGGACTGCTCCAGCACGGTGGAGTATTATCCTGATATACTCTACGGTATGCCAGCCAAACGCAAGGCCAACAAACGCAAGGGGTTCGACGGCTACGTCCGGGTAAGCCAGGTCGGGGGCCGCGAGGGGCCTTCCTTTCAGTCACCGGAGACGCAGCGAAAGCAGATCGAGGGATGGGCGAATCTGCGGGGCGTCGATGTCACATGCTTCGAGCCCGAGCTAGACCAGACGGGCGGCAAGCTCGACCGGCCGATCTTCAACCAGATCATCGAGCGCATCAAGGCAGGCGAATCGGACGGGATCGTCGTGGCGAAACTCGACCGGCTCAGCCGTGCCGGGGTCGCGGACGCTCTCCGTCTGTGTGAGGAAATCTACGAGTCCGGCGGCGAGGTCGCGGCCGTGGATGAGGGCGTAGATCCGACGACGCCGGTCGGCGAGTTCGTGCGGACGCTTCTGCTGGCCCTCGCCCGGATGGAGCGCAGGCGCATCAAAGAGAACTGGGAAGGCTCGCGCGCTCGGGCTGTCGAACGCGGAGCCTTCTGCGGGCCTACGCCGCTCGGCTACCGGGAGGTTGCAGGGGGCGGGCTGGAGCCGGACCCGGTGGACGGGCCGCTGGTCAAGGAGGCTTTCGAGGTCAGCGGCCGTGACGGGATCGTGGCGGCCAAAAGGTTCTTCGAGGCTACGTGGCCCGAGCGTACCTGGACGCGGCCCACGATCCGGCGCTTCTTCGAGAGCCGCGTCTACCTCGGCCACATCATCCACGGCGACCTGCGCAACATGGACGCGCACGAGCCGATCGTGGACGAGTTCACCTGGGAACTGGCGCAGCACCCGGAGAAGATGTGGACGCGCCAGCCGGACGGCACTTTCCCGCTCAGCGGCATCGCCACCTGCGCGGCGTGCGGTGGTCCGCTGCGCGGGCAGACCACGGGCAGGCCGGGCAAACCCTACCGGCGCTACCACTGTGTGAGCCGGAGTTGCAGCGAACGGCCGCACGTCGCGGCCGGTCCGCTGGAGGACTACGCGCTGGCGCGTGTGCGCAAGGGCGCGAAGGTGAAGCCGCTGACCGGCGACGAGATCATCCAGCACACGGCTGCGATCTTCCGGGCCAGCAAAGCGCTCGAAGAGTGGGCAGCCGACACGGAGCTAGCGGAGGCGATCGGCCCGGACGCCTACCGCGCCGGGCTGGATGCGCGCAGGCAGAAGCTCGACGCGACGCGGGAAGCGTTCGAGCAGGAGCGCGAGCGTCGGCGCGACCTCCCCGGCTTCGATGAGCCGACGCTGGAGGACATGCAGACGATCTTCTCTGCCACGGTCGCGCAACTGACGGTCAGGCGCGCGACGAAGGGCGTCCCGGTTGAGGACCGCTCTACGCTGCGGCTGCAACGGCATTCGGCCAAATAGCCGCGCTCGCGCCAGGATCGTCTCAGATGCGGCGAGAGCGCGGCGTTATGCTGCGCCGATGCCCATTGACCAGAACAATGTTGACGAACTGTTCGAGAACCTGATCGCCATTTACAGGACAGCGATCATCAAAGGCATCAACGTGCGCATGGACGAGAACAACGAGATGATCGTCACGCATCCGGGCGGGCGTGTGGTTCGCATCCTTCCGACCGGCGAGGTCGTCTCCGTAACGTAGCCTGATGCGGACCAGCGGATAGAAGGGCTATCGAGCAGCCCTCCGGGGTCGCTTCGCCATGCCTAAGTAGTTGCATGTGCAACAACGATATAATTGTCGTGAGATGGCAATTACGACTGACCGGATCGAGATAGACGTCACCAGGCCCGACCTTCTCCACGCGCACGCGGACGAAGCGATCGCGGCCCTCGCTGCGAAGAACGATCCGACGTTCCCTCGGGTGATGGTGCGCGGCAACGAACTGATCCGGCGGACGGAGCGCGGCGAGTTGGAGGCGTTCACTAAAGCCAGCCTCCGCGACGAGCTCTCGCGGATCATCGTCTTTCTCATGACCGGGCAGGATGGCGAACGGGTGCCGGTCAAGGTGCCGTCCGACGTGGTGGACACGATCCTGTCGCGCGACTCGGCCGAGTACGCAGGGATAGCGCGCGTGGATCGAGTGATCGACGCACCCGTGCTCGGCTCTGACGGTCGGCTCATCGACACCCCCGGCCACCACCCCGGATCGCGCGTCCTGTACGTGCCGGACCCCGAGCTTGACCTTCCGGCGACGGTCGGGGCGATCAGCAGCCATGAGGACGTGTGGATCGCTCGGGATCTGCTGATGGACGAACTGCTCGGGGACTTCGGCTTCGAGGATGAGGCGTCGAAGGCGAACGCGCTCGCGCTGCTCCTACTGCCGTTCGTGCGCGAGTACATCGGGGACCATCCGACGCCGATGCACCTCGTCACCGCGCCGGAAGTCGGCTCGGGAAAGACGTTGCTCGCGCGGACGGCGCTGGTGCCCGGCTGCGGCGTGGTCGATCTGATGGCGAACGTGGACGACGAGGACGAGATGCGAAAGCGGATCACGTCGTCTCTGCTCGCGGGCCGGCAGGCGGTCGTCCTCGACAACATCAATGACATCGCCAGCGGCGTCCTCGCGGGCGCGATCACGACGGGCCGGTGGGCCGACCGCAAACTCGGCGAAAGCCGGGAGGTGCGGCTCCCCGTCCGCAACGTGTGGGTCGCCACGGGGAACAACGTCGGCCTGACCAGCGAGCACAACCGGCGAGCGGTGCCGATCATCCTCGACCCCGGCGACGTGCGGCCGTCGGATCGGCCGAAGCAGGCGTTCCGCCACGCGAACCTTGAGGCGTGGGCGCGGGAGAACCGGGGGAGGCTGGTGGACGCCGCGCTGACGCTCGTCCGCAACTGGCAGGAGGGCACCGTCCTGAGCGACGGGTCGGTCGTGCCCCATGCGGCCGAGCGCACGCTCGGGTCGTTCGAGCGCTGGGCCGAGGTCGTCGGGGGCATCCTCACGGCTGCGGGCGTCAAGGGCTTCCTCGGGAACCGGGAGAAACTGGTGGCGATGAGCAGCGACGAGCGCGAGGTCGCGCAGTGGTTCGAGGCGTGGCGCCAGCTCCAGCGCGGCCCTGTGTCCCTTGAGGAACTGACCGACCTATGCACAGCGCCGAGCGGTCCTCTCTACGACGCGCTGCCGGAACACATGAGGGCGAGCCGAAGCGATGTGAAGAAGCAACTCCAGTTCTGGCTGCGCGCGAACAAGGGTGCGAAGTACGGCGCGCTGAAGCTGGTGAAGCAGGACGGCAGGCCCAACAGGTGGGACGTGACTGCACTATGACCGGGAAACTGCACTATGACTGCACTATCGAAACTGGTGATATTGCACGTCATTTTCCCAGGCTGGAATTGACGATTCGTGAAACTGCTGTACTACTGCACTATCTTTTCCAGTACCAGTTCAAAGGTCAAATCGCGTCTACTACAGATCGAGCGGCCGAGAGGGCCACTCGGACTCATAGTGCAGTAGTACAGCGGTTCTCCATTTGCGCGGCAAATGCTAGGCGAATGGCCTGCACTATGTCACTTCGGAATAGTGCAGTCATAGTGCAGTTGGCCCGCTTCTGTGTGTGTACCCAACGCGCGCGCGCGCGAGCGGAGGTCTGTCATGGGTAAGCCGAGGCCGGGGTTCACGGTCTGGAACGAGCGCCGGATTCCACCGGAGGAGAAAACTGCGCGCGATCTGGCGATGCTGCGCGCGCTCGGTCAGTGCAAGACGTGGGAATACGCCGAGCATATGGGTATCGGGGAGGCGACGGCAAAGAACAGGCTCCGCGCCCTCTACGAAGCGGGGCTCGCGGAGAGGTTCAGGGAGCGCGGTCAGCAGGGATGGACCTACGTGACTGTGGTTCGGCCGGGGGAGACGGTGTCGTGACGACCTTTTCTTTCGACCCAATGTTCACAGAGACGATCAGGGAAGTATGAGTCAACCTCTGACTGAGGCACCGACGCGCGACGGGCGGACCTACGGGGCTGCGTGGCGCAGACGACGGGCACGGTACGCGCGGAAGGTTGGCAATCGGTGCGAGGTCTGCGGCAGCACGGAGGCGCTCGAAGTCCACCACGTCGATCCGCTCGGAAGTGATGATGACGACAACCTCGAACTGCTGTGCGCGCGTGACCACCGGCTGGCTGAGGCTGAACGGACGGTGAGCATCAACGTGATGAAGGTAACGGAAGCCGACGCGCTGGCACAGGTCCGCTCCAAGTACCGCACGCATCCGGGCGCGCTGAGAGGCGCTGCATGAGGCGCTTCACGCACGGTAGGGGGGTAGCACCAGTTCGTCGTGTGCCAGCGGCAGGCAAGGCGAGTACCGGGAAAAATCAAAGAGGTCATCGTCGCCGCCTTTTTTCTGTGCACCTGCCCAGGCTTTCCCGGGATTCGTCATGAGCGCGAAGCCCATCCCAAAGACGCGGAAGTGGAGCGCCCGGTCACGCGAGACGTGGGCCGGTTGGTGGGCCAATCCTGTGTCGAAACAGTGGGAGAGCGACCACATCGCGGCTGCGGAACGCCTCATCGAGCAGATCAACGACGTCGAGGGACTTGTTCACCAGCGCGAGCGCCGCTTGCAGGAACGCGACATCAAGCAGCAGGAGCGGGTGCTCGGGCTTCGAGTCCCGCTGAAGGTCGAGGTTGACGAGCCCCCGCCGACACCGCCCGAGCCACGGGACATACCGCTGCGCGTGCCGGACCTCTCGCTGATGCACCTGGGCGAGCGTGCCGTGTTCGTGCATCCGCATGACCTTGAGGGACCGTCTCTCGGGCCTCTCGTCGTCCAGCACATCGAACGGTGGTACTGCTTCGGGCCTGGACCGCTTCGCGGGAGCCCTGCGCGCGTCTCGGACGAACAGCTTGCGCTCATCCACTGCATGTACCTCCTGAACGACGACGGAAGTCGCCGGTTCCCGGAGGTTGACATCGTATGGCGGAAGGGCACAGGCAAGAGCACCACTGTCGGGTGGATCGCGCTCACGGAGCTTGACCCGGAGGGGCCGGTGCGGTTCGACGGGTGGAACGATGACGGATCGCCGCGAGGGCGGCCCGTGATCGACCCCTACATTCCCCTGCTCGCGTTCACGGAGGGCCAGGCATCCACAGTCACCTTCCGAGCCGTGCTGGCGATGGCGAAGGGAGCGCTCAACAGCCAGAACTTCAGGATCACGGACAACTGGATCTCACGCGCCGACGATACGGGCCTACTGGAGCCGGTGTCCGGTTCACCAAGCGCGCGTGACGGCTCGATGAACACCTCGTTCACCAGCGCCGACGAACTGCACAGGCTCACGTCCGACAGGCTGCACGAGACGGTCAGCGTCATGCAGCAGAACCGGATGAAGGTTCCCGATTCGTGGCAGCTTGGCACGACGACTTCATGGGCCAGCGGCGACGGCTCGCTTGCCGAAGTGGAGGACGAACGCGCGAGGACGAAAAAGCCAAGCGGGCTGCTCTACATCTGGCGCGGCGCTGACCCTGCTAAGTGGGATCTGACGACTCGGGAGGGTGCCGAAGGCGCGCTCGAGGAAGCGTCGCCACCGGGGATGCCGAAGGGTCACGGTGTGGTCGAGCAGTGGGAGGCGGTCAAGGATGACCCGGTGAAGCTCCGCTATTGGGCGCGCGTGTGGTGTGGGATTCCGTCTGAGGGCGAGGCGTCGATGGACCGACCGGCCTTCCCGGATGGGCTGCGCGAACACACACCGGGCGTCGGGCCACGGACTCCTGTGGCTCTCGGCCTTGCGCGCGAGGGCCAGGGTGGTGTGATCGCAGCGACGATGCTGGTAGGGAGCGGCGCAGGGTGGGTCGTCGGGAGGTACAGCACGGTCACGGAGTTGGAGCGCGCGCTGCGGTCGATCATCACGGCGAATCCGAGGCCGCGAGCGTTCACCGTCGAGGCCGTCCAGTTGAACCGTGGCCGGTGGCTGCCCTACGCGAACAGGTGGGTGGGCGACCGCGACCTGAACCGTGGGAAGAAACTGCTCGAACACAAGCCACGCGAGGAGCCGGAGATCGTCGCACGCTACCTGGAGGCCGCGCCGCCCGTCTGGTGCCGGGATGACGCGGCACGCGAACGGCTGCTGTCTACGCGGATTGTGGACCTCGACGACGAGAAGATCGCTGTCACGACGGCGACGGCCGACTTCTGGGCGCTGGCCTTTTCGTATGACGCCGCGCAGACCGCAATCCGGCAGGGCAAGGTCAAGACCGGAGAGGTGGTGATGTTCTGATGAGCGAACCACTTACACCAGACGACGCCGACGACGAGAAGTGGGAAACCCGACCCAAAGCCGATGGCATTGCGGTCACAAAGAGGCGTCGTGAATGGCGCGAAATTGACGAAGGATTGCGCCCCGAAGGAAACCGACGAGGCCGCAACTGGATGACCTACTAAGGAGAAGGCATGACGGAATTCTTTGCACCGAAGGACCGCAACAAGAGCCAGCAGGACGTGACGGACTACGACCCACTCGACCACAGCGTCAAAGGTGGGAGCGCCAATGCGGGTTCCGCATACGGCGTCGTCGCCACGGCTGCACGACCCGGACAGTCCTTCCGAAGCGGTGCCGCTGAAGGTCCGCACAGCGCCGGTACGACCGTGCCGGGCTTCGTCGGCGTCCGTGAAGTCCCTGGCGGCGAAGGTTAGTTCCAACCTCAAAGGAGAGTCACATGGCACGTACCCCATCATCTAACCCAACCCCGACCCCTGGCAGGAGCGCGTACCCCGGCAGCGTGAAAGGCAACAGCGCGCTGAAAAAACGTGCGGGCACCACGCAGCGCGGCGGTCGTCCCGCAGCAGGGACGCCATCGTCCGGTCGGCGCACCACGGCACGGTCGGTCACCACGCAGGGCGGAGGCGGCACGGGAGGCTTGCCATTCGGCCAGCAGTCGAAACCGGGACGCCAGGGCCAGCCGCCGTCCGGCTACAGCCAGCCGTACAGCGTGGAAGATGGCATCGCCGGTGAGACGGGCGGCCGGGCGTGAGCACCTTCCAGCAGCTACAGGCGAAGTACGACCGTCCGGGAAGCGACAGCCTCCACGCGGAGCAGCAGGCGATGACGGACATGATCCGGGCCGGTCGTCCAGGCATCCGGTCGCAGGCCGAGATCGACATGGAGCGACACGAGCGCGACCTCGACCGGAGGCAGGCAGCGCTGGACGAGCGGACGGCCTCGCTCGATCAGGGATCACGGGGCGCAGCGCACGTCCCGGAGCCAGCGCCCACGATGAGCGATCTGCTCAGGAGGATGCGAAATGGGAGCGAGTGACACTGAGGAACTGGCGGACGCCTACGAGCGGATGATGCTCAAACGCCCGGTGATCGACTTCACGAAGATCGAGGCGCTGGAGGCGCGCTACACAGACGCGATGCGTGCTCGCGCCGAAGCGGAGACGATCTACACGCAGGCGCAGAAGGTGGACACGCACAACGCGGCCGTCGCGCTCAGGGAGGGCAAGGCGGCCCCCACGCCGAAAGCCAGCCCGAAGAAGCTCGAAGAAGCGACGCGGAACGTCGAAGTCGCACGCGAGGCGCTGGCGCAGGAGCAGGCCGAGTTCCGTGAGGACATAGAGGCGCGCAAAGACGATCTCTCGGCTGAACTGGCGGCCGAACAGGATCGCCTGCAGGTTCGTGCCCTGGCCGCATTGGAGGAAGTCGAGCGGCTGCTCGGGGAGAGGGCGCAGGCCCGGGCCGTTCAGGACTGGCTCCGCGATCCGTCGCGCCGGGTCGGGAAACGGAGCGTCCCAGGCGCACGGGAGTTCAAGGCGCTTCGGGAGGTGATCGACGCGGGGGACGGTGGCGCGACCTACAAGGAGAGGCAGAACAAAGCCGTGGACGACTGGAACGCCATCGTGGAGCGTGCCAAGAGCAGCGTGCCGCACGACAGGCGCGTGCCGGTGTTCGATCCGAAACTTGGCCACAGCACGGTGCCAGCGGTCGATGAGGCCATCGAACGGGAGGTCGCACGGATGATCGAGGCGGGCGAGCCCCTGCCCGAGTCGATCCCGAAGAAGTGGAGCCAGAAGCTGCACCTCGGCAAATGGGCACCGGAGGGCGCGGTCCCCGGCCTGACGCCGCAGCAGAAGCGGGCCGCGGCATGAGACTTTGCGCGGCGTCCGTCGTGGTGCGCCGGGGCAAACGTGCGCAGCGCAGGGAGGCGCTGCGCGACGACTTCATAAGCAACACGGAGGAATCAACGGATGGCGACTAAGGCAGAACTAGAAGCGACGGTCAAGAGGCTGGAAAGGAACCGGTCAGCGAAACCGACGCTGGCCCAGCGCATCGCCGACATCGAGGCGCGCGTCGCGGAGTTGGAGGCATACGAGGCGACGGACGAGTTCGGGCAGCACATCTACCCGCCCGATGCGAACAGCGCATGGGCTGACTCGCGCAGCTCATTCGAGAGGGCGCGCGAGGCGTGGGCCGCTCGGCACGGCAAGGAGCTTCGCCGTCGCCAGGTGGCGAAAGGACAACCTTCCCCGGCGTGAGGCAACGCCAGCCGTGGGCTAGGTCCGGCACCAGCACGGAGGGAAAGCGGAAGCGCCGGCCTGACCTGTGCCCGGCGCTTCCGCATAAGAATGGTGGACATTGCTGAGGTTCTTTGATTCGATTGATCCGAACATACGTTCGCAACCGAGAAAGGAACCTCCCATGAGCACCACCAAGAAGGGCACGCCGGTCGAACGGCTGACGGACGTCTGGCCGGACTCGAAGGGCAAGGACGTGAAGCCGAAGGCGACCGTGAAGTTCGACGGCAAGACGTGGACGGTGAAGGGCCGCTTCACGGCGCACAAGAAGGACGGGCTTGTCCCATCGGTGGCCCTCGAAGCGAAGGGCCACAAAGCCCGGAACCGGCACGCACCGGCCAGCGCCGTGACCCTCGTCTGAGCCTCCCAACTTCCAGCAGGTCACGCAGGCGGCCGACGGGCCGCCTGTGGTGTCTCGGTTGAGTTCGCTCAGCGAACTCAACTTTGTTGAAGCAGTTTCAACAAGCGAAACTGCTTTGGTTCGCCGAGCGAACCAAAGGCAACCGTCCGCCAGCTAGGAGAGTGGCGGACGGCTGTCTGCTGTAGTAACTCAGAAAAATACATAGTCAACTACGTGCTCTACCGCTCCGGCGTGAGACCGCTGTCCGAAATCCTCGGCGAGAACCCGCTGGCGCAGGACTACGTGAAGTGGGGTGCGCCGGGGCCCGGACGGTGGGTGACGATCTACGCCGCCGACGCGCCCACGCCGCACGTGTTCATCGTGATCGCCGGCCTGCGTCTGGACACCTCCCACGACGGCACCGACGTGGGCCCGAACCGCTTCGAAGACGGTCCGCGCTGGCGCATCCTCGACCACGTCCCCACCTGGGCGCAGTGGTCGGTGCGCCACCCGCCGGGCCTGTAGCGCTCGCCGCCCCGGCTTGCGCGGGCCCGCGATCCGCGCGCTTGCCGCGCCGCGGGCCGCGCCGGCGCGCCACCCCGCTCGCGGCTCGCTAGGCTGGCGCCCATGCCCACCCGCAAGGTCGACTACCTGCTGGTCGGCGGCGGCCTCGCCGCGGCCAACTGCGCGCGCTGGCTGCGCGAGGAAGGGGCCGAGGGCGAGGTGCTGCTGGTGGGTCGCGAGCCGGACCCGCCGTACAACCGCCCGGAGTGCTCGAAGGGCTACCTGCGGGGCGAGGAGAGCCGCGAGGAGCCGCTGTTCCGTCCCGGCGAGTTCTGGCGGGAGCAGCGGATCGAGCTGCTGACGCGCACCAGCGCCACCGCGCTCGACCCCGGTACGCACGTGGTCACGCTCTCCGACAAGCAGGAGGTGGAATACGGCAAGGCGCTGCTGGCGACCGGCGCCAACGTGCGCCGCCTCAACGTGGGCGGCTGCGAGCTCGAGCAGATCCACTACCTGCGCACGCTCGGCAACGCCGACGCGATCCGCGAGGGCGTGGCCGGGGCGGAGCGGGTGGTGCTGATCGGCGGCTCCTACATCGCCTGCGAGGTGGCGGCCTCGCTGACGCTGATGGGCAAGCGCTGCACGGTGGTGATGCAGGAGCAGGCCACGCTCGAACGCGGCTTCGGCGCGCGCGCCGGGCGCTTCTTCCAGGGCCTGCTGGAATCGCACGGCGTCGAGTTCCACGGCGGCGACGAGCTCGAGCGCTTCGAGGGCGACGGGCGCGTCGCGAAGGTGATCACGCGGCGCGGCCTCGAGCTGGCGGCCGAGGCGGTAGTGGTAGGGGCGGGCGTGACCCCCGACGTGCAGCTGGCGCAGAAGGCGGGCCTCGCGCTGGGCGAGCGCGGCGGCGTGCGCTGCTCCTCGCGCCTGCGCAGCTCCCACCCCGACGTGTTCGCGGCCGGCGACATCGCTGAGTACGACTCGGTCGTGCACGGCGGCGCGCCGGTGCGCATCGAGCACTGGGACGTGGCCTTCAACCACGGCAAGACGGCCGCCCTGAACATGCTCGGCCGCGACGTGCCGCACGAGGTGGTGCCGTACTTCTACTCGGTGCTGGGCGACTGGGGCGAGCTCGAATACGTGGGGCCGGCGTACGAGTGGGACGAGGAGCTGCTGCGCGGCTCCTACGAGGACGGCGAGTTCACCAACTGGTACCTGCAAGACGGCGCCGTCAAGGCGGCGCTGACGTTCGGCCGCCCGGACGACCTGGACGCGGCGCGGCGGCTGATCGCGAGCGCGCGCGCGCTGGAGGAGCGCGAGCGCTCCGCGCTCGCCGACCCCGACTCCGATCTCGAACGGCTCGCGCCGGGCGCCGGCGCCTGACGGCGACCGGCGTCGGCGGCGAGGGCGGCGGCGGCGGGGAATGCTGGCGAGCGTGCCGCAGTTCACGCGCGAAGCGCAGCAGCTGCTGCGGGCGCCCGGCGCCTTCGACTGGTCCACGGTGACGCTGCTGGCGCTGGCGGTGTACGTGTACGCGGTGGAGGTCGAGCGCGCCAACTGGAGCGTGGTGCTCGCCGGGCTGGCCTTCTGGCTGATGGACTGGTTCAACGAGATCGCCAATGCGCTGGTGCTGCACTTCGACGGCAACGCCGCGCTGTGGACCGTCACCGGCCAATCGAGCTTCGTGATCCTGATTGGCCTCACGATCGAGATAACGCTGTTCTTCGCCATCAGCGGCGTGGTGTTCGCGAAGCTGCTGCCGGCCGATCGCTCGCTGCGCATGCTCGGCCTGCCCAACCGCTGGGCGATCTCGGTCGCGCTCTCGCTGGCGTCGGTGGGCGTCGAGCTGCTGCTGCACGCCGACGGCGTGTTCCACTGGTACTACTGGTGGTGGAACGTGGCGAGCTTCCCGGTGATCGTGGTGTTCGGCTACCTCACCTTCTACGCGGTGGCGTTCACCGTGCACGACCTCACGAGCAGGGCGCGCCAGCTCCAGGTGGTGGGCGCGCTCGCGGGCCTCGACCTGATCGTCGGCCTCGTGTTCGGGCCGCTGCTCGGCTGGATCTAAGTCGCGAAGCCGGTCACCGTGCGCGTGAGCTCGTGCGAGGAGATCACGCGGTCGACCAGCCCGTACTCGCACGCCTGCGCGGCGGTGAAGTAGCGGTCGCGGTCCATGTCGTCGTGCACGCGCTCGACCGTCTGCCCGCTGTGGCGGGCGTAGATCTCGTCGATGTGGGCGCGCAGCTCGAGCGTCTCGCGGGCGTGGATCTCGATGTCGGCGGCCTGGCCCTCGAAGCCCCCTGAGGGCTGGTGGATGAGGATGCGGCTGTTGGGCAGCGCCATGCGCTTGCCGGGGGCGCCGCCGGCGAGCAGCAGCGAGCCCATGCTCATCGCCACGCCGAAGCAGATCGTCTGCACGTCGGGCTTGATGAACTGCATCGTG
>DATJOE010000131.1:0-16975 GCA_035507305.1 Solirubrobacteraceae bacterium | reverse complement strand
AAGCCCGCCAAGAAGAAGACGAGCAAGAAGTCCAAGAAGAAGGGAAAGAAGTCTTGAGCCGCCTGCGCTTCTGGCGTCGCCACGACGAAATCCCGGTCGTCGAGCTCGGGCGCACGAGCCCGATCCGCTTCGCGATCGTGTTCCTCGTGATCATCGCGATCGCGATCTACTTCGGCTTCACCAAGCACCTGCCGTTCAAACACGGCTTCCGGCTGAACGCGCAGTTCCAGAGCGCCCTGAACATCAAACCGAAGTCGCCCGTGCGCATCGCGGGCATCAACGTCGGCAAGGTGACGGGGATCAAGCGTGAAGGCTCGGCCGCGCTGGTGCACATGGAAATCGAATCGCGCGGCCTGCCGATCCATTCGGACGCGACGGTCAAGATTCGCCCGCGGATCTTCTTGGAAGGCAACTGGTTCGTCGAACTCCAGCCCGGCACGCCCGGGGCCAAGACGCTTTCCTCGGGATCGACCCTGCCGAGCACGCAATCTTCGGACCCGGTCCAGATCGATCAGGTGCTCGACGCGCTGAACACCGACACGCGCAAGAACCTCCAGGAATTCCTGATTGGCTACGGCAACGGCCTGACGCGCAAGCCGAACGCCGCCGAAAACGCCGAACAGGATCCAGAAGTGCACGGGCTGAACGCGGCCGAAGCGCTGAACAAGGTCTACGAAAAAGCGCCGGAAGCCGAGCGCGGCGGGGCGATCATCAACCAGGCGATCGGCGGCACAGAAGAGCATGACCTCTCAAAGCTCGTGCAGAGCGTGGGCAAAGTCACGGCGGCGCTCAACGTGCACGAGCAGCAACTTGGCGAACTGATCGGCAACTTCAACAGCTTCTTCCACTCCTTCGCGGCACAGTCCACGAGTTTGCGCAAGGCGGTTGCGCTGCTGCCGAGCTCACTGCACAACATTGACGCAGGGCTGCGCGAACTGAACAAAGCATTCCCCTCGACGCGGACGTTTGCAAAAGACATCCTTCCGGGCTTGAAAAACACACCGCAGACCGTCGCGGCGACGCTGCCCTGGATCGAACAGGTCGAAGGGTCGCTGGCCCCGAACGAGCTGGGCGGCGTGTCCAAGGGCCTCGTCGAAGCAACGCCGCAGCTCGCTCAGCTGACGGCCGAACAGACGCCCTTCTACAAGCAGACCGAATCTTTCAACAAGTGTCTGTCGAAAGTGATCTTCCCGGCGGGCAACACGCGCCTACAGGATGGCGCGCAGACTACGGGCGGCGAGAACTACAAGGAATTCTGGTACAGCCTCACGGGGCTCGCGGGGATCGGCCAGGGCTTCGACGGCAACGGCATCCTCACGAAGTTCTTGGTGGGCGGCGGTGGGCCGACGGTTCGCTCCAGTGAAGCTACGGTCGAGGGGAAGAGCATCAAAGGCCTGAAGTTGCTTGCCCATGCCTCGCTGACGCCCGAAGGCACACGCCCCGCGTTCCCGAAGACCGAGCCGCCCTACAAGCCGCTCGTGCCCTGTTACACGCAGGCGCTTCCTGAATTCAACGGCCCGCTCTCGCAGGGCCCGGCGGATGGGTCTGGATGATGTCGAGCGCAGAGCAGACACCGGCCCCAGGGCACAAACACGAAGGCGGCCTCAGCGTCCGCGACCAGATCGAGCGCTACCGCACGGCGTTCATCGCGGTCGTGACGATGGTCGTGATTGCGGCCGCGGTCGGCGGCTACATCCTCGCGCACGAGAACCTGAAGCTCCCGGGCTGGGTGCCCGTGCTGGGGCGCGATTACTACACGCTGAACGCGGACATCCAAACGGCGCAGGCGGTGACCCCGGGTCAGGGCCAGGCGGTGACGATCGCGGGAGCGAAGATCGGCGAAGTCGCGAGCGTGGACCTACACAACGGGATCGCGACTATCAAGATGAAGATCACGCCGAAGTACGCGCGGATCTACCACGACGCGACGCTGCTGCTGCGTCCGAAGACGCAGCTGCAGGACATCACAGTCGAGGTTAACCCGGGCACGCCCTCGACGGGCAAGCTAAGGAGCGGCTCGACGTTGCCGCTCTCGCAGACCGCGCCGAACGTGAACTTCGACGAATTCCTCTCCTCGCTGGACGCGGAAACCCGTGGCTACCTGCAAGAGCTCTTGGCGGGCGCGGGCGAGGGGTTCAAAAACAACGGCAAGGCCTTCGCGGCAACGCTCAAGCGCTTCTATCCGCTGACGCGCGAGGTGCAGGAAATCTCCAAAGAACTAAAGCTGCGCCACGAGAACACCGCGCGGGCGATCCACAACTTCCGCTTGCTGACCGAAGCGCTGGGCGGCAAGGACAAGCAGCTGGCCGAGCTGGTCGACGCGTCCAACGCGGTGTTCGCGACGTTCGCGGAAGAGGACCAGAACGTGCAGAGCACGCTGAAACTGCTGCCGGGCGCGCTGACCAAGGCGCGCAGCGGCCTGGGCAAGCTCGCGACGGCGGCCCACGTGCTCGGCCCGACGCTGCACGATCTGCAGCCGTTCGCGGCCGCGCTCGGCCCGGCCAACGAGGCAACGCAGAAGGTAACGAAGGCCACGACTCCGATCATCGAGAACACGATCCGGCCATTCGCGCGCGAAATCCTGCCGACGGTCAACGAAATCGCGCCGGACACGAAGGAGCTCTCCGAAGCGTTCCCGAAGCTCGCGACGAGCTTTGGCGTGTTCAACGAATTCTTCAACGAGCTCGCGAACAACCCGGGCAAAAGCCAGGCGGGCTTCCTGTTCTTCCTCGACTGGGCGAACCACAACCTCAACAGCGTGGTGAGCTCAGCCGACGCGAACGGCGTGCTGGGTCGCACGCTCGTGTACCTCAACTGCGAAGTCGCGCCGCTCCTGAAGGCCGTCGCCTCGGTGAACCCGAACGTGAACCTGCTGATCGGGCTGCTGCAGCCGCCCGACGCCCAGACCTGCATCAGCCAGGGCCTTGTGAAGGGTGGCGTGAAAGCAAGCGCCGCGCACAAGCTGCAGAAGCCGCAGGCCCCAGGCGGCAAACTGCTCGGCGGCCTGGAGCCGGCGTTCGGCTCGGCCGCGACCGTGACCGCGCCCGCGAAAAGCCCCGCGGCTCACGGGAAGGGCAAGGCAAAGGCGACCGCAAGCTCGAAGGGGGGTGCACGCTAGATGCAGAAGCGCGCGCCGACGCTGGGCAACATGCTCGTGATCATCCTGTTCGTGCTGAGCTGCTTCGGTCTGCTCCTGTTCCTCTGGGAGTCCTTCGGCGGCCCGCTGCCGCTGAAGCCGAAGGGCTACCGCATGACGGTCTCCTTCCCGAAGGCGCTCGCATTGGCTGAACAGTCCGAAGTGCGGATCAGCGGAGTGCCCGTGGGTCGTGTCGTCGCGGTCAAGCTCGGCCACGGTGGGCGCACCCGCGCGGAACTGGAAATCAACGAGAAATACGCGCCGATCCGTAAGAACATGCACGCGATCCTGCGCCAGAAGACGCTGCTCGGCGAGACCTACGTGCAGTTGATCCCGCAAGGCAACGGCCACGAAGGTCCCCCGCTGCCGGATAACGGCCAGCTGGCCGACAGCCAGGTCGAACCATCGGTCACGCTCGACGGAATCCTCTCGGCGTTCGACCCCAAGACGCGCCGCGACTTCCAGATCTGGCAGCAGTCGGTGGCGGAAGGAATCAACGGGCGTGGCGAACAGATCAACGCGGACTTCTCCTCGCTGCATCCGTTCGTCGAACACGCCAACTCGCTCGTGGGGGTCCTCGACTCGCAGGAGGGGGCGGTGCGTGCGCTAATCAAGAACACCGGCGTGGTGTTCGACGCGCTCGCGAGCCGCGATCACCAGCTCGAAGGGTTGATCGTCAACGGCGAGAAAACGTTCCACGCGCTGGCCGACAGCAGCCAGGCCTTCGCTGAGGCCTTCCGCGCGCTGCCGACGTTCGAGAAGAACTCGAGCGTCGCGCTGAAAGAACTGGACGCGTTTGGCGATGACGCCAGCCCGTTCCTGGACGAATTCCGCGAAGTCGAGAAGAAGCTCGCTCCGCTGCTCAACGCCGCCAAGCCGTTCGCGCCGCAGTTCAACAACTTCCTCACCTCGCTCGGCCCGCTGACCAAGGCGGCGAAGAAGGGCCTGCCGCTGACGAGCACGATGCTCGACTTGACGACGAAGCAGCTCGAAGAATTCCGCCCGGTGCTGCATAACTTCGACCCGTTCCTGCAGTACCTCTCGGAATACATCCCCGAGGTTCAGGCGTTCTTCGCGAACTTCACCGCGGCGACTCAGTCGCACGGTAAAAACACGAACACGCCCGGAGGCCCCGCGCAGCACTACCTAACGGCGCTGAATACGCTGACGCCGGAGAGCCTCACGGTCTACGGCGAACGTCCCGGCACCCACCGCGGCAACCCGTACTTCAAGCCCGGCGCGTTCCGCTCGCTCGGCAATGGTGGGCTGCAGGTCTTCAACAACGGCAACTGCAACGATTCGGCCCCGTCGGTAAGCGGCCCGTCAAACGCGACGATCAGCCAAGAATTCATCGAACAGCTGATCAAATTCAAGGTGGCCAACGCGCCGGAAACGCTGAACCAGATCCCGGCGCCGGCCTGCAACCAGCAGTCGCCGTTCACGTTCAACGGCTTCACCGGGCAGTTCCCCCACGTCGTCTACGGTGGTAAAGGATGACCGACGAGGAGCAGTACAACGACTACCAGTACCACTCGACTGAGCTCGACCTGAGCGGCGATCCCGACGCGGGCGAGTGGTCGATCCGCTGCAAAGAGGTGCACAAGCGCCTGGGCGGCGTCCCGGTGTTGAATGGCCTCACGCTCGCGATTCCCGATGACACGATCACGGTCGTGCTGGGTCCTTCGGGAACGGGCAAGAGCGTGCTGATCAAGCACTTGATCGGGCTGATGTTCCCGGACTCGGGCGACATCGTCGTGCACGGCGAACACGTTCCGAAGCTGACGATGCCCAAGCTGCTGAAGCTGCGTCAGCGGATCGGCGTGCTGTTCCAGGACGGCGCCCTATTCGGTTCGATGTCGGTGTTCGACAACGTGGCCTTCCCGCTGCGCCAGCACACCGACATGTCCGAGGCGGCGATCGCCGAGCGCGTGACCTCGCGCCTAACGGACGTCGGGCTCGCGGACGCGATGGACTCGGCTCCCTCGCAGCTCTCTGGCGGAATGCGCAAGCGCGCGGGCTTCGCGCGGGCACTGGTGATGGAGCCGGACATCGTGATCTTCGACGAGCCCGACTCGGGCCTTGACCCGGTGCGCACGGCGCTGCTCTGCGACCTGATCCAGGAGATGCACCAGATCTACAAGGGCACCTACATCGTCGTCACGCACAACATCGCCTCGGCGCGCCAGATCGGCGAATACATCGCGGTCCTGTGGAAGGGACGAATCGTCGAGGCAGGCGACGCCGAGCGGATGTTCTCCTCGGATAACGCGTTCGTGCGCCAGTTCCTCAGCGGGTCGGCTGAGGGGCCGTTGACGATGGACTGAGGACCATCGCTGGTCGGCCGTGAAGACGCTTGTCTGCGCTCGCGATGAGAAGTAGTCTTGGCCGATGGACATCGCAGAGGTGCGGCGAGAGACCGAGATGATCGAGCCGAGGCTGGCTTCGCGTCCGGCGGAGGTGCATCTTCGCAGCGCCGCGCTGCTTCGGGAAGCCCTCCCGCAGCTTCGCATGGCACGACAGCGTGAGCTCGCCGAGGAGCTTGCGTGTGAGTTCGAGCAGCGCGCGCGTGCTCAGCCACGGTCTGAGTGACGATTGAGCTCGTGGGCGGCCTCGCGCGCGAGCCGTGACAGCTGATCGACCGGATCTTCGAGCGCTGCGAATGAGCTTTGGTCCCCGGAGGCTGCAAGCAGGCTCCAGGTTTCGGCCTCGGTCAGCAAGTCGAGCGCCTTGCTGACGTAGTGGCGGTGGACCCGGCCGGCTTCTGTGCCCGGGCGGAGAAGCTCGCCTGCGAGCTGCACCACCTCACTGACGAGGCTTCGTGCTCTATCGAGCTGGACGATGACGTCGTCGTCCATCAACCGAGCATCCCCGCCGCTTGGGTCGTTCCCTCTCGACAGAACGCCGACCCATATGCGAACATATGTTCGCCTAATGATCGTCTGCGTCCACATGCCCCGCTTCGAGCTGTCTTTCGCCGCCGGCGGCGCCCAAGCGCTCGTCGGTCAGTCGCTCGCGATCGCGCCGCTACCGGGTGGCGAACAGCGCGTGGGGGAAGTCTCGGGTGCGGCGGAGGCGCTCGGTGTCAGGCGAGGTATGGCATTGGGGGAGGCGCTCGCGCGCAGCCCTGGCCTGACGCTCGTGCCGGCTGATCCTGTGGGGGTGCAAGAGGCCTGGGAGGGGACGATCGGCTCGCTGGAGTCGATCGGCGCCGCGGTGGAGGCGGCGCGCCCAGGCCTCGCTTACTTCGAGACCGACCCGTTGCGTGCGCTGCACGGCGGTGACGTTGCAGTGATCGCGGCCGCTCGCCGGGTCCTTCAAGGACCGACGGGCGAGCCAAGGCGAGGGCGTGACCGCTCACCGGGCCAGCGCCACATGCGGATCGGCGCTGGACCGACTCGCTTCTGCGCGCTGGCGTCGGCGCTGGCGGTCCGCTCACGCCGACCGCTCGTGCTGGATGGGGGCGAGGCGCTGCGCTGGCTGGCGGGTCGCCCAGTCGAGTTGCTCGCCTACCGGGCTGAGACCGAGCGGTTGCTCGAGCCGCTGATTCGTCTCGGCGTGCGCACGCTGGGTGAGCTGGCGCGCCTCGGCCGCCCCGCGCTGACCGACCGCTTCGGCGAGGCGGGGGCGTTCGCTCATGGGCTCGCCTCTGGCGAGGACACCTCGCTTCGGCCGCGTCGGCTCGAAGAGCGCCTAAGGGAGACGATGAGCGTGGGCGACGCGAGCTCGGGAACCTCGCTGGAGCGGGTGTTGGGTGTGCTGGTCGATCGGCTGCTCGCGCGCAGCGAGCGGCGCGGTCGCACGCTGCGCGCGGTCACGCTCTCGGCGAAGCTGCTCTCGGGTGGGGGCTGGAGCGAGCGCGCTGTGTTCCGCCAACCGCTGGCGGACCGCGAGCGCATCGCGCTAGCGCTGTCGCTGCGGTTGCTGACGCTGCCGGCACCGGCCGCCACGCTCAGTTTGAGCGTCGAGGGGTTTGGTCCGCCAGCGGGTGAGCAGCGGGTACTGCTGGAGGAGGCTCACGCGGCGCGCATGGCTCGGCTGCGCGAAGCGGTCGCCCAGCTGCGCGCGGTGGGCGGAGAGGATGCGGCGATGCGGGCGGTCTGCGTGGACCCAGACTCGCGCGTGCCGGAGCGTCGCGTAGTGCTCACGCCGCTGCCGAGCTGATCGAGCCGATGGCGAGTGTCGCGAGGGTCCAGCTGAATCTGCCGCGCCCGGCGCGGGTGCGTATGAATCGCGATGGGGCGCCGCAGCAGATCGACGGGCGCACGGTCGAGCTGGTGCGCGAGTCGTGGTTGGTGGAGGACCGCTGGTGGACGGCGCGCCCGTTGCGCCGCCGCTACTGGGAGGTGGTGACGACGAGCGGCCGGAATATGGTCGTCTTCCATGACCTCGCCGCGGAACGGGCGGGCGGCGGTTGGTTCGCCCAGAGGGGATAGGTCCGGCGATGGCGACCCCGACGCCTCCGTATGTCGAGCTGCACTGCCACTCGGCCTACTCGTTCCTGGACGGCGTCTCGCTGCCGGACGAGCTGGCGCACAGCGCACGGGAGCTGGGTCATACGGCGCTGGCGCTGACCGACCACAATTCGGTCTCGGGTTCGATGGAGCTGGCTCAGGTGGCCCCGGACAACGGGATCAGGGCGATCCATGGCGCGGAGATCGATCTTGCCCCGATCTCGGCCCCAGGTGCCCGCGAGCGCCATCTCACGCTGCTGGTGCGTGACGGGCGAGGCTGGCGCAACCTCTGCCGGATCCTCACGCTGGCCCATGCGCACACGCGCGACGGGAGTAGCCGGCGCGAGCGCAGCGAACCATCGGTCGAGCTGCAGACGGTGCTTGAGCACGCGGAGGGTTTGGTCTGCCTGACGGGCTGCGCGGGGCACTCGGTGATCGGCGAAGGGGCGGCCGATGAGCCGGTCGCGCGGCACCTGCTCGATGCATTTGGCCCCGAGGGACTGCGCGTCGAGCTGCAGCGCCCCTACGCGCGTGGCGATCGCGCTCGCAATCGGGCGCTGGCGGCGTTCGCCCGGCGCCTGGGGGTGGCGTGCGTGGCGACGGGCGACGTGCACGCCCACGTGCGCCGCCGCGCCGAGCTGCAGGACGCATTCGTCGCTCTGCGCAACCACACGACGCTCGATGCTTCCGAGCCACTGCGCCGCGGCAACTCGAGCCATGTGATGACGACGCCGCAGGCGATGGTCAGCCGCTTCGCCGACCATCCGGAGGCGGTGCGCGAGACGCTCGTGCTGGCGGAGCGGCTGACGTTCGACCTGACGCATGACCTTGGCTATCGCTACCCGGGGGCGGAGGATGCAAGCGCGGAGCGCAAACTGGCCGAGCTGTGCGCGGCGTGCCTGCACGAGCGTTACGAGCAGCAGCCGCGCGCCGTGCGCGCCGAGGCGCAAGCGCGTCTGACCGAGGAGCTGAACGTGATCGGCAAGCTGGGCCTGGCGGGGTTCTTCCTGCTGCACCACGAGATGCTGGAGCTCTCGCGCGAGGTGGCCCGCGAGGTAAGAGGCCCCGACTCGGTGCGCGCCCTGCTGGCGCCTGGACGCGGGCGTGGGTCTTCGGTCTCATCACTGGTCTGCTACCTGATCGGTCTCTCGCACATCGACCCGATCGCGAGCAAGCTGACGCTGGGCCGCTTCTTGCATGAGGACTTGCGGGGGCTGCCGGACATCGACCTCGACTTCCCGCGCGACATCCGAGCGGTGCTGATACCGCGCGTGCACGAGCGCTTCGGCAGCGAGCGCGCGGCACTGGTCGCAGCCTTCCCGACGTTCCGCGCGCGCGGCGCGATCCGCGAGCTGGGCAAGGTACTTGGCCTGCCCCCCGGCGAGATCGAGCGCGCGGCGCGCGGCGCGGAGCGCTACGGCCCGGCCGAGCATGACGTCGGTACCGCGGGCGCGGCGATGGGCGAGGGGGCGGAAGGCACGGGGCGCCGGGGCGATTACGGAACGGAACAAGCCGCGAGAGCGGAGCCGAACGACGGGAGCATTCGGCTTCGCTCCGAGCGCTGGGACTGGCTGTGGCGCTTGGTCGATGAGGCATACCGGTTGCCCCGACACCTCTCTCAGCACTCGGGTGGGATGATCATTGCGACGCGTCCCCTAATCGACTGCTGCCCGGTGGTTCCCGCGGCGATGGAGGGCAGGCAGATGGTGCAGTGGGACAAGGACTCTTGCTCGGACGCGGGCTTTCTGAAGATCGACCTACTCGGGCTGGGGATGCTCTCGGCGGTGGAGCGCTGCGTGGAGACGATCGTGCACACGCGGAACGAGCGGATTGATCTCTCGCGGATCCCCTTCGACGATGAGGAGACGTTCAACGCGATCAGCGAGGCCGACACGGTGGGCGTTTTCCAGATCGAGAGCCGCGCGCAGATGCAGTCGCTGCGGCGCACGCAGCCACGCGACCTGGACGACTTGGCGGTCCAGGTAGCGATCATCCGCCCGGGGCCGATCCAGGGCGGGGCGATAAACCCCTACATCGAACGTAGGCGCCGCCTACGCGAGGACCCAGGCTATGAGATCCCCTACGAGCACCCAACGCTTGAGCCTGTACTGCGCGACACGCTGGGGACGATCATCTTCCAGGATCAGGTGATGGAAGTAGCCCAGGCGATCGCGGGCTACACACCCGGAGAAGCGGAGGGGTTGCGCCGGGCGATGAGCCGCAAGCGCTCGCAGGAGCTACTCCAGAGCCACCGCGAGAGGTTCGTCGCGGGCGCGATGCGCCACTCAGGGGCCGACGTTCAGACGGCCGAACGCGTATGGCGGATGGTCGAGGGGTTCGCGGGATTTGGCTTTCCCAAGGCCCACAGTGCGGCCTTTGGCCTGCTCGCCTATCAGTCGACCTGGCTGCGCGTGCACTACGGCCCGGAGTTCCTCTGCGCGCTGCTGAATGAGCAGCCGATGGGCTTCTATGCGCCGGACAGCCTGGTGCACGAGGCCGAGCGCCGAGGCATCCCGATCCTGCGCCTGGACGTGAACACCTCGCAGGTGGAGTGCAGCGTGCAGGGTGGAGGCGCGGTACGGCTCGGGCTCGGCTACATCAAGGGTGCTGGTGGAGATGAGATGCGCGAGCTGGTCTCCGAGCGCGAGCGCGGCGGTCCATTTGCGAGTCTTGGCGAGCTGGCGGGGCGGATCGGCGCGCGGCGCGGGACGCTCGAACAGCTTGCGTGGTCGGGTGCCTGTGATGAGTTGATCGCGATGGCGGTCCCGGTCGAGCATGAGCGGACAACCGCCGGTGGGCGGAGCGCTCACGGAAAGGTGGGCGAGCAGGACAGGCGCACGGCGCTCTGGCAGCTCGGGCTCGCGGCGGGCGGTCAGGGCGCGGGCACAGACACGCAGCTAGCGCTGCCGCTGGAGCTACCGGAGGCTCCGCGTCTGCGACGGCTCGGACGCTGGCAACGCCTGATCGCCGACTACGCGACGAGCGGGGTGACGGTGGGCGACCACGCGATGGCGATCTTGCGCGAGCGGCTGACGGCGCCGATGTTGGCGACGAGCGCCCAGCTGGCGCGCCTGCCGAACGGGAGTGCGGTGTCGATCGCGGGCCTGGTGATCGCGCGACAACGCCCGGGCTCGGCGAAGGGGACGATGTTCCTGCTGTTCGAGGACGAGTTCGGTGTGGTGAACCTGATCGTGCCGCGGGCGGTGTACGAGCGCCATCGCCACCTCGCGCGCGCCGAGCCGCTGCTGCTAGCGCGTGGCCGGGTCGAGCGCACAGAAGGAACGGTGAACCTGCTGGTACGTGAGCTCGCCGAACTGGAGCGCTACGTCTCAGGGGGTGTAGCGGGCGAGGAGCGCGAGGCTGCGCTGGCGCGGGTGCATCGGCTCCCGACCGCGGAGCAGGTCGCCGCCGCCGAGCGCGAGGCGGCCGAGATCGGATCGAGCATGCGCGCCGTTGCGCCGCCGGTCCAGAGCTTCGCTATGGGGCGAAGACGGTAGCCGGGACTCAGACAGGGCAATTCATTAATTAAACCCAACAGTTTGCTTCACTAATCTGTGCTGCGGGTGATAATCTGACTTGCGCGGATCCGAGTCCCGCCGAGATAGCGGGTTCTCCCCCGTAGTCAAAGTGGAAAGGGACTAGAGGCCGTAATCCTCTAGTCCCTTTGGGTAACTCCCAGCTCGGATCTGCAGCAAGATCGCCTTGAAAAAATGCAGAAGTCTTGTTGCTTCTCCGTGCGATCTATTCGTCGGAATCCTACCACACACCAAGGTGTTGTTCTACGCATTGCACCGAGGTGTAGTTCTCTGCGAATTCTTCATGTTGCTCTACATGTGCGTGCTGTTGTTTGCGCTGAGGTGTAGTTCTCTGCGAATTCTTCATGTTGCTCTACATGTTGCGTGATTGCTGATATGGACAAAGCCTGCGGCTGATTGCAGGGCGACTCGCTCAGTAGCTCGAGTCGCCCTGCGCCAGGAACTCAGTGCGCAGCCAGCTCGCGCTGGGTGCTCTCGGCGTCGTTGACGGCCCAGGCGAGCCGCTCGATGAGCTGCTCGGCGGCGTGGCCGTCAGAGAGGTGGACCGAGTAGACGCGCTCGTCGAGCAAGACGGGCGGCTCCTCGCTCCTGTCGGTGGGGTCGGTCGTGACGATGATTCTGGGCATGGCTCCCTCCTCAGGGATTGCGTGTCGTCATGTCCTCCCAGGATCGAGTTTCGCGCGGCACGCTCAAGGGAGGCTTAAAACCTGTTACCGATGGACGCATGCGCGAGCGGGCAGCGGGTTCCACGAGCACGCCGAAGCGCTTGCGGGCGAGCAGCTGAACGCCTACCGGCAGACGGCGAGCAGATGGCTAATGTGAGCCCATCGCACGACTGGGAAACACGGAGCTGGACGTCTTCGGGCTGTGCCTGGGGGGCAACGTGTTCGGTTGGACGATCGACGAGGAACGCTCGTTCGAGGTGTTGGATGCCTATGTGCAGGCGGGCGGCAACTTCATCGACACGGCAGACACATATGGGCGACGCGGCCGGGGCGGCCCGGGCGAGTCCGAGCGGATCATCGGCCGCTGGATGGCGTCGCGCGGCAATCGCGACGAGCTGGTGATCGCGACGAAGGTTGGAGTGGCGCCCGGTCGCACAGGTCTTGAGGCGGAGAACATCAGGGCCGCGGCCGAGGACTCGCTGGAGCGCCTGCAAACCGACCGAATCGACCTCTACTACGCACACCAGGATGATCCGAAGATTAGGCTCGAGGAGACGCTCGGCGCGTTCGGCGAGCTGGTCGAGGAGGGCAAGGTCCGCTACGTGGCGGCTTCGAACTACAGCGCCGAGCGCCTGGCACGGGCGCTGGAGATCAGTCGCAAGGACGACACGGCTTCGTTCGTGGCGTTGCAGCCGCACTACAACCTGATGGAGCGCGAGTACGAGCAGGAGCTGGCGCCGCTGTGCGAGCGCGAGGGGCTGGCGTGCCTGCCCTACTACGCGCTGGCTCGCGGCTTTCTCAGCGGCAAGTACCGCCCAAAAGGCGAGCAGATCGACAGCGTGCGCGCGGCGGGCGTGCACGACAGCTATGTGAACGAGCGCGGCTTCGCGGTGCTCACGGCGCTGGATGAGGTGGCGGAGGCGCACGATGCGCCGCCGTCCGCGGTATCGCTGGCGTGGCTGCGTGCCCAGCCGACGGTAGCGGCGCCGATCGCGAGCGCAACCTCGCCGGGTCAGCTCGCGGAGCTTCTGGCCTCGGTCGAGCTGAAGCTCTCGGCCGCGGAGCTGGAGCGCCTGGACGAAGCCTCGCGCTAGACGGCTTCCCCGCGGACGCCCACTGGTGCCTGGACGAACCCTCCGGGTAAGACTCAGCGCGCGGGCGCCGAAGCGAAGCTGAGGCTGTTCCCGTCGGGATCGGTCAGCGTGCGCGGCTCGGCGCCGTCGAGCGTGAAGGAGACCTCGCGCAGCCCGGGAGCGTTCTCGGGTGGGGCGGAACCGCCGGCGCTCTGCCAGGAGTTGAGCCCGATGTGGTGGTGGTATCCGCCTGCGGAGAGAAAGGCGGCGGAAGGCGGGAGCAGCGCCATCTCCTGAAAGCCGAGCTGGTCGCGGTAGAAGCTCTCGGCGCTGGCAACGTCGGCGACCTTCAAGTGCACGTGGCCTATACCGGTGCCGTAGGCGATCTGCGGTGCGGGGTGGGCCAACCCCTGCGCGAGCAGGTCGTCGAGGTCGAGCGGCGCGGTGAACATGCGCACGCCACGACCGCCCTCCCCGGACTCCCAACTCTCGCGCGGCCGGTCGGCGTAGATCTCGATGCCGAGGCCGTCGGGATCGCTGAGGTAGAGGGCCTCGGAGACGCCGTGATCAGATGCGCCCTCGAGTGGCCAGCGCGTGGCGGCGATGCGCCGCACGGTCTCGGCGAGGGCGGCGCGAGTGGGATGCAGCCAGGCGACGTGGAACAGGCCAGTGCTACGGGGCACGAGCGGAACGGGGTTGGCGATCGAGACGAGCTCGAGCGCGGGATGGTCTGGGTCGGCGCCGAGTAGAGCCCGCTCATCCTCGCGGCGCAGCACATGCAGCCCAAGGGCATGCTCGTAGAAGGCGGCGCTGCGCGCGAGGTCGCTGACGGCCAGGCGGACGGAGGCGATGCGCAGGCTTGGGTCGATGGGCGCGGCGGCGACCACGCGTCGAGCCTAACACCGCGTAGACGGTGCGCGTCACGCCTCAGCGCGGCTGCACGACGAGCGTTTGAAACGCCCGCCCCACGATCCCCTCTTCGTCGTGGAGAACCCCTTCGGCGATGGCGGCGCCACCCTCGTGCAGGCGAGTGCGGGCGTCGAGGCCGATCCACTCTCCGTGCGGCTCGCGATGCAGGTGGACGGTGAGATCGGCGTTGATGAAGATGAAGCGGTCGAAGCGCAGGGTGGCGCTGACACCGTTACAGAAGTCGGCCGTGGCGACGAGGCGGGCAAGCGAAGAGAGCGGCTGGTCGGGGAGCAGGGGATGGCGCAGTCGCTGCCAGACGCGCCCGGGCCCGAGGCGCCAAGGGTCGTTGAGCCAGCGCATCTCCATCGCGGTGCCGGCAAAGCTGGCGTCGTCGGAGGCGTTGAGCGAGAACTTCATCGGCTTGGCCTCGCCGACGGGTGACATCGCAAGGCCGGGATCGGGCTCGTCGCGAGCGATACCCTCGGCCTCGATCTCGACAGCGGCGGCGACGGCCTCGCGGGGCACGGGCTGCACGCGCAGCGCCCCCGCACGAACGATCGTCTGATCGCCCGCGCGCAGCTCAGCGGACAGCTCCTGCACGCGCCGCCCCGGGCGCACGATCTCGGTGTCGAGCGTGAGCGGCGCGAGCGGGATGGGGCGCAGGAACTCGAAGGACAGCCGACCGATGCGCAGCTCGGCACCCGGTTCTAGCTGCTCGAAGGTGGAGGCGATCAGCGCGGCGGGCGCGCCGCCGTGCAGCGCCTGCGGGTCCCACGGCCCTCGCGCTTGATCGGTCGGGATGAAGCGTGCGTCGCGAGGGTCGCCCTCGGCGATAAAGATGCTCTCGCTCATCGACGGGTCAGCCGTCGTGGGGAAGCGCGGCGATGAACTCGCGTAGGGCGCGCGGGTCGCGCAGCGGCGGCCCATGGCCGAAGCAGAAGAGCTCGGGCTCGAGGGCGGCAAGCCTGCGGGCGGAAGCTCGATTGCGGACGGGGTCGGGGGTGAAGACCGTGGGTGGCTCTTGCAGCCCGCGTTTGCCGGTGATCAGGTTCATTCCGTTGAGGACGTCACCGAGGATCAGAACGCGATCGGCCTCGCGCCAGTAGGCGACGTGGCCGCGCGAGTGGCCGGGGACCTCGAGCACGGTGAATCCAGCTACCTCGTCGCCCTCTTTCAAGGCACGCGCGACGGGGTGGGGTGGGCCGGTCCAGAAGCGTTTCTGGAAGTTGTTGAGCCAGCCGGGCGCCTGGCTGTTGGAGATGGCGCCGGGGGTCTCCATCGCATGGACGTCGCCCTCGCCGCACCAGAGTGGGATCTGCAGGCGTTCGCAGATCGCGTGGCTCGCGCCCTGGTGGTCGGGGTGAGCGTGCGTGAGTGCGTGCGCACTCACGTCGCGGTCACGGATCTGGCGCATGATTCGGCGCTCGCCCTGTCGCGTTGCGGCGTCGATCAGCACGTCCTCGATCAAGTAGACGTTGATCGCGTCGGGCGGAAAGCCGCGCAGTTGGTAGAGATCGTTGGCTAGTTCCTTCATGCTCCGGGCGGTCCGAATGCGGATCTTAGTGGCTGCTAACGAACGTCGCTGCCGCCGGCCGCGCAGCCCGCAAGTGTGGCTCGCAGCTCACGTGCGCCGCTGCTCCCAGGAGAACCCACGCACGGCGAGGAACACGCCAAATACGCCCCACAGGCCGATGACGGCGAGTGCGTCGAGGTGCGAGCCGATCCCGCGACCGGTGACGAAGGCGCCGTACAAGCCGTCGATCAGCGGCTTGAGCGGGAGGGCTTCTGCGATCTGGCGCAGGAAGCCGGGCGCGGAGGCGGAGTCGAAGACGTAGAAGGAGATGAAGACGACGGGCAGGAAGACGGCGTTGACGTAGGCGGCGGTGGACTCGAAGTTGGGGATTGCGTGGGCGAAGGCGACGCCGAGCGCGGCAAGCGCTACGACACCGACGAGCACGAACACGATCAGCTCGGCCCAATCGCGGGGCCAGCCAATGCCGAAGATGAGCTTGCCGGCGAGGATCACGATGCCGATCTGCAGCGCGGCGTTGGTTACGGCGTTCGCGGCGACGCCGCCGAAGTAGGAGAGCGTGGGCAGCGGGGTGCCACGGATTCGCTTGAGCACGCCGCGCTCACGCAGGAAGACGATGTTGTAGGCGAGCGCGGTGAAGGTCGTGGCCATGACGCTCATGCCCGCGATCGCGGGTACGAGCTTGCCCAGCTCGGACTGATTGCCGGCGAGGATCGCCCCGCCCCCGGCGAGGAACAAGAGCGGCAGCAGAAAGTTGAAGAAGGCGGCGCTGGGGTTGCGCCAGAACATGCGCCGCTCCAGGCGGTACTGGCTCCAGCCGAGAGCGACGGTTTCAGCCATCGGCATGCTCGCCGACGGGTCGCTCGGATTCCTCGGCGGTTAGCTCGAGATAGACGTCCTCGAGCGTGGGCCGTCCGACGCTCAGCTCCTCCAAGCGCTCGGCGCGGGCGAGGGCTTCGGCGGTGAGCCCGGCGAGCAGCGCTGTGGGGTCGTCGGTCTGGCGCTCGTGGAACTCGCCGTCCGCGTCGCGCCAGGCGACGCGATAGTGCGAGGCGCCGACGCCGAGCTCGCGCGGAGGGCCGATCGCGAGAATGCGCCCGTCCTTGACGATCGCGACGCGGTCGGCAAGCTCCTGAGCCTCGTCGAGGTAGTGGGTGGTGAGCAGGATGGTCTTGCCGAGGTCGCGCAGCTTGCGCACGGTCTCCCAGGCGCTGCGTCGAGCCTCGGGATCAAAGCCGGTGGTGGGCTCGTCGAGGAAGATCAGCTCGGGGTCGCCGATCAGGGCGAGGGCGAAGTCGAGCCGTCGCAGCTGACCGCCGGAGAGCTTGCGGCTACGGATGTCGGCCTGGCCTTGCAGCCCGGCGAGCGCGAGCACCTCCTCGACCTCGCGCGGCGCGGGGTAGAAGCCGGCCCAATGACGTAGCGCCTCGCGCGGCGTGATGTGACTGTAGATCCCTCCGGACTGCAGCACGATCCCGATCCGCCGGCGCAACGATTGGCTGTGACGGCCGGGATCCTCGCCGAGCACGGAGACCTCGCCGCCGCTGCGGGCGCGGTAGCCCTCAAGGATCTCGACGGTGGTGGTCTTGCCGGCGCCGTTGGGGCCGAGCAGGCCGAAGACCTCGCCGCGACGCACGGTTATATCGATCCCGCGCACGGCCTCGAACTCCCCGT
>DATJOE010000130.1:0-3688 GCA_035507305.1 Solirubrobacteraceae bacterium | reverse complement strand
ATCTCGCCGCGCTACAAGCACGCTCTGACGATCGACGACCGCACGATGGAGCAGACGCTGCACGGTCTGATCCAGGATGTCGAGCTCGGCTACGTCAAGAGCATCGCCTTCGTGGCGCCGGGTCGGATGGCCTGGCCGCTGCCACTGTATGAGCTCGCGCTGATGACGGCAGGACGCGCCTTCGACATGAATGTCGAGCTGCCAGTGACGATCGTGACGCCCGAGCAGAGCCCGCTGGCGATCTTCGGCGAGGAGGCCTCGCGCCACGTGGCAGAGCTGCTCGAGCGCTCGCAGATCAAGACGATCACCTCCGCCTACGCGGAGATCCCCGAGCAGGGCGAAGTCGTGATCCACCCGGAGGACCGCCACGTGCGCGTGGAGCGGGTCGTGGCCCTGCCAGAGCTCTACGGGCCCTCCGTGCACGGCTTCCCGCTGAGCACCGACGGTTTCATCCGCGTCGATCGCTTCGGGCAGGTCCCCGACTGCGGGCCGCTGTTCGCCTGCGGGGACGCGACCGACTTCGCCGTCAAGCAGGGCGGCGTGAGCGCTCAGCAGGCAGACGTCGTCGCTGAATCGGTCGCGAAGCTCGCCGGCGTTCAGATCGAGCCCAAACCGTTTCACCCGGTGCTGCGCGGGATGCTGATGACCTACGAGCACCCCTACTTCATGCAGGCGCAGATCACCGGCGGGCACGGCTTTGCCTCGCAGTTCTCAAAGGAGCCGCTGTGGGAGCCGGTGGCGAAGATCTCCGCCAAGTACCTGGCGCCGTACCTGGACTCGCTTGATCGCGAGCGCGCGGCAGCGTGAGCGCGCACGCGGCAAGGACGGCCAGCACCGCGCCTCGGCCGACGGCGCGGTGCCTGGTCGTCGGCTATGACGGGCGCCCGGCCGCGCAGGCCGCCACCTGCTGGGCGGCCAGGCAGCTCGGCGAGCAGGGACGCCTGGTCGTGGTGCAGGCATCGAGGCCGCTGCACGCACCAGCCGCGACCCTCGGCACGACCCAGCAGCGCCGCCGCATGGCCGGTGCGAGGCTCAATGAGCTGCTGCTGGAGGCGCCGGCGGAGCTGCTGGACTGCGAGCTTGAGAGCGAGGTCTCAGACCGCGAGCCGGTCGGCGCGCTGATCGAGGCCGCCGAGCGCCACGGCGCGGAGGCGATCGTGCTCGGCGCTCAGCCCCACTCCACGCTCCAACGAGCGATCGGGAGCGTCACCACTGAGCTGCTCGCGCGCTCCCCAGTGCCCGTGACGGTCGTGCCTGCCCGCTGAGCAAAGACGAGACGGCGCCGAAGTCACCCGCGATTGCGGCTAGGCGGGACGGTAAGACTCGAACTGAAGACACCACGATCGACACTCGTGTGGTCTTTGATTCGAGGCTCGCTAAGGGGCTGACTATCCACGCCGATCCCGCATAGGTAAGCCATTTCTGCCCGAGAAGGCTTCTCGAGACGCACCGACGGCAGACGCTTTCTGTCACGGGTTTGTGCCGACGTTTGTGCCGACGACTGCTTTCGTCGACCTAACGAGGCACCGCTAGCGATCCCGAAAAGATGCTCATTTGCAGCGAGTTTCTGATGGCGAGACCCGGATTCGAACCGGGGACACCACGATTTTCAGGGGCGGAAACCGCCCACCGACCCGCCGTGTGAGACTTAGCGAACTGCCCGTAACTGCTGGGATTTTTGTGCGGCCTCTAACGTGCCCGCCAGAGGCCGTCCAGCCCAAGATGCCGGCAGATACCCGCGGATTCCGATGGGTTTGTGCCGGCGGACGGGGTTCGTCGGCACAAACCTGTGGGACGAAGATGTCCCCGACGCGTTCAAGAGCTGGGAGGAAGCTTCGCAGCGAAACGATCACCGAGCACACTTCGATCTTTCGGTGAACCGAGGCACTAATTCACTGCTAGCTCAAAGCTCTAGTCCAAGCCATCGATCAGCGTCCCCGGATGCTGATCAGCCCACCGCGCAAGTGCGCTGGTCGACACACCAAACCGACGACCGTAGTCCTGACTCCTAGAGGAGAGCTTGAGCGACTCGCGCGCGCTTCTGATCTGGCCCAGCGGCTCAGACAGCTCCCGGTTTGCCCTGGCGTTGTGTCGCGAGGCCATCCGACAGATCGCGTGGAGTCGGTTTTCGAGCATTCTGACCCCGCCCGTTTCGGGGGCGTCGAAAGCGGCTCGTTGATCGTGAACCGAGAGCAGGTTGCGATCGCGTTACGCAGAGTGTCCTGCTCGTCGGCGCCGCGCCGAACCTCGGATTCGTACAGCGCCTCGATCATCAAGAGCGGTTGCTCGGCGTCTGAAGCTGCCTGCCAGCGATCGATCGCCTCGCTCGCGAACGAAGCGATCAGATGGTCGCCTTTGTATGCCTTGAACTCGTTAGCCGACGGCGCAAGTGGGCGGGCCGCCCAAAGCACTTGTCGTGCCTTGTATCTGCCGATGTTCTCGTCGTCGGGCAACGTGATCGTGACCGTCCCATTCTCGATCTCAGGTTCGGTCCAACTCGAACCAGACGCAGTGACCATCGTCGCCTGCCAGCCCCCAGCGACTGGCGAGCTTGTCCAGAATTCGAAGTCCCTGACCTGCCGAGGTGGCACGACCCGATCGGGGCGCTTGGGGATCGAAGCCGGGCCCCGCGGTCACAAACCTCGACTCGCAAGCGCTCCATGGCGACGGCCATATGGACGATCACATGGTGGCTTCCACTTGCGCCCCCATGGATCACTGCGTTGGTTACAAGCTCGGTTGCAAGCAGCCTCGTCAGATCGCGCTCCTCCTCGCTCAGGAGAGAGAACAGCTCGCGATCGATTCCCGCGCGCACTCTTTGGCCGGCATCGACCTCGAAACCGACATCGAGACGAACGGCCTTCACGGGGGAGAGTTCCCAGCTGCCACGAGCCAGGTGATATGCGAATGACTCTGCTCGCACAGCGGAGGCTACCCCGGCGTAAACGACGACATCACCATAGGACACTGCGAAAGGACCAAGCGTCGAATCGCGCGCCCGCTCGCCCGGAACGACGACACCAATACTACCCAGGCACGGACCCTGCCAGCTACGTCGCGGTCCACCATCTGCCACGCAGCTGATGGCGCTGCTCTGGCATCTAGCCGATCGCTGCGGAGTGGTGCGCTCCGACGGCGTGCGTGATGTCCTTGCGGCAGGCGCACGCCGTACTCGCCGATCTGCTCGCGGCCCAGCGACCGACGGTCAGCGCGGCATCAGTCAGGCTTCCGGCCCGATCTGCTCGATGAACGCCGCGAGCGCGCGAACCTGGTCGGGATGCTGCGGCAGGTGGGCACGCTCGATGGCTTCGATCATCGGCTCCTGGGGATAGCCGCGAATCGACAGCTCGCCGGGATGGGAGAGCGCACGCTCGAGGAAGCGCTCGTCCACCAGCACCCGCTGGCCGTCTCGGAGCGTCACGCGGTGCCCGGCGAGACTCGAGAAGCTCGGCCCGAGGGCCGAGCGCTTCGGAGCCAGATGGCAGACCGAGCAGCCGTCGGCGACGACCAAGGTCGCCCCCTGCTCTACGAGCCGCTGCTCATGGGTGAAAGGAGCGGTGACGTAGGCGGGAACCGATTCGGTGGTAGAGCCGGAGTGGCTGCTTCCTCCGCAGCCGGCGGCAACTGCTATGAGGATCAGTACCGAGCCCGTGGCGGTACGACGCAAGCCCGGCGTCGGGACGATGGC
>DATJOE010000129.1:0-8698 GCA_035507305.1 Solirubrobacteraceae bacterium | reverse complement strand
ACGGGCTGATCACCTTGAAGATGTCGCCGAACACGACGCTCAGCAACGGCAGCCCGATCCAGAAGGCGACGTAGATGAACGTGACCGAGAAGTTCGCGTTGGCGATCTGAGCGCCTGCGAATCCGCTGTAGAGGACCAGGCCAAACAGGGCGAGGCCAAACAGGTTCCCCAACGGCTCCAGAGCAAGCGGAAGCGAGAAGGCGCGCCGCGCGTGCTCGCGCTGTAACCGCGGGGTCATCCAGAGCGAGGACAGCGTGACGAAGGAGACGACGAGCACGATCGCCGCCGCCCAGCTGAACAGCCACACAGGGATCGGCAGGTCGGCCCTACCGACGATGCCATGCGCGGAGGCGAGCTGTGGGAACAGCAGGCAGAAACTGAGCAGGCCGAGCGCGCCCAATATGGCGCGCCCAGGCCTGCCGAGCTTGCGCGAGGTCACTGCACACCCGCGCAGATCGCGGGTGTGCAGTTGCCGGTGCGGAGTCCTTGCCATCGACTTCGGCTAGGCGGCTGCTTTGCGCCGCGAGGCGCCGAGCGCCACGATCGCCGCGATCAGGCCGAGCGCGCCGATGATGAGCGCGGCGATGCCAAGGCCCTTGCTCGCTCCGCTGCTCGACTTCACGCTCGCCGGGGCGGGAGCAGGTGCGAAGGACGGCCTGCCGCCGGTCTGCCCGGCCGCAGGCCCCGCCTCATCGCCTGCAACATCCTCGATCACGCCACCCTTGGCGGTGATGTTGATCCTCGGCGAGGGGTGTTCGGCTTCGAGAGACGGCTCGATCCAGTGGACGACCTGACCGTTGCTGTAGGTCTGCACAGTCCTGAATTCGAGCGCCTTGCCGGCCGCGTCTTCGGGGATCGCCAGCGAGAGCGGGAAGTCGATGAACTGCCCGTTGTCGACCTTGCCCAGCGGCCCGGTCCAGGTCCAGATGATCTGCGAGACCTCGCTGTCGATCGGCCCGTCGTCGGTCTGGATCGGTTTGGCGAGCTTGCTTTCGATCACCTTCGCCGACCAGCCCACGACGTTTTCATAGTCGGCTCCGATGAAGCCGGGGGGGAACTGCACGTCGACCTTCTTGACGTAGGCGCCTTCCTCCTCGCCGGGCACGCGCACGTCGATCGTGGCGAAGGCGCCCGCCGGGATGGTGTTCGGGTGCAGGCTGATGTGGGCCTGGGCGACCGTCGGGAGCAGCAGCACCGCCAGTGCCGCTGCCAGGGCGAATCGGGTCTTCATTCTTACCTCCGTTAGTGAGTAGTGATGATGTTCGGTTGCTGCGGTCTCGCTCGATTAGGCCCCTCGCACCGTGAACGTCCAACTGCCGCGCTGGTGATGGCCGTCCTTTGCCAGCGCACGCCAGTTGACGGTGCATGAGCCGGGCGGCAAGGGCTTTGAGAAGCTCGCCCGGACGATCGTGTTGTGATGGGTCGGTCCCGAGGCCGCCGGAGACTGGAGCCGTCCGCCGCAGCGGACTTCGATCAGTCCCGTCACAACGCTGTCGCCGAATGTGATCTGCACGGTGCGGACGTTGTGAGCCGCTGTCGCGGGCGCCGGGGTGCGCGAGGCGATCGGCGCGTGGGCCGAGGCCGAGGCGGCAAGCACGCATGCGACGGCCAGCGCGACGGTCGCTTGAAGCGGAAACTTCCTGAGCATGAAAAGAGCACTCCTCCTCTTCGGTGGTTGTCTGGGTCGGGGGTTGGCGCCCGAAGGCGCAGCGGCCCTTGAGCGCCAACCCTCAGCGGCCCTAGCTGGCTGTCAGTGCGACCTGTGGCGCGGGTGTTTCGGTGCCCGGTGCCCCCGTCCAGTGGACGACCTTGCCGTTGGAGTAGGTCTGAAGCGCCGGGAAGGTGAGCGTTTCTCCGGCGTTGCCGGGGACCTTCACCGAGATGTGGAGCTCCTTGAACTGCCCCGGCGCGATCTTCGCCTTCCCTTTCCTGCTCGCGGTCCACGTAATTGCCGAGACCTCGGTGCTGACCGGGCCGTCCTCGGTCTGAACGGGCGTTGGGAGCGTGCGCGTGCTCGTCCGCACGCTCCACCCCGGCTGCGCTTCGTAGAGCACGGAGAAGAAGCCGTGGGGAAGGAACACCGTGACCTTCAACGTCGAAGCCTTCTCATCCTCGTTGGGAACGCGAACGGAGAGGACCTGATAGCCGCCCGCAGGCACGGCCCGAGGGTTGAGGGTGACGTGCGCCTGCGCGGCGGCCGGTAGGCCGACGGCGGCGAGCATCACGAGGGCTGCGGCAATGGTTCTCATGCGCATATGCAATTTGCTCCTTAAGCTTGATTGGACGAAACAGCGCCGGTGCGGTTGACCTGCGCGCGTTGACCCGTCCACGGGCTCGGGCGTCGGTGCCGACGACTATTCGGCACCCGGCGTCGCTGGCGCGTCAGACGGTCGCTCGTGCAACCGGCGGCGCGCGACCGGCGAGGCTCATCGCCAGCAGCAGCCCGCCTCGCGCTCGCCACCCCGGCACAGGCGCGCGCCTGTGCCGGGCGGGCCTCCTGCGCGCGGGCGCCGCTCGCTTCGATGCGCCAATGAGCAGCGCCTCGCCCGGATAGCGGCCCAGCCACAGCAGCAGGACGACGAAGATCGCCGGAGACAGGTACTCGAGGCCGAGCCCGATCCCGGGCACATGCGCGAGCCAGAGGAACACGAGGATCGCCACACCGCCGCCTAGGGCGATGTTCAGATGGCGCCGGGCCGCGCTCACCGGATCGGCACCTTCACGATGCGGCTGGATTGTTCAAATTCAGAGACGCGATCATTGATTTCGATCTGCCAGGTGCCGCCGGGGCTCAGCACGGCCGAATTCAGGACGTAGTGCCCCGGACCGGCGAGGCTCGCCTTCAGCGGCAGCGGCCCGATCCCCTTTGACGGCAGCTTTGCCGTCGCAGTGAGTTCCTTGCTCGCCGTGTACTGGGTGCCGGTCTTGGCGTCGATCAGATAGAGGTGGATCGTGTTCAGGCCGACCTTGGCCGGTTCGACGGTCATCTCAAGCTCCGCCGCGCCGAGCTTCGTGTTGATCGAGAACGGCCCAGACGCGGCATCGATCGGCGGCGCGTAGCTGATCAGCGCCGCGGTCACGCCGAACACGCAGAGCATCAGCGCGAGCTCGCCGCGCATGGTGCGTCGCGCGAGCGCTCCGACGCCACCGGGAGACTGCCCGTCGCCGACGATGCGACCCAGCATCGGGATCACCCGTTCGCGGTTTACCCATCCGAGGCCGATCAGGCTCGCCAGGAGCACGACCTTCACGATGATGAGCGCGCCGTAGATGGTGTGGAGGAGGGCGTGGAAGCTACGCACGTCGATGTAGGCCTGAACCACTCCGGTCGCGGCGATCACGACCACCGAGCCGAGCGCGAGCGCAGAGAAGCGCGCAAGCGAGGCCAGCAGCAGGCGACTTCGCTCGCCGCCCTCAAGCTGGCGCGTGGCGCCGGGCAGCGCGAGCAGCAGGCTTGCGATCCCGCCGACCCAAAGGCTCCCCGCCGCGACGTGCAGCACGTCGGAGGGGAAGAACACCGCGACCGGGCTCTCGATGCTCGCGTGGCCCGCCAGCGCGGGCGTGATCGCCAGATAGCCTGCGCCGAGCGCGAGCAACGCGAGGATCACGCCGGGCGGAGGCCGAGTGAGCGTGCCCGGCGAACGGGAGTCACCGGCGCCGTCCAAGACGCCGATCGCGTCGCGGCGCATCATCTTTGCCGCGAGCAGGAGCAGGCCGAGCAGCAGCCAGACGATCGCCCGCGCGCCCCAGACCTCGCCGAAGCGCGTTTCCAGCGTGCCTTCGATCACCGAGCCCTTCAGCGAGCTCCACAACGACAGGCCCGCCGCGCTGGCTCCTTGGAGCAGCACCCCAAGCACGCTGACTATCAGCCCGAGCACGATCGCAAACGCGAACAGCCTGCCCAGGCGCGACGCGCAGGCGCGAGCAGCCACCGACCAGCGGGACTCGCCGCCAGCCGTCGCGGAAAGGGCGGGCAGCCAGACGAAGAACAGGAACGCCAGGCCGCCGACCATCAGCGCGAGCGTCAGGTAGTTCAGCGCGCGCACGACGCCGAACGCGACCCTCGTCACCTCGCCGCTCTCGTTCTTTCCGATCAGGCCAGCGACCGTGAACTTCGGAGCTGCCCCTGCGTGACCGAGGTTGAAGACCAGGCCGCCGTAGACGATGTGCGTGTCGGCGGAGATGACCCGGTAGGTGGCGGTGTAGGTGCCGTCGGGCAGGTGCGGCTCAAGCCCGACGCCCATCCAATGCGAGTTGCCGTCCGAGTGCGTTACCCGAAGGTCGTCGACCTCATTGCCCTTTGAGTCGTAGACGCGGACGGCACCCAGCGTCCCGCCCACGTGCTCGCCGAACTTGAAGATCACTTCCTTGGGTTGAACTTGAACGGTCGAGCCCGACAACGGCGAGGTGCCGAGCAACTGAGCGTGCGCGCACGCGGCGGGAGCGCTCGCCAGGATGCCGATTGGCACGAGGGCGCAGACCAGCCAGGCCAGCCAGCGCCGAGACGGCGGAGTCCGCGGCGCCCGGGCGCGACCGTCCAGGGCGATCACCATGCCTCCTTTGCCGAACGGCCGCGACGTTCCTCCCGGCCTTCACCCTGCGGGCTCGGTGGGCCGCCCGCGCCCCCCCGGCGGCGCCTGACGACGAGCACCAGCGCGAGCCCGGCGAGCACGATCAAGACGAGTGCGATGATCGCTGCGAGCGGCGTCTTGGTGCCTTCCTCGGGCACCCACAGCAGTTCTCCATGAACCGCTCCGCGGGTGGAGCCGACGGCGATCGGCACCTGCCAGTCGAAGATCTTCGTGCGCTTGCTCTTGTCCTTGACCTGCGAAGGCAGCGCCGGGGACATGTAGTGGATGCGGTGATCGTGCCATTCGATCTGCCCTGTGCGGTCGATCAGAATCCAGTGCGGCGCGGCGGTCGGCGAGGCTGACGCGGGGACGTTCACTTCGCCGTAGAAGTTCTGGTTCAGGTAGTAGGCGGGCGAGCGGGTGTTGACCTGGACGGTTCCGTTCGCAAGCACGCGGGCATACGGTTCGCCCTGGTAGCCATAGACGGTGATCGTCTTGCCCGTCTGGTTTCTCAGCACGAGCCGGTCGGCGAACTCGAGCACTTCGAGGTGCAGGCCAGGAACGTTCGGCGTCACCCCGGTGATGTCGGATCGGTAGTTGTAGTTGCTGCCCTGATCGTTGATCGGGCTTCCGCTCTCCTTCGACGGAGCGGGCGTGCTGCTGGCTCGTGCTGTCGCCGGCAGCACGAGCGCAAGGGCGCCGAGCGCAGCCAGAACGAAACGACGGAACATGAAGGCTCCTCACGTAATTGCCGAAACGGATGGCGCCGAGAGGCCGCCCTGAGATCGCCCGCAAGGGGACGAGACCTGCGCGGTCCTCGGCTTGCGAGCAGCCCCCTAGTCCCTGAGAGGGATGAGGAAGTCAGCTAGCTCGCCGAGGCGAGCGCGGGCGGCGGGCGCACCGCGAGCGAGCGCGCGAGCAGCTCGCCGCCGCGGGCGGCGAGCACCGGCACGCGGCGCCACGAAAGAGGTGCGGACGACCGCGGACGGGGGAACCGACGTCGCTCGGGACGTCGGAAGGCGAGCAGGATGCGCTCACCCGGATAACGGCGAGCGAGCAGAGGGACCGCTATCGCGGCGATCGGCAGCAGGCACAGGAGCGCGTGAAGCAAGACCTGGCAAACACTACTCCCGCTCGGCCCATCGCGAAGTCGGCGGAGCACGCATGGGACCCTCGCATCGACGTTCCTATTCGGGGCGAACCAACCTATAAATCAGAATAAGAACTAGTCTTGCTATAGTCGCCGCGCTCGTTCAGCTCACTTCGACTACAAGAGGTCTTCGATGAATCCCAGGTTGCGTATGCGCTCCGCCTCGGCCTTTGCGATCGGCGCGATCATGGCCGCGATCCTGCTGGCAGGTTGTGGCAGCAGCAGCTCCTCCTCCAGCGGCGGAGGCTCCAGCTCCAAGCCGATCGTCGCCGTCGGCGCGGAGAACGAGTACGCCGACGTGATCTCCCAGATCGGCGGGCAGTACGTGAAGGCCAGCGCGATCCTCAGCAACCCCAACACCGACCCGCACACCTTCGAGGCCAGCCCGAGCGTGGCCCAGACGGTGAGCGCGGCGAAGCTGATCGTGCAGAACGGGGTGGGCTATGACGACTTCATGGAAAAGATCGAGTCGGCCTCGCCGAGCTCCTCGCGCAAGGTGATCAGCGCGCAGCAGCTGCTCGGCTTGCCGGACTCCACCCCCAACCCGCACCTCTGGTACAAACCGCAGACGATGCCCGCGGTGGCCAAGGCCGTCGCCGGCGAGCTATCGGCCCTGCAGCCGGCGCACGCCGCCTACTTCAAGGCGAACGAGAAGCGCTTTGAAGAATCGCTGCAGCCTTGGCTGAAGTCTCTGGAAGAATTCAGCACGCGCTACCCGAACACGACGGTCGCCACGACCGAGCCGGTCAGCGACTACATGCTCGAAGCCGCAGGGATCGAGAACCTCACCCCGTTCAGCATGCAGGCCGACATCATGAACGGCAACGACCCGGCCCCGCAGGCGATCGCTAGGCAGAACGCGCTCTTCGCCAATCGCCAGGTCAAGGCGTTCGTCTACAACCAGCAGGTGACCGACACGCTCACCGAAGGCTTCCTCAAAGCCACCGCGAAAGCGGGGGTGCCGGTCGTCGGGGTCTATGAGACGATGCCGCTCGGCTACACCTATCAGTCATGGATGAAAGCCGAGGTCAAGGCGCTCGAAGACGCGGTCGCGAAGAAGACCTCGACCGAGAAGCTGTAGGTGAGCATGTGAGCGAGCCGGGAGCGCCGTCGAGCCCTCGCCGCGAGGAGGTCCTCTCCCTCGACGGGGTCGGCGTGCGCTTCGGCGCACGCCACGTGCTCGACGGCGTGAGCTTCCAGCTCGCGGCCGGCGAGCTGACCGGGCTGATCGGCTCAAACGGCGCCGGCAAGACCACGTTGCTGCGCGTGATCCTCGGCCTGCAGAGGCCGAGCGCCGGGCGGGTGCTCGTGGACGGGCGCCCGCTGGCGCGGCGCGAGCGGCGCATCGGCTACGTGCCGCAGAAGTTCCTGCTCGATCCCGACGTGCCGATGCGCGCGCGCGATCTGGTGGCGCTCGGGCTCGACGCCCAGCGCTTCGGCGTCTCACGGCCCTCGAAGGCCAAGCGCGAGCTCGTCCAGCAGATGCTCGAAGCGACGGGTGCGAGCGCCTTCGCCGACTCCCGCGTGGGGCGGCTCTCGGGCGGCGAGCAGCAGCGCGTGCTGATCGCCCACGCGCTCATCAGCCGGCCGAGGCTGCTGCTGCTCGATGAGCCGCTGGCCAATCTCGATCTGCGAAGCGCACAGGAGACGGTGGGGCTCTTGGCGCGTATCGTGCGCGAGCAGCAGGTGGCGGTGCTGATCTCCGCCCACGAGATGAACCCCCTGCTGCCGGTGATGGACCGGATCGTCTATCTGGCGGCCGGGCGCGCCGCCAGCGGGCGCGCCGAGGAAGTCGTCAGCAGCGAGGTGCTCAGCCGCCTGTACGGGCAGCACGTCGACGTGCTCAACGTGCACGGCCGCGTGCTGGTCGTCGCGGGGGCGGGCGAGGAGGCCGATCACATCTCCGGCAACGGCGTGCACCCGCCGGTGGAGATCGTCTCGTGAGCGTCCTGCTCGCATCGGTGTCCGACCAGGGCTTTCTCTCGAGCTCACCGATTCGCACGGCGCTCGCGATCGGGGCGGCAGTCGCGATCGTCTCCGGAGCGCTCGGCGTGTTCACCGTCATCCGCGGACAGTCCTTTGCGGGCGAGGCTCTTGGCGACATCGGCACGACCGGCGGCTCGGCCGCGTATCTGCTCGGCGTCGGTCCCTTGTGGGGCTTCGTCGCCGTCAGCATGCTCGCCGCCGCGGCGATGGAGTTGCTCGGCGTTCAGCGCGCGCGAGGGCGCGATCTGGCGACGGGCATCGTGCTCGGAGGGGGACTGGGCCTCGCGGCGCTGTTTCTGTACCTCGACAGCACCTACCACAACGCCGCCGGCGCGAGCGTCACGATCCTCTTCGGCGCGATCTTCTCGATCTCAAGCTCGACGGTGCCGGTCGTGGTCGCGCTCGGCTTGGCGGTGCTCGCGATCCTGGTGACAATCCACAGGCCGCTGCTGCTGAGCTCGGTTGCACCGGAGATCGCGTCGGCGCGCGGCATCCCGATCCGCGCCGTCGGCGCCGCCTATCTGCTCGCGCTCGCCCTATCTGTCTCGCTGTGCGCGATCACGATCGGCGCGATCCTCTCGACGGCGCTGCTGATCGGGCCCGCGGCCGCCGCGCTACGCCTGACGACGCGACCGCTACGAGCGATTGCCTGTGCCGCGGGGCTTGGGATCGCGGCAGTGTGGGGCGGGGTCTGGCTGGCGTATGAGAGCTATTACTGGCCACCGGATCAGCAGGGCTGGCCTGTCAGCTTCTTCGTCGTCGTACTCGTGTTCGTGATCTACCTCGCCAGCGGGCTGCCGCGAATCTGGAGCGCTCGCGCAGAGCGTCGAGCGGCTCGGAGCGTGGCTCTTTCGGGTGGAGAGGCGTAGCGATGTTCTCGGGCTTCATGGTCAACGCCTGGATCGTCGCGAGCCTCGTCGCGGTGATCGCCGGGCTGGTCGGCTTCTTCACGGTCCTGCGCGGCTCGGCCTTCGCCGCCCACGCCGTGCCG
>DATJOE010000128.1:0-12624 GCA_035507305.1 Solirubrobacteraceae bacterium | reverse complement strand
TCGGTCTCGTGAGCCTTCTTGCGAAAGCGCTCCCTCGCGGCCCGGACCCGCTCGTAGGCGAGCATGGGCGCCGCAAGCGATCCGCCGGTGCGGCGCAACGCGTTGCGGTGCCCGCGCGAAATCCGATCGCGCTGCTCGCCGCCCGCCAGTGCCAACAAGTGCCCTCGACGCAGGAAGGCACCCCACCAGAACGTGGACATCAGCAACCACTGCGTCCACCAACCCAGACCTTGCAGATGACCGAGCAGCGCTAGCAACGCAAGCACGACGCCGAGCAGAAACGCGTAAAGCAGCTTTGAGATCACTGCCGCCAGCAAGCCCGCCGCCCATTTACGAAACGCGCTGCGGCCCAGCTCGCCGAGCGCCGGGGCAAGCGCTATTGCGGGTGCGAGCATCAGATAGAGCAAGCTGAACAGCGCCGCGCCCAGCAGCCGGAACGCGATGAATCCCAGCAGCAAGAGCAATCCAAGAATGCCGGCAGCGATCAGCAGCAATCCACCAACCCTGGGCCAAGTGCCGTGGTTCGTGCGGAACTCGGCCTGTGCCGCAGCCGGCCCCTTGCAGTCGACCGCATCGTCGCTACGACAGATCGCGCGCAGCAGCGAGTCGGGATCGTTAATTGAATTGCGCGCGGGCCCGTTAGGCGGCAGCGCAAGGAAGACAGCACCGTTGTTGCGCGCCGCGCGCAAGAGCCGGGCGCTGCGTTCAAGCGCCTTAACGTCCGCGCGTTTCGAATCTGCACACTCAGCCTTAGGCGAACCCGACGGACCGCAGCCAGCTTCGCTGGACTCAGCACGAGCTAGCGCCAGCGCGGCGGAGCGCAACCGAAAGTCGAGCCGGGCAGGGCTCGTGCACCAATCGACGTCGCCGAACTCCAGATAGCACCAGGGAACTTCAATCGCGGTCTCGAAAACGGCCGCAAAACCGTCGGCGACGGTCTCACCGGGATTGACTGGGCTGCCCCGCTCAGTCACGGCCACCGTTCCAAGGCTCGCCCGGTCAGTCAAATGCCCGATCGCCCCGATGGTGCCGACGGGATCAACCGTCACCCATATACCCATCGCGGTCATCGCGAGCGCGAGCAAAGCCTGGCCCAGACTCTCGGCAACCCGACGTCGAATCAGACCGTGATAGGCGCATAGAACTCCGCCGGTGGCCAGCACGAGCGCCAGCCACGGCACAGTGACCGCGTTCTGCAACTCGCGCAGGCTGCCGGAGAGCCCACTGCGCACCGAGGCTTGATCCAGTATGTCGAGCGTGAAGCACCACTCGAGCATCACGACGAGGGCATGGACCGCCCAAACGAGCGCCATCCATACCGGTTGGACGAACAGGTCTTGGACGATGACCAGCAGAGACGCCGAGCTGATGCCGAGGAAGCCAGTGTCGATGTGAACGTCGAGCCCGAAGTCGCCCGTGGGCACAGCAGAGCCAACGAACGCAGAGGTTTCGCAGTTGCCGCGGCTGTGCGGCGATAGCGAGAACCCTGCCCGAGCCTCTTCGCAAAGCGGGCTGCCCAGACCATTGCGTACGAGCGGATCGGTTTCGGCGATCGGCGATCCGCCCGCGTCGGGTTCATCCCCAGCATCGGCGGACGGTCCCGTCGAGCCGAGCAGCGGAGGGGCAACGGGTGCTTGCGCGTGGACCGCCTGTTGGTTGTGCACGGTCTGCCCCTGCGCCCCGAGCGCGAGGGCCGGGGTCACTTGCGCGCACACGGGGGTTAGCGCGAGCGCCGCGAGGCAGGCTCGCGGCGTGCGACTCAAGGACGCGCCGGGGTCGTGGAGAACGCGCGCAGCAGCGACGGGACGACGACATCGACCTGTATCGCCTCGACGCGTCCACGGTGGTCGCGGAAAAGACAGCGCCCTTCCTCGAGCTCGAGCAGCATCTGCCGAGCACCGCGCCGCTCGGCGTCGAGTCCGAGCAGCTTGAGTGCTCGGCCCGCCTCGGCCTCGGAGCGCATCCCGAACACGAACGTCGCCCCGATCAGGTTCTCGAACGACTCGCGCTCGCCAACCAAGGCGTCGGTTACGAGTTGCGTGCTGACGATCGGCACCGCCAACTCAGAGCGACCCATGCGCTGCAAAGCGGCAAGCAGCGCGCGGCCGGCAGGGTCCCCGAGCAGACGCCAGCCCTCATCGAAGGAGAAGAGCTTGAGGCGATCGCGCTCGGTGCGCATCAGCTGCATCGCAAACATCGCGATCAGCCGCACAATCTGCTCGCCGATTCGCTCGATCTGCGAGTACTCAGACCTTGGGGTACCCGGCTCGGGTCCGGGAAGGTCGCGGATCGGCAGATAGGTGACTTGCCTCTGTCCGAGCATCGGCGCCGCCGGTCGCTCGGATGCGAAGCCCAGCTGCGTGAGTCCTGAGCGGGCATAGACCTCGAGCGCCTTGCCGACCAGGCGATCCACCCCATCGCCTTCGCAGAGCGCCCTCACAACCTCTGAGCAGGTCGGAGTACTCGCTCGGAGGATCACGCGATCGACCGCAGCGACGACAGCTGTCTCCCAGCTTGGCTCGGCGCGTCCTGGCAGCAGATCGCGCAAGAACGAGACCGTTGCGTCCTGGCGCATGTGCTCGGGGGCGATCCGCAGCGGATCCAGCATTCCGCGCAACGCGGGGTCGGGACGCAGCGTGACACACTCGGTGTGCGGCGCGACATCGTCGAGCAGATGAAAGCGGTGGTCGCCCTTTGGGTCGCAGTCGATCACGCGCGCTCCAAGCAAGAAGCCCTCGTACTTGAGCTTCTGGTCGAGCGTCGTCTTTCCCGACCCCAGCGCTCCGACGCTGAGAATCGCGGTGTTGCGATTGGTCTCGGATCCCTCGCGGAGGTTGAAGCGCACGGACTTTCTCGAACCCGTGAGGGTGTGTCCGAGATAGAAGCCCCCGCGCGAGCCGGCCTCGTGGGTGGCGGTCGGCATCATCGCGGCGATCTGCTCGGCGGTGAACGTATCGTCGTATCCCACGACGCGACTGCGCTGAGCGGGAAGATGCTGCAGGAACAGCGCCAGCTGCTCACCGATCGGCCGATACAGGCGGACGTCCCCGTAGGCTCGACGACAGAGCTCGACGCGCTCCTCGAGCGTTCGTTGATCTCCGGCGGCGACCGCGATCGCGAGCGTCGCGCGGAGCAAAGGCGGATGGCTCGCCGCCTGCAGGTGGGTGAGTAGGTCGCGGGCTTCCTGTGTGCGCGCGAAGCCCAGATCGCTGACGCCCTGTTCCCCGTCGGCCTCAGCGCGGACGATCTGATCGGCGTCCTGGATGCGTCGACGCGCGATTCGCAGCGCCAGCTCGTTTGGCAGGAATCGGGCGTTCAGCGAGAGGTCAATCGCGAACGGCAAGCTCTCTGGCGGCGCGAACATCAGCTCGGCCGCCGAGCCCGGGAACTCGACGCGCTCGGGAACCGCCCCGAGGACGAGCTGTGCCTGCCAGCTCGTCCCGAGCTCAGACTCGATCCGCAGCAAGCGACTCCTGTGCTCGACCTCGCTGTCGGCCCAGCGCAGCACGTCTCCCTCCAGCGGCGCGAGCACGGCTTCGCCGTTACGCTCGAAGACCAGGGCTCGTGGCTCGTGCAATCCGTCCACCTGCGGCTCCCCGAGGCCGCGGCAGAAGGCGCGCCGGACGAGCCACTGGAGCTCAGCGCCGCGCGCGGGGCGCGCGGGGAGGAACTCGACCAATCGGGAATGCGCCCCGTCGGCGCGTACGCGCACGCGCTCGAGCTCGGAGGCCGTGAGCAGCAGCTTGTCCTTAGGTAAGACGAGGCCCGCGAGCGCACGACGCCACTCGCTTGGGCCACGCTCTACCGCCCTCGAGACATAAGCGGCGACGTCCCGCTCGGGCTCACGCAAGCTCACGAGCACGAACAGCGCTGGGTTCGTCGAGGCCAGCTCCGTAAGCCGCCGATCGTGCTCGCGCAGATACGCGTGACGCGCCTCACGATGCGTCGCTGCGAGCGCCGTTGCTTCTCGCTCGATCGACTGCGCGTATTGATTCGGCACCGGTCGCTGGCCCACGCGCAGGATCTGCACGTCGGCCTCGAGCGCCTCGAGCGCACCCAGCAGAGCGAGGAACCGGCTGCGCTTGGCTGCCTCGTCTAGCCACTGGTAAGCAGCCAGGTCAACCGCGAATGCCGCCCACGCATCAAAGCAGTCCTCGGCGAAGACGCAGTTGCCGTAGGTGAAGCAGATCGGCGAGCGCATCTCACTCGACGCTCAGACGCCCGGCCTCGCCAAGAACGATTACCTCGCCGCGCGAGGGCCGCGGAGCACCGGGTAGCTCTCGCAGTAGCAGTTGCGAGCGAAAGCCGAGCGAAACGAGTGGGCCACGCCGGACACGACGCCGGTAGGGAACGGCTACCAACAGCGCACCCGGTCCTCGGTAGCGCAGCCGTCGCATGCGCATATCTGAGCCGTCGGGCACCATCAGAATCGGATCCGGACGCCATACCTCAGGCATCCGCTTTGAGGTCCGGGCGCGTGCCCTGAACCCGACGATCCTGGACGACCCCCCAACGCAGCGGAGCATCGGGCGGATCGCTAGATGGAAGGGGCGGCCCTCGATTCGCACGAGCGTTAGCAATGCCGCGATGAGTGCGGGGAGCGCCAAGTCACGCACGTACACCGGCAGCACGTGAGCGACTAGCCCGATCAACGGCAGGCGCGCGGCGAACAGAGCCAGCGCGATCAGCCCTAGTAGATAGACGATCCCGCGGATGGGGATGCCGCTCGGGTTCAGCCGAACCCGATCGATGCGATAAATCCGCCGCTCCAGATTGAACACGCTTCTGTAGGAGCGGATGACCACTATTGACCTCCGAATAGCGAGGCGACCGTGTCGCGTAGCAAGCTGATTCCCGAGGGCGTGGCGAGCAGCACCGAGACGATGCCAACCGCAAACACGCCCGCCGCCTCCTTGAAGTCGCGGCGGAACGCAAGCACGGTCGCCGCCACGGCGAAGGCCAGGCCGATCAGACTCATCGCCACCGCACGTCCCGTGTCCCCGGCCTCCGCGGCCGCGGCTTCGAGCGAGCTTTCTCCTGCTCCTTCTGCCTTGGCACGTTCCTCGCTCGTAGATCTCGTCGAAACTGCAGCCGAAGCTGGGGCACTCAACACCGACGCCAGGGCCAGGAACGCAATAGCGACAAACACGATGGCTCGGGTCATTGCTCGGGGTCCACCTCGATCGCCGAGATCTCCCACCGCCCACCTGCGTCGATGACGTCAAGTTCGTAGTCGAGCGTGTAGCGCGTGCCACGAGCGTCTTGGGCCTCGACGGTCGCGAGAACCGAGCGGCGATCCCCTGACCAGGCGATCCGCTGCACGGCCTCGAGCGTCAGCGCCACGCTCGACTGCCCAACCCTAGCCCCGGGCGAGAGATCTGCATCGAGGTTCTCACTCCACCGACCGAGGTAGTTGCGAAGCGCACGCTTGATGACTTCGTTGAGTGCCCGGTCGCCCACGACCGCACCGGTTTCCACGATGTGCGCTTCGGCCGAGGAAGGGGCGCCGACAAACGCCGGATAGCCCCAGAGCATCAGTCTCCCGTCTGAGCTGCGAGCCACGTCGACCGCGAGGTACAGAATGCCCAGCCCGCGCACCTGCGCAGCCACCGTGTAGACGTGCTTGCCACGTTCAAGCTCGCGACTCTGGACGACTTCAGCCCATTCGACGTTCTGCGAACCAACGGCGGGGAGAGTCATGCCGGCGGTGGGCGCCATCTCCACGCCGACGATCGGCGCAAGCAGACGCTGGCTGCCCTGGGGCTCAGCCGCGTTCCAGGAGAGATAGCGACGAGCGAAGAACACAGCGTAGCCCTCGGCCGCCCTGTCGACGACCGGCAAGTTCGACCTCAGCCCTTCAGGCCGGCCCTCGCCCGGCGGAGCGATGGCGAAGCGAAGGCTCGCGATCAGCCCGGCGCTCGCGACTGCATACAGCAAGTAACGCGGCAGGCGCTGGGCCAGACGAATTCGCCACAACGTGGTGGGCGTCAGCTTGATCGCGCGCTTCGCGTCGGCTTTTGTGCTTGAACTAGTGCTCAAAGCCGAACTCCCCTCGCCCGACCGGACGCTCGACGTCGCGTGGGCCAGAATCGACAGGCGCAGATTCCCCGGCCCGTGGATCCAGCCCTCCCTCCGCGACCGAGGAAACGTTCGATGCGTACCGAGACTCATTCGCACCGCCGCGTGAAACGGCAATCGGCTCATCGCTCTGGCCGCCGCCGACCCGAGCGAAGATCGCTCGTGGTGCTCGCGGCGTTGCCCTCAGCGCACTTCGCACACTGCGCGGTCGCGCCCGTGGTCGCCCACGCGCAGGATCGATCGGCCCACGCGTTTGTCCTGCAAGCGGAGGAGTCCCGCCCGCTCGAGGGACGGCCTTGCGCCTCGAGGTTCGCCCGGTGGAGATCGGGTTCAAAGCGACCGCAAGGGTGAGCGCCACAATGAGGCCAGCCATCGCGATCCCACAGATGGCACGAGGACCAATCGGCGGTCGGCGGTTCCCCTCGGCAACCGAGCTCGGCGGATCCGCGACCGGCCCTAGGGGAGCGTCGGTGCAGGCGAAGAACTCGTCCTCGCCGTAGACCTGGAAGCGCTTGTTCTGGAGGAGCCTCGGAGTCACGCGAGCGGCCGAGTGCCGAGCGGGGAGAGACCCGACCCCCGGCCGCCTGCGCGCGGATGGGAATCGCCGCGCCGACGTGGATGCGACCGTCGGCCGGCGCCCCTGGGGGACGGACCTATGTGTGGGGGTGAACGTGCGCATAGGTCAGTCCTGCTATCTCCTCCGACGCGCTCGGACCAAACGGGACATCACCCTCGGCGCGATCGATCAGCATTCGCAGCTGTGCCCTCGCGCGCTGTGCGACCTTGCGGTACTTCTCGCGCGACCAGCCCTGACGGCGACACAGCTCTGCGCATCTCTCCCCTTCGACTTGAGAGCGCAGCACCATGCGCTGGTCGTGGGTGAGCAGTTGCGCGACTTCTCCGAGGCGCCGGAGTTCGTCGCGCACGATCACTTGGGCATCGACGGCCAGATCTCGGTCGACGACCCCTTCGGCTTCGCCACCAAGCGGATTGGCCCGCTCAAGCGCCGCCTGCATAGGACTGCGCCCGCCGAGCGCCCGGCGCCTGTCGCGTACCCGAGAAACGAAGCGCAGCTCAAGGGCACGTGCAAGGTGCAAGCGATCGGCGAACACACCGCCGGCCTTGACGCTCGCGATCAACTCAAGGACGGCCTGGCTGTAACAGTCTTCGAGATCCTCGATTCGCAAGCGATGACGGTGGACGCGCAGCAACAAGACTCGCCTGTCGCGGGCGACGAGCGCGACCTGCTCGAGCGGATCGAGGGCCCGCGCGCCGGTAAGGTGAACCATGCGCCGGGGACCCGGTGTGCGAGCTGATTTTTCTCTACATCGGGTAGACACATAGGCATGTCGCGGCTCAGTGTCTCTTCACCCCCCTATGAACTTGGTGCAGGGCCCAACGCGAGATGAGCCTGAGCGACCACCTGAACGCGCTGGACCGACGCCAGCAGCAGACCCCGGGCATCCGCTTCGTCGCAGCGGTCTACAAGAAGTTCGGCGACGATCAGGCGGGGCAGCTCGCGGCGCTGATCTCCTACTACGCGTTCGTCTCGATCTTCCCGCTGCTGTTGGTGTTCGTGACGGTGCTGGGCTTCGTGCTCCAGGACCACCCGGATGACCAGGAAAAAATCATCCACGGGACGCTGGGGCAATTCCCGGTGCTGTCGGACACGCTGAAGCTGCACTCGCTGAAAGGCAGCGGGTTGGCGCTGGCGATCGGGATCGTGGGCGCGTTGCTCGCGGGGATGGGCGTGACGAACGCGGCGCAGAACGCGCTGAACCAGATCTGGCACGTCCCTTACAAGAGCCGGCCCAACTTCCTGTTCGCCCGGCTGCGCGGCCTCGGGCTGCTGGCGACATTCGGAACATTGACGATCGTCTCGACGGCAGCGGCGGGCTTCGTGGGCGCTAGCTCGCACGGCGCGCTCCCCGTGCTGGCGGGCATCCTGCTCGCATTCGTCGTGAACCTGATCCTGTTCATGAGCGCGTTCAAACTGCTCACGGCGATCGACCTTGGCGTGCGCGAGCTGCTGCCGGGCGTCGTGGTGGCGGCGATTCTCTGGCAGCTGTTGCAGCACCTGGGCGGCTACTACATCGACCACGGGCTAAAGCACACTCAGCCGCTCTACGGGTTCTTCGCGGTGGTGTTGGGCTTGCTCGCCTGGCTCTATCTCGGGGCCCAGCTCGTGATCTTCGCGGCGGAGATCAACGTCGTGAAAGCAAGGCGGCTATGGCCGCGTAGCTTCTTCTCCGAGCCGCTGCTCGACGCCGACAAGCGAGCGTTGACTTCTTCGGCCGAGGTCGAGGAGCGCGTGGACGAGGAGAACGTTGAGGTCACGTTCGAGGACCCATCGCACTGACCGCGCGGCGCGGTCCGAAACAGTCCGATCCGATCGTTGACAGAGCCGCGAGGACGGGGATACGTTCGCGTCGGTAGAGAAGACAAACGAGACAGGGGGAACGAGGATGAGACTCAGATTGCTGTTCCTGGCAGTTGCCTCGATGCTCGCGCTCGCGGCGACGAGCGCAACCGCAAGCGCGAGCCTGCACGTTCCCTACGAAACCGAAGCCCTGCTCGAAGGGGGCTGGAACGAGACCTGGAACCCGACGGCGCTGAACGGCGGGAACAACAACTGCAAACCCACCTCGACCCATCCCTATCCGGTCGTGTTGGTCCACGGCACGTTCGCGGACGAGGGGTCGAACTGGGTGACGCTCGCCCCGCTGCTCTACAACAACGGCTACTGCGTCTACGCCTTCAACTACGGCGAGACGATCCTCTCTGGCCTGCTCGGGAGCATCGACGGACTCGGCAACATCGAACATTCCGCCGAAGAACTGAGCTCGTTCGTAAGCAAAGTGCTGAGCAAAACCGGCGCCTCGAAGGTCGACATCGTGGGTCACTCCCAGGGCGGGATGATGCCCGGCTACTACGTCAAGTTCCTGGGCGGGGCGAGCAAGGTCCACACGCTGATCGGACTGTCCCCCAGCAATCACGGAACGACGGTCGACGGGCTGACGACGCTGATCGAAGAATTCCCCTTCGCCTCGCTGGTCGTGAACACGTTCCTCGGAGTGATCGGCGCACCGTCGCTGCCCCAGCAAGAGGTCGGATCGGCGTTCCAGAAAAAGCTCTTTGGCGGCGGCGACACGGTCTCGGGGCCACGTTACGTCGTGATTCAAACGACCCACGACGAGGTCGTGACCCCCTACTCGAATGCATTCCTCAGCGGCTCGAGTGTCACGAACATCACACTTCAGAACCAGTGCCCGAGTGATCCCGTGGGGCATATCGGCATGTTCGAGGACTCACCTGCGCTGCAGAACGTGCTGAATCAGCTGAGCACGAGTCCGAACCCGTCGTTCTCGGCAAGCTGCAGTAAATACGGGGTCGGGATCTAAAGGCGCGACACGTCAGGCGAGCTAGTCGCGCCCTGCTTAGGACTCAGGCGCGACTTACGTCGCCTGCGGCGCAGCAACTCGACAAAGCGTTTCGCGGCGCGCTGCGGGGCGATCAGTTCTTCGATCACAAAGAAATCCGGCGGAGCAGGTCGATCCAAGATCACCCCGCTCCGGGCGGGCCGAAGATGCGAAGCTTTGTGTTGTGAGTTGTCTGCAGTCATTGGGCGTAGGTTAGCGGACCAGATCGAGCCCGAACAGCACAATCTCAACGGATAGGAGCAAGCAACTCACCGTGAGCCAAACCGCAAGCTCACGCAGCGTTGTCTGATTCTCCCGTACGCGGTCGTTGATCCAAGCCGCCGTCTGGCGATAGACGTCGATCAAGTCAGGGGCGCTCACCAGAGCGCTCCTGTCCACGACCGGCCAACCTCGAACAGAGAATCCGAGCTCATGCGGAAGCAAGATCCAGAGCGAGCCCAAGAGGGTCAGTACAAACGCGAGCATCGCGAGCCCGCCAAAGAGGTCGAGCGAAGCTCGCGACATTCCGGCGCTCGCCAGCGAGCCGGATACCGATGCCGTAGCAAGCACCGTCGCGGCGCGGCTCCGCAGGGCAGTGAGCGCACGCTCCTGCTCCGCGAGCGCACGCGTGCTTAGCTCGAAGCCTAGCCGCTCGATCGAATCGTCCATTCATCGTTTGTATCGCCGGCCTGAGATGAAACAGGAGCGAGTACGGAGTCCAGACGGGTGCATGCACCCGTCTGCCCGGGCCGCATGCGGCCCGGGTTCGGACGGCGCATGCGCCGTCCGCCGGGAGCGCACATGTGCGCTCCCGCTCAGGCCCGCGTGCGGGCCTGAGGACCGATCACGTGATCTATTTTTGGCTCCATAGAGCCATTTACGGCGTCATCACAAGATACTTGCGCGTGCAACAACACCGCGCTATACTAACTACACTTTCGTAAGCTCATATGGAGCAATAACTGATGACCGCATCCGCAGACACCCCACAGACCGAGCCCTCTCAGCCCAAGGAGTTTCTCCGGCTGATCCCGCTCGACGACACTGTCGTCTTCCCCAACATGGGCATCACCCTCACGGTCGACGTCGGCGAGGATGAGCGCGTAGTCCTCGCGCCTCGCCACGAGAACGAGTTTCTCGAGGTCGGGACCATCGCTGAGGTCACCGAGCAGATCCGTCTTCCCGGCGGAGGCCGTGCCGTCGCCCTCTCCGGCGAGCACCGCGCGCTGATCGGCGCCGCCCAGACCGGTACCGGCGGCGAGCTGCGCGTCGAGGTCGAGGAGCGCCCCGATGAGGTGCCCGTCGACAAAAGGACCCGAGAGCTAGAGCGTGAGTACCGCGCCGTCGTCGAGGAGATCCTCGAGCTGCGCGGCGATGACGGACGCATCGCCGCGTTCCTGCGCGCGATCGCCGAGCCCGGCGCGCTCGCCGACTCCGCGGGCTACTCCCCGAACCTCTCATACGAGCAGAAGGTCGAGCTGCTGCGCACGCTCGACGTCCCCGACCGACTCGCCCTCGCCGTGAGCCTGCAGCGCGAGTCGCTCGCCGAGTTGCAGGTTCGCAAGCGCATCCGCGAGGACGTCCAGGAGGGCGCCGAGAAGCAGCAGCGTGAGTACTTCCTGCGCAAGCAGATGGAGTCCATCCGCAAGGAGCTCGGCGATGACGACGCCTCTGTCGCCGAGGAGTACCGCGCCAAGATCGAGGAGGCCAACATGCCTTCCGAGGTCGAGGAGCAGGCGCTGAAGGAGCTTGCCCGCCTTGAGCGCATGGGCGAGCAGACCGGCGAGTCCAGCATGATCCGCACCTACCTCGACTGGCTTATCGCCGTGCCTTGGAGCAAGCGCTCTGAGGAGCACCTCGACCCCGTCAAGGCCCGTGAGGTACTCGACGCCGATCACGCCGGCCTGCAGGACGTCAAGGACCGCGTCACCGAGTACCTCGCCGTACGCAAGCTCCGCCAGGACCGCGGCATCGAGGCCGACCCCAAGTCCGGGGCCATCTTGACCTTGATCGGTCCCCCCGGCACCGGCAAGACCTCGATCGGCGAGTCCATCGCCCGCGCCACCGGGCGCGAGTTCGTCCGCATGTCGCTCGGCGGCGTTCGTGACGAGGCCGAGATCCGCGGGCACCGTAGGACCTACATCGGTGCCTTGCCTGGCCGCTTGGTTAGGGCACTGCGCGACGCCGGGACCATGAACCCCGTGATCCTGCTCGACGAGGTCGACAAGGTCGGCGCCGACTGGCGAGGCGACCCAAGTGCAGCGCTGCTCGAGGTCCTTGACCCCGCGCAGAACAGCACCTTCCGCGACCACTACCTCGACGTTGAGCTCGACCTCTCACAGGTGATGTTCATCGCGACCGCCAATGTCGCCGACACCATCCCCGGGCCGCTGCTCGACCGGATGGAGGTCATCGGCTTCGACGGCTACACCTCCGAGGAGAAGCTCGCCATCGCCAAGGGCTACCTGTGGCCGCGTCAGCGCGACCGTAACGGCCTGCGCGAGGACGAGGTCCAGGTTGACGATGAGGTGCTGAAGACCATCATCGCCGAGTACACCCGCGAGGCCGGCGTGCGCAGCCTCGAGCGCCAGCTCGGGACCGTGCTGCGCAAGACCGCCACCAAGATCGCCTCTGGTGCTGCTGAGGCCCCCGTGAAGATTGACCTCGACGCCGTGCGCGATGCGCTCGGACGCCAGAAGTTCTTCCAGGAGTCCGCTTCCCGGACCGCCACGCCTGGCGTGGCCACCGGGTTGGCCGTGACCGGCACCGGCGGCGATGTCCTGTTCGTCGAGGCCACCGCCATGAAGGGTGGCGGCGACGGCAGCGGTCTAGTGCTCACCGGTCAGCTCGGTGACGTCATGAAGGAGTCCGCGCGGATTGCCCTCTCCTACGTGCGCGGCCACGCCGAGGACCTCGGCATCGACGAGCACGAGTTCGAGAACAGGGAGTTCCACGTCCACATCCCCGCCGGGGCGATCCCGAAGGACGGTCCGAGCGCCGGCGTGACGATGGTGACCGCGCTGACCTCGCTGCTCAGCGGCAGGCCGGTGCGCCACACGGTCGGCATGACCGGTGAGGTCACGCTCCAGGGCCGGGTGCTGCCGATCGGCGGCGTCAAGCAGAAGGT
>DATJOE010000127.1:0-3246 GCA_035507305.1 Solirubrobacteraceae bacterium | reverse complement strand
GGACAGATCCGTGCCGCCGTCCTTCAAGCGAGTGAAGATCGTCTCCGCGGCCATGATCCCCGAGTGGATCGCGTAGTGGATGCCCTTGAGGATCGGCACGTTGACCATGCCTGCAGAGTCGCCGCATATGACCATGCCGGGCGCCGAGAGCTTGGGCATCGCCCAGTAACCGCCCTCGGGAATCGCCTTCGCTCCCCACGCGACACGTTCGCCGCCCTCGAGGATGCCGCGCACGAGCTTGCTTCCCTTGAACTCCTGGAGCAGGTCGTGAGCCGAGACCGTCGCGTCGGTGTAGTCGAGGCCGACGACGAAGCCGATCGAGACGCGGTCGTCACCCATCGGGTAGATCCAGGAGCCGCCGAACTCGCGGTACTTGGCGCCGTAGCGAAGCGGCCAGCCGAGCGTGTGGATGACGCGGTCGAGCGGCTTCGCGACCTTCCACACCTCCTTGACGCCGAGCGACCAGACCTGCGGGTCGCGGTTCTCGGCGAGCGCGAACTCGCGAATCGCGGCGCCCGTGAGATGGCCCCAGGTGCCCTCCGCGAGCACGGTCGCGTGCGCGGCGACGTCGGAGCCTGGCTCGAAGTTGGAGAGCTCCTCGCCATCCTTGCCGCGGCCCTTGTCGCCTGAGCGGATGCCGAGCACCGCCCCGCCCTGCACGAGCAGTTGAGTCGCGGAGGTCTCCGTGAGCAGGTACGCGCCCGCCTCCTCGGCCTTGCTCGCAAGCCAGCGCGTGAGCTCGGCGATCGACACCATGTAGTTGCCGTGGTTGCGGAACGGCGGCGGCGTCGGCTTGAGCGGGAGCGCTGCGTTCGCGCTCAGCATCCAGTAGACGGAGTCCTTCTCGACTGTCCCGTACGTCGGCCAGTCCTGCGGCGGGATGTCCGGGAAGAGGGCCTGCAGACCGGAGGGCCGCATCATCGCCCCGGAGAGCGTGTGTGCGCCGCACACCTTGCCCTTCTCGATCACCGCCACGGGGACTTCGCCGAGCTTCTCAGTGAGCTCTGGCTCGTGCTCGAGCAGCTGGAGCAGGCGGATCGCGCACGAGAGCCCGGCGGGCCCACCGCCGACGATCGCGACGCCGACGTCGATGCGCTCGTCCTCGCCATCGAGCTCGCGCTTGATGAATTCGACTGGCGAGTCGACGGGCGGCGGGTAGTCGGCTGGCGTCACATGGTCTTCGTGGGCCATCGCCGCTAGCCGCCCCGCTTCGTCTTCACGGCTTCGGTGAGCTTGGGCAGGATCTTGTTCAGGTCGCCCACCACCCCGAGGTCCGAGAATTCGAAGATCGGCGCGTTCGCGTCCTTGTTGATCGCGACGATGTTCTCCGAGGACTGCATTCCGACCTTGTGCTGAATCGCGCCCGAGATCCCGGCCGCGAGATAGAGCTTCGGCGCGACCGTCTTACCGGTCTGGCCGATCTGCGCCGAGTACGGGTACCAGCCGGCATCCACGACCGCGCGTGTGGCGGCGACGGCGGAGTTGCCGCCGAACGCCTGCGCGAGTTCCTCGGCGAGCTTGAAGCCCTCGGGCTTGCCAAGACCGCGTCCGCCGGCGACGAGGATGTCGGCGCCCTCGATGTCGACCTCCGCACCGCGCTGTTCGCCACGCGTGATCATCGTCGCCTGCGTCGACTGCGGGCTGAGCTCGAACTGAATTCGCTCGACCGCGGCAGGACCCGCACCCGTCTGCTTCGCTTCGAACGCGTTCAGGCGGCCGATCACGATGCCGACCTCGGAGCGGTAGGACTTTTCGGAGATCGCAGAGTCGCCGAGGATCGGCCTTTCGGCGATCAGCGCGCCGTCCTGCACGCGCACGTCGGTGACCTCCATCGCGACGCCCGCGCCGAGGCGAGCCGCGAGCCCGGCGCCGATCTCGAAGCCGAGCAGGCCGCCGCCGAAGATCGCATATTTGTAACCACCATCGGTGATCGCCTTCGCCATCGCGTCGACGACCGGCTGAGCGAGTCCTTCGGGCCCCTCCGCGACGAGCGCCTTCGTGGCGCCGTAGGAACCGACCGAGGCGGCGAGCTCGTCGGGGATGTTCTCGCCCACGAGGATCGCGTGCGCCTCGCCGCCGAGCTCGGACGCCAAGCGCGTGCTCTCGCTGACCGCGCCGAGCGAGTTCTTGTTGATCGCACCGTCGTAGTGCAGTGTGTAAACCAGGATGTTCGCCATGTCTAACTCAGTCTCCTATCCGCTTAGAGAAGCTTTCGCTCCTCGAGCCAGGCGACGATGCGGTCGACCGTCTCGTTGGTGTCCTCGTCCTCGATGATCTCGCCAGCCGGCTTCTGCGGCGGCGGCTTCAGAGCGAGGAACTGACAGGCGGAGTTCTCCTGGCCGACCTTCGAGGCGTCGATCTCCGCATCCGATGCGGTCAGCGTCTCGAGCGGCTTCTTCTTGGCGCCCATGATCGCCTTCAGCGATGGGTAGCGCGGCTCGTTGATCGCGTCGCCGACGGAGATCACCGCAGGAAGCCGCACCTGCACGGTGTCGTATCCGTACTCCGCCTGGCGCTCGCAGCGAAGCGCGCCCTCTTCGATATCCATCTTGATCACCTGCGTGAGCGAGGGCATGCCGAGGTGGTCGGCCACGACCGCCCCGATCGTGTAGCACTCGCCGTCGTCGGACTGCTGCCCAAGCAGCACCAGGTCCGGCTGCTCGCGCTTGAGCGTCTGCGCAAGCGCATACCCGGTCGCCGCGACGTCGGAGCCCTCGAGCACCGAGTCCGTCAGTTGGATCGAGCGGTCCGCTCCGAGCGAGACGGCCTTGTGCAGAGCGCGCACGGCGCTCTGCGGCCCCATCGTCACCGCGACTATGTCCTCGACCGCCGTCCCTCCCTCGCGGATCTGCATCGCGGCCTCGATCGCGTGGGTGTCGTAGGGGTTGAGGTTCTTCTCGCCGCTGCGGTCCATCCGGCCCGTCGAGGGGTCGATGCGCTTTTCGACCGCCGCGTCGGGAACCTCCTTGACCAGCACGCATATCTTCATCTACTGCAGCTCCTTCAGGGATCTCTTGGTGCTCGGACGGGATGCCGCCCGCGGGCATCCTACGGGCACGGAGGAGTAGACGGCGTCGAGGGCAGAGAGTCACAGCTCTGCAGCCGCTCGGGACGCGCAAAGCTGTCCCGCAGGAGCCGCGCGAAATCCTATCCGTTCATCGACTGACGAGTCAATCGGTCCGCTTGGCGCCAGCGCGGCTGCTCAAGCAACACCGCAGCGGTCCCGATATCGAGGTTATGTCGCGC
>DATJOE010000126.1:0-32768 GCA_035507305.1 Solirubrobacteraceae bacterium | reverse complement strand
TTGGCCGACAGCGACAGGCGGCGGCGCTCGGAGTCGATCTCGAGAATCTTTACGCGGATCTCATCGCCCGGGTGGACGATCTCGCGCGGGCTCTCGACATGGTGCGGCGCGAGCTCGGAGATGTGCACGAGCCCCTCCACCCCATCCATGATCTCGACGAACGCGCCGAAGGTGACGACCTTCGTGACCTTGCCCTCGAGCTCGTCGCCGACGTTGTAGGTGTCGACGATGCGCTGCCAGGGGTCCTCCTGGGTCTGCTTGAGGCCGAGCGAGATGCGCTGGCGGTCGCGGTCGATGTCGAGCACCTTGACCTTGACCGTGTCGCCGATCGCAAGGATCTCGCTGGGGTGGTTGACGTGTGACCACGACAGCTCGGAGATGTGGATCAGGCCGTCGATGCCGTCCAGGTCCACGAACGCGCCGAAGTCCACGATGTTGGAGATCTGCCCTTCCACGACGAGGCCCGGCTGCAGGCGGTCCAGGATCTGCTGGCGGACCTCCTTGCGCTCCTCCTCGAGCACGGCGCGGCGCGAGAGCACCACGTTGTTGCGCGAGCGGTTCAGCTCGATCACCTTCGTCTCAATCTTCGTGCCCATGTACTCGTCCAGGTTCGGCACGCGGCGGATGTCCACGAGCGACGCGGGCAGGAAGCCGCGCACGCCCAAGTCGATGATTAGCCCGCCCTTGACGACCTCGATCACCGTGCCCTCGACTGGCTCTCCGGACTCGGCCGCCGTTTCGATGCGCCGCCACGCCTTCTCGAAGCGGGCGCGCTTCTTGGACATGATCAGGCGGCCGTCCTGGTCCTCCTTGGTGAGGACGATCGCGTCGACCTCCTCGCCCAGGTGAACCTCGTCGTTCGGGTCGACCGACTTGCGGATCGACAGCTCGTTCGCCGGGATGACGCCCTCGGACTTGTAGCCGATGTCTACGAGCACCTCGTCCTTGTCGATCCGGACGACGTGACCCGTGACGACCTCGCCCTCCTCGATCGTGCGGAAGGTCGCCTCGTAGTTGGGGACGATCGTGCCGTCGATCTCCAGCAGAAGGCCGTTCGACCCCTCGACCACGTGGGCTTGAGGATTCTCCATCACTGTTTGCACCGGCGAAGCCTAGCGCAGCATTGGCGCAGCCGCCCGTATCATTGCTTCGCAGATGCCTGTACGAGCGACGACGCGGGGAGCGGCGCGCACGCCGCTTGAGCGTGACTGCGACGTCTTGATATGTGGGGCGAGCTTCGCGGGGCTTGCCGTCGCCCGCGAGCTGGCCGGCGCCGGCGCCCGGGTGCTGCTGCTCGACCGCTACGAGATCGGCGAGCGCCAGACCTCGGCTTGCGCGATCCCGACGCGTTGGCTGAACGCGATGGACCTGCAGGACTCTCACCGCCAGACGTTCAGTGAGCTCGTCGTGCACACGCCGTTCACCAGCGCGCGCTGGTCGCTGCCGTGGTCCTTCTCGACGTTCGACTACCGCGAGCTGTGCGCGCTCTTGTGGGCGCAGGCCGACGACGGCGAGCTGGAGTTCGCCACGGCGACGATCACCGGACGCGAGGGCAACACGGTGCTCACCGACCGCGGTCGGCTGAGCGCGCCGCTCATCGTCGATGGGCTTGGTTGGCGACGCGTGCTCTCCAACGGGCCGACGATCCAACCGCCGAACGCGCGTCTCTCGCGCGGCCTAGAGGTGCACCCCCACGGCGACGGGAGCGAGATGGAGTTGTGGGTCGACCCTCGCTACGTGCGCTCGGGCTATTCCTGGAGCTTTCCCGCCGCCGGCGAGCTGCGCGTCGGCGTTGGCTCTTACTGGCCCTCCCACCACGTCAAGCAGCCCACCGTGAGGCTCGCAGGCGACCTCGGTCTGCCCGCCGAGCGCTACCAGGGCAACTGGATCCCGCACCAGCTGCGCCCCGCCGTCGAGGACGGCACGTTCTTTGTTGGCGACTCCGCCGGTCACTGTCTCCCATTGACCGCCGAGGGCATCCGTACCGCGCTCTACTTCGGTCTTGCCTGCGGGCGCGAGCTGCGCGCGGTCGTCGAGGGGCAGCGCACGCGCGAGCAGGCGCTACAGCGCTACGGCGCCTTCTCCGCCGCGCACACGCGCAAGTTCACCTGGATGCTGCGCGTGCAGCAGCTGATCGGGCAGCTCACCCCGAGCCGCTCGGTCAGCGCGCTGGTCCGCGCCTTCGAGAATCGTCGCCTGTGCGACTGGGCGTTTGACCATTACCTCGACATCGCCCCGCCCACGTTCGTCGCCGACGGGCCGCGGGCGCTGACGCGCTCGCGGCTCACCGCGCTGTCCGCGGGCGCGCCGGCCTAGCCTAGACAGCCGCGGAGCGCCGGGCTAGCCCCACGCCCCGGGCGCGATCTCCAGAAAGCACATGTCCACGCGCAGTACGTCCATCGTGCGCTCGAACAGCTCGCGGCCGAAGCCGTAGCGCGCGACGAGCGCCCGCTCGGCAACGTGCTCCTCCTCGCCCGCCAGTTCTCGCGCCCGGGCCTCGAACGGCGCGCCGAGCGGCTTGCCGCGCACGGTGCAGGGCGCGACCAGCAGGCGAGAGTCGTTGCGCAGGCGCTTCAGCTTGCCCGAGGCGCGCTCGGAGCGCACGTAGAGCAGCCCGCCCGGACCAGGGGCCGCCCACACGGGCGTCGGCACCGGCGTGCCGTCCCGGCGGTAGGTCACCAGTAGGGCGCGCTTGTGCCGCGCGATCTCCGCGGGATCGCCCGTGCGCGCGACATCCGCGATCTCGCGCGCCCCGCGTGGCGCGCTGCGCGCCGCCATCCGCGCGCTGAACAGCGCCGCCGGCAGCCTTCGTTGCGCGACGGGGCGAGCACTTGGGCGCGCGGATCGTGTGGGCGCCGGGTCGGTCAGGGCTGGATCGTTCATAGCCATCGACGGTGACCTCCTTCTGCTTTTCAGAGCTCCTGCAGTACCCCGGCCAGCCTGCGCACGCCCTCCTCGATCGCCGGCTCGGACAAATTGGCGTAGCCCATCACCAGCGCCTGCACATCCCGACGCGGCTGGATCCGGTGCAGGTTCAGCGGGTAGATCCCCAGCGAGCGAGCTGCCGCGCCCTCCAGCAGGGCCTGTAGCTCGACCTCGCGCGGCAGGCGCACAAGCGCGTGCAGCCCTGCTGAGACGCCGCTCACGCTCGCGCCCGGCAGCTCGCTTGCGACCGCGGCGATCAGCGCGTCGCGACGAGCGCGGTTGCGCCTGCGCGCCTTGCGCAGGTGGCGGTCGTAGGCGGAGGTCTCAAGCAGGCGCGCGAGCACGAGCTGCTCGATCGCCGAGCAGCCCAGGTCGTCGAGCGCCTTGGCCTGCGCGACCGCCTCGATCAGCCAGGGCGGCACGACTAGCCAGCCGAGACGCATTCCGGGAGCCAGCGTCTTTGAGACCGTGCCGACGTAGACGACGCGATCGGGCGCGAGCCCTTGCAGCGCGCCGAGCGGCGAGCGGTCGTAGCGAAACTCCGCGTCGTAGTCGTCCTCGATCACTAGACCGCCTTCGCGTGCCCAGCGAACCAGCTCGCCGCGACGCTGCGGCGAGAGCGCCACGCCGGTCGGGCATTGATGAGCCGGCGTGCTCAGCACGACCCGCGAGCTCAGCGAGGAGACGTCGAGCCCCTGCTCGTCAACGCGCGCGCCGCGCACGTCAAGGCCCGCGTAGGCAAGAACCGCGCGGTGCGGGGGAAGCCCGGGGTCCTCGACGTCGATCTCCCCCACGCCACGAGTCACGAGCGCGCGGGCGAGCAGCGCGAGCCCCTGCGTAGCCCCTGTGCAGATCACGATCGACTCGGGCTCGGCGGCCACGCCGCGTACGCGGCGCAGGTACGCGGCGAGCGCGCGGCGCAGCGCGGGCATGCCCCGAGCGTCGGGATAGGCCAGCGCGGTGTCGGGCGCCGTGCGCAGCACCTCGCGCGTCGCGCTAATCCACAACGCGCGCGGGAAGGCCGAGAGGTCGGGGGCTCCCGGAAAGAAGTCGAACTGCGGGGCGCTCGCCCACGGCGTCGCCTGCGGTGGGTCTTCGATAACGCCCGCGTCCGCAACATACGTGCCCGCTCCCTGACGGGCGACGAGGTAGCCCTCGGCGAGCAGCTGTGCATAGGCATCGACGATCAGCCGGCGCGACACGCCGAGGTCGTCCGCGAGCGCGCGCGAGGAGGGCATGCGGCTGCCGGCGGCCAGCGTGCCATCGCGCACCAGCTCGCGCAGGCGGTCCTCCAGCTGCGCCCGGCGACGCCTGCCGCGTAGGCGGACCAGCAACTCCGGCCCATAACTGGTACCCGTTTCTGTCGCTGTACTGGTCACTGTTTGGGAACCACCTCTGGGCTACAGTAGCGGGCGTGTCAACCGCCAGCGAGATCCCCGCTCCCCACCCCGCAGCAGATGCCGGCGCCCCTACGAACGACAGCTCGATCGTCGTCGCGGGGCTGATTGCCTTCTCGCTCGTGAACCTCGCGCTCGCGGCGATGCTCGCGTTCGCTCCGCATGCCTTCTTCGAAGACATCGGGCCTTACGGCGCGCGCAACGACCACTACATGCGCGACATCGCGACGTTCTACGCGGCGATCGGCCTCGTCGGGCTGATCGCCGTCCGCCGCGGCTCCTGGCGCACGCCGGTGCTGTGGCTGCTCGCGATCGAGTATGGCCTGCACGCGATCAACCACCTCATCGACATCGACGCCGCCCACAGCAGCTGGCTCGGCCCCGCCAATTTCGCCTCGCTCGCGATCGGGGCCGTGGTGCTTGTGTGGCTGGCGCGCGAGTCGAGCCGATCCCCGGAGGTATGAAGATGTTGAGAGTCGCCGGAACGAACGAACGCAAAATAGGCCCGTGGACACGCTTGCTGCTGTGGATCGGACGCCGCGAAACGAAGAAGCTGACAGGCCGCGAGACGACGACCGCGATGATCGAGCCGGCCCAGGCCTTCGCGCACACGCCAGGACTGCTCGTCGGCTACGGCGTGTTTGAGGGGATGGTCGCAAAAGCGCACCGCGTCCCCGAGCGGCTGAAGGTGCTCGCCGAGCTGAAGGCCGCCGCGTTCACGCACTGCGAGTGGTGCATCGACATCGGCTCACCGATCGCCTACCGCGCCGGGGTCAGCGAGGCGCAGATGCTCGCGCTCCCTCACTACCGCGACAGCGAGGAGTTCTCCGCGCTGGAGAAGCTGGTGCTCGACTACGCGGTGGGCATCAGCAGCACGCCGGTGAGCGTGTCCGACGAGCTGTTCGCCGCGCTGCGCGAGCACCTCGACGATGCTCAGCTAGTCGAGCTGACCAACGTGATCGCTGTCGAGAACATGCGTGGTCGCTTCAACCTTGCCCTCGGCATCGGGGCCACCGGCTTCAGCGAGGGGATGGTCTGCGTCGTTCCCGAGACGCAATCGGCCGATGGGCGTTCTGGCGCAAACGGCGTTTCGCCCACCGCCGCTGCGGGCACGATCGCGGTATGAGGGTCTTCCTCGCAGGTGCGACCGGCGTGATCGGGCGTCGCCTGCTGCCCGCGCTGATCGCGGACGGTCATGAGGTGATCGGCATGACGCGCTCGCCCAAGCGCACCGAGCAGCTACGCGCGGCGGGCGCCGAGCCCGTCGTGGCGGACGCGTTTGATGCGCCCGGGCTCGCGAAGGTCGTCGCCGACGCGCGCCCGGACGCGGTTGTCCACCAGCTCACCTCGATCCCGCCTCGGATCGACCCGCGCAAGATGGAGCGCGACTTCGCCGAGAACGACCGCCTACGCAGCGAGGGCACTGCGAACCTAGTCGCGGCCGCGAACGCGGCGGGGGTCACGCGCCTGGTGGCACAAAGCGTCGCGTTCTTCTACGCGCCCGGCTCGCCGGGCACAGTGCACGATGAGCACGACCCTTTGCTCTCGGAGGATCAGGCGCAAGGCCCGGTCAAACGCTCGACGAAGGCACTCGCCGCGCTGGAGAACACGGTGCTCGACGCAGGCGGCACCGTGCTCCGCTATGGCTACTTCTACGGTCCCGGCAGCGCGATTGCGCGCGAAGGCTCGACCGGCGAGGAAGTCGCCAAGCGCCGGCTGCCCGTCGTCGGCTCGGGCGCAGGCGTGTGGTCCTTCATCCACGTCGACGATGCCGCTGCGGCGACGGTCGCGGCCTTGCGCGCGGGGAAGCCGGGCGTTTTCAACGTTGTGGACGACGAGCCCGCGCGCGTCGCGGACTGGATCCCGGCGCTCGCCCAGGCACTCGGCGCGCGCAAGCCGATGAAAGTGCCCGCGTGGCTCGCGCGCCTGCTCGCGGGCAGCTACGGGGTCGCGATCATGACCGAAGCGCAAGGAGCAACGAACGCCCGGGCGAAGGCCGAGCTGGACTGGAGCCCCAAGTACGCCAGCTGGCGTGAAGGCTTTCGCACGGCGCTTGGCTAGGACTTAGTCAGACTTAGCTAACGCTACTTGCGCACGACGAGCACGACCCAGGCGGCACGGCGCGGCTCACTTGCGCACGACTGGCACGACCCGGATGGCGCGGCGCCCGCTCACTTGCGCACGACGAGCACGACCCCGGCAGCAAGCAGCACGAGCCCGACCACGCGCGAGGCGCTGACGTGCTGCTTGGCCACGCCGAGCAGGCCGAAGCGATCGATCAGCACGGAGATCGCGAGCTGGCCGGTAATCACGACCGCGCTCAGGCCGCTCGCGCCGAGCGTGCGCACGGCTTCGAGCGCGACGAACACGTAGACCGCACCGAGCAGGCCGCCGACGAGCGCCCACCAGGGCACGTGGCCGAGCCGCCCCCAAGCACCGAGCCCGCCGCGCAGCACGAACGTGAGCGAGACGAGCGCGAGCGTGCCGACGAGGAACGAGAAGCTCGCGGCCTGCAGCCCGCCGACGGTCTTGCCGAGCCTGGAGTTGACCGGGGCCTGCATGCCGACCAGGCAGCCCGCGCCAACCCCAACGAGCACCGCGAGCGTCTTGCTCACTTGGCCTCCAGCCAGTTCTGCCCGACGCCCGCCTCGACCGCGAGCGGCGGCTCGTGCTCCCACACGGCGCACATCTCGCGCTCGATCAGCGCGCTTGCCTGCACCGCCTCCTCGGGAGGCCCTTCAAATAGCAGCTCGTCGTGGATCGTCAGCAGCAGCCGCGTCTTCAGCTTCGATTGCGCGAGCGCATCGTGACAACGAACCATCGCGAGCTTGATGATGTCCGCGGCAGTGCCCTGGATCACGGTGTTGACCGCGAGCCGCTCGCCCAGTGTGCGCACCTGGTAGTTGCGCGCCTGAAGCTCGGGGATCTGGCGCCGCCGGCCCCATAGCGTGGTCACGTAACCGCGATCCTTAGCGGACTCGATCGTCTCGGCGATGAACGCGGCCACACGCGTGAAGCGCCCGAGGTAGGCGTCGATGAACTCCTTGGCCTCCTCGCGCGGGATGTTCAGGCGATCAGCGAGGCCGAAGTCCGAGAGCCCATAGACGATCCCGTAGTTGATCATCTTTGACTTCGAGCGCATGCCCGGGTCGATGTCCTCGGCGGAGACCTGGAAGACCTGCGAGGCCGTAGCGGTGTGCACGTCTTCGCCGCGCTCAAAGATCTCCTTCAGCACGGGCTCCTCGGCGACGTGTGCGAGCACGCGCAGCTCGATCTGCGAATAGTCCGCGGAGATCAGCACCTCGCCCTCGTCGGCCTCGAAGCAGCCGCGGATCTCGCGCCCTAGCGGCGTGCGGATCGGCACGTTCATCATGTTCGGGTTCGTGCTCGCCAGGCGCCCGGTCTGCGCCCCGGCCTGCAAGAACGTCGTGTGGATCCGCGAGCGCTCGTCCACCATCCCGGGCAGCACATCGAGGTAGGTCTTCGCGAGCGTCGAGAGCTCGCGCCAGCGCTCGATCTTCGGCACGATCTCGTGCTCTGAGCGAATCGCCTGCAGCACGCGCGCGTCGGTCGAGTAGCCAGTCTTGCCGCGTCGCTTGCGCGTGAGCCCCAGCTTCTCGAACAGGATCTGGCCCAGCTGCTGGGGCGAGCCAATCGTGAACTCCTCTTCGGCGAGCAGGAAGATGTCCTCTTCAAGGCCCGTCAGCTCCTCGCGCACGCGCGCGGTGATCTCGGCCAGCCGCGCGAGGTTCAAGCGCACGCCGAGCAGCTCCATCTCGCGCAGGACCGGCACGAGCGGCAGCTCGATCTCCCCCATCACGCGCTCCAGCCCGCGCTCTGAGATCTGCGCCCGCTGCCAGCCCGCGAGCGCTTGCAGCATCACCGCATCGGCGGCGAGCGGGTCCTCCAGATCACTGGCCAGGCCGCGCTCTTCGCATAGCTCCGCGAAGGGAAAACCGCGCCGCGCGGGCTCGAGCAGGAAAGCCCCGAGCAGCGTGTCGTGAGCCAGGCCGGGCGGGACGAGCCCGAGCGCCTTGGCGTCGTGCGCGACCACGGGGCGCTCTGCCGCCGCGGCTGCGACCTCCTCGGAGGAGGAGCAATCGCCGGCGAGTACCTCGGCCGACTTCTCTTTCGCGACCGCGGCCGCGAAGCGCCAGGGCGCCCCTTCGGCGAACAGCTCGCCTTCGGGCACCTCGGTGCGCCGGGCGATCAGCGACAGCTCGTCCTTGGCGCCGCCCAGCTCTGCGATCTCCGCGGGCGCGCCTTCGCGCACGCGGCCGCTCAGCCGGACCTCGGCCGCGGGCGCAGGCGCCGCGACCTCGGGATCGACGAGCGCTTCCTCAAGGCGCCGCAGCGGATCGCGCAGCTCGTACTCGCGGAACACCTCGCGCACCCGCGCGCGGTCGGGCTCGCGCGCGGACTCGGCGACGATGTCGAGCTCCACGGGCACGTCGCGCTGTACGGTCGCCAGGAGCTTTGAGATCCGCGCGTCCTCGGCGTGCTCGCGCAGGTTCTCTTTGCGCTTGGCGCCTTTTATCTCATCAACGTGCGCGAGCACGTCCTCCAAAGATCCATAGCTCTGGATCAACTCGCTCGCCGTCTTATCGCCGATCCCCGGGATGCCCGGGATGTTGTCGGAGGTGTCGCCCTTCAGCCCGTAGAAATCGGGGATCGACTCGGGCGGGATGCCGTAGCGATCGATCACCGCCTGGCGGTCATAGATCTTCGTCTCGGTGATCCCCCGCGCGGTCGCCATCACCTTCACGAGCCCTTGCTCGTCGATCAGCTGGAAGACGTCGCGATCGCCGGTGACGATCATCACCGGCACCGGCGGGTCCGCGGCCAGCGCCTTCGCGGACAGCGAGGCGATCACGTCGTCGGCCTCGTAGCCCTCGACCTTGACGTTGCTGTAGCCGAACGCCTCGACGAGCGGTTCCATCGCGGGCCACTGCTGCTTGAGCAGGTCCGGGCGCGAGCGCCGCTGGGCCTTGTACTCGGAGAACATCTCCGTGCGCCCCGAGGTCCCCGCATCCCAGGCCACGACCGTCGGACACACGCCGTAGTCCGTGACGATCTTCACGAGCATCGAGGCAAAGCCGAAGATCGCGTTCGTCGGCACGCCGGTCGAAGTCGCGATCGACTCGGGCAGCGCGAAGAAGGCGCGGTAGACGAGGCTGGGTCCGTCGATCAGGAACAGGCGCCGCTCACCGTCCACCGCGCCGATCGCTGCTTGCTGCGCGCTCGTGCTCGTGGCCGCCATCGAGCAGTCACTCTACGAGGGTGCGCGGGAGGCTGCGCGCGGCGCGATTTGGCCGCTTCGAACAACGCCGCGTGGCGCGGCGCTCCGCAGCGGGCGGCGGATTGGCCCTAACATGCCCTGCCGCCAAGCAAGCGAGGGGAAGACAGCAGTGAGCGCCACACCAAGCGCGCAGTACCGACTGACGATCCGTGTCCGCGTCGATGACGCCCAGGGCACGCTCGGCCTGCTCACGAGCGCGATCAACGACGCGGGCGGCGCCGTGGGCGCGATCGACCTCGTCGAGGTCGACGGCTCGCACAGCCTGCGCGACATCGTCGTGGACGCCTCCGGCCAGGATCACTGGGAGCAGATCCTCTCCGCGATGCGCGAGCAGGACGGGGTCGAGGTGATCGACACGACCGACCGCACGTTCCAGATGCACGTCGGCGGCAAGATCGAACAGCACAACAAGCACCCGCTGAAGACGCGTGATGACCTCTCGATGGCCTACACCCCCGGCGTGGCGCGCGTCTGCACCGCGATCGCCGAAGACCCCGAAAAGGCCTTCCAGTACACGATCAAGCGCAACACGGTGGCGGTCGTCTCCGACGGCACGGCCGTGCTCGGCCTCGGCGACATCGGCCCGCACGCGGCGATGCCGGTGATGGAGGGCAAGTGCTGCCTGTTCAAGGAGTTCGCGGGGGTGGACGCGTTCCCGATCTGCCTGGAGACCACCGACCCCGAGGAAATCGTCCACAACGTCAAGTTGATCGCCCCGGCGTTCGGCGGGATCAACCTCGAGGACATCTCGGCGCCGCGCTGCTTTCAGATCGAGGACCGGCTGAAGGAGGAGCTCGACATCCCCGTGTTCCACGACGACCAGCACGGCACCGCGGTCGTCGTGATGGCCGCTCTGCTGAACGCGGTGAAGCTCACGGGCAAGCGCCTGGAGGACCTGAACGTGCTGATCATCGGCCTCGGCGCGGCGGGCATCGCCGTGACGAAGATCCTCCACGCGGGCGGGGTGAGGAACATCGTCGGCGCCGACTCCAAGGGCACGCTGCACGTGCAGCGCGGGGACTACCTCGACGGCTCGATGAGCGAGATCAAGCGCTGGTTCGCCGAGGAGACGAACCCCGACTGTCGCGCGGGCACGCCCGCCGAGGTGATCGACGGCGAGGACCTCTTGATCGGGCTCTCCGGGGCTCGCGCGATGCCCGCCGAAGCATTGGGTCGGATGAACCGCGACGGGATGGTCTTCGCGATGGCGAACCCCAACCCGGAGGTCAGCCCCGAGGAGGCCGCGCAATACGTGCGGATCGTCGCCACGGGCCGCTCGGACTACCCGAACCAGATCAACAACGTGCTCTGCTTCCCCGGCGTGTTCCGCGGCGCTCTGGACGTGCGCGCCCAGGAGATCACCGAGCAGATGAAGATGGCCGCGGCGATCGCGATCGCCGACACGGTCGATGAGTCCGAACTGCGCGAGGACTACATCATCCCCTCGGTGTTCAACCGCGACGTCGCGCCCGCGGTAGCGCAAGCGGTCGCCGACGAGGCCCGCGCGACGGGCGCCGCGCGGGCGGGCCACGAGCTGGGCTTCGCCCAGGGCGACACGCTCACGCCGAGCGCCCCCGCCTAGGCTGCGGCCGACGCGCGTTTGCAAGCAAGCGCAAGCGGATAGCAAGTGCGTGTGGGACCGACACGCGCGTATGAGAGAGTGAGACGATGAGGAGAGCGGGGCGATGAGCGGCCAGGCTCCCGACCTGCGCGTCACGGTGACGGGCGCCACGGGCCTGATCGGCCCGCGCGTCGTCGCGGCGCTGCAAGACGCGGGCGCGCAGGTGAGCGTGCTCTCGCGCAACCCCGAGCGCGCGGAAGAGAGCTTGCAGCATGCGGGCTGCGCGCCGGTCGAGGCCTACGCATGGGATCTGATGTCAGAGCCCGCGCCCGCCGAGGCGCTGGAGGGCCGCGATACGGTGGTCCACCTCGCGGGCGAGAACATCGCCCAGCGCTGGAACGAGTCCGCGAAGCGGACGATCCGCGAGACGCGCGTGACCGGCACGCGCAACCTGCTCGCGGGCATGCGTGCAGCCGAGCATGGCCCGCGCGCGCTGGTCAGCTCCTCGGGCGTCGGCTACTACGGCCCCCACGGCGAGGAGCCACTCGACGAGGACGCCCCGCCGGGGCGTGACTTCCTCGCGCAGGTGTGTGTGGAATGGGAGGCCGAGGCGCAAAAGGCCCAGGCGCTCGGCGTGCGCGTGGTGTGCATCCGCACGGGCGTCGTGCTCGACAAGGACGGCGGAGCGCTGGAGAAGATGCTCCCGCCCTTCAAGCTCGGCCTCGGCGGGCCGGTCGCGAGCGGGCGCCAGTACATGTCCTGGGTGCACCGCGACGACGTTGTGGGGATGATCGCGCAGGCGGCGAGCGACGAGCACTGGCAGGGCGCGGTCAACGCGACCGCACCGCGCCCAGTGAGCAACCGCGACTTCGCCCGCGCGCTGGGCCGCGCGCTGAAAAGGCCAGCCCTACTGCCGGTACCGGGCGTGGCGCTGCAGCTCATGTATGGCGAGATGGCGGGGCTGATCACCGAAGGCGCCCGCGTCGTGCCGGCGAAGGCGCTCGTGCTCGGCTACGACTTCGCCCACCCCGAGCTCGACGAGGCGCTCAGCTCGGCACTAGCACGCGGCTAGGAGACCGACGTGGGGTCCTCCTTGCCGATGTGGGGTTCTCCTTTTATTTGATTGATAGCGAACGTATATACGCGTGCCGCTCACACAGGGACACCACTCGCTTCGGGGCAGAGTTGCGCTCCAAGGCGTATATACGATTGCTACCGCAAACCAAAAACCGTAACCCCACCCACAGGACTCGCCGGCTTGTGCCTCACACTGGGGTTCTCTCGGCCGGGAGCACCGCGGGAACGTCCCCGCCATTGAGCGCGCGCCTAGCGCGCGGATCGGTCTCGACGATCACCCGGCAGGGCCGCTTGCCGAGCAGATAGGCGGCGGTGGGGCCGATCCCCTGCTCGCCGCGAGGCGCGTGGATTGTTGACCAGTAGATGACGTCAGCGCCGACGCGCTGGGCTTCCTCGACGAGCGCGGCGCCCGGATGGCGCGTGCGGATCAGCGCGGTATGAACCTTGATCCCCTCCCGGCGCGCCTGGATGCGGGCACTCTCGAGCACGGAGCGCCCCTGGGCTTCCTCCTCGGCGAGCCCGGAGTCGAGCGAGAGCTGATTGGGCACGGGGAGCACGAACACGGCATAGACGACGCCGTCTTCGCCGATCAGCTTCGCGGCGGCGCGTAGCGCGCGGGCGCTGACGTCGGCGCCAAACATCGGCACGAGCGCGGTTCGATAGTCGAACGCCTCGAAGTCCGGCGGACGCTCTGGGCGCTCGATCTTGTACTGGGCGCGCGGATCGAGCCCTTGGCGGCGGCGGTAGATCACATAGCCCGCGAGCCCGGCAAGCATCCAGGGGATGCCGATCGTGCGGGCCTCGGGATGCAGCGCGACAACGGCGCACCAGGCGGCAAACGTGCCGATCGCGCCGAGCACCGCGGTCAGCGGGATCGTGCCGCCCCGGATGCGCACGTTCCAAGGCATGCGGTAGGGCCGCTCCTTCTCGGGATACTTCACGCGCAGCGCGATTACCGCGACGTGCGCGGTGGTGAAGGAGAGCATCGCGCCGAACGAGTAGAGGTTGCCGAGCAGGTTGGTTTCGCCCGGCAGGATCAGCACCCCGGCGAGCAGCGAGAAGAACACGATCGTGAACCAAGGTGTGCGGTAATGGGGGTGCAGGCGCGAGAAGATGCTCGGCAGCTGGCGATGCTCGGCGAGCGACCAGGACAACCGGGAGATGCCGATCAGACCGGCGTTCGTGGCGATGAACAGGATCGTCGCGGCGAGCACGCCGACGTAGTCGCGGGCGATCGTCAGCAGTGTGCCGTGCAAGCCGAGCCGGGAGATGATCCCGAGCACAGGGTCGTTCTCGTAGGTGGTGCCCAGCGCGGTCGAGTAGTGGCCGGCATGGGCGACGACGGGCAGCGCGGAAAGAGCGACGACCGAGATGCCCGCATATACGCCGAGCACGGCGAGCAGCACGAGGTTTACGGACTTGGGGATGTCATGCCCGGGGTCCTTGGCCTCCTCGGCCATGTTCGAGACGGTCTCGATCCCCGTGTAGGCGACCATCGCGACGGATAGGGCGAAGATCACTTGGGTCCAGCTCGGCGCCGTGCCGAGATGCACCTGATCGACGAGCAGCGAGGGGTCGAGCACGAGCACGACGCCAAGGATCACGAGCAGCACCTGTGTGCAGAGGTCCGCGATCGCGAGGAACAGGTTCAGTTTGGCCGACTCCCCCAGACCGCGGATGTTGAGCGCGGCGAGCAGGGCGATCGTGATCAGACCGCCGATGATGTCCCCGGGGTTGTGCGTGAGCGCGGGGAAGAACGCGCCGAGGTAGTGCGGCACGAAGAATGCGGAGATCGCGATTGTGATGATGTAGTCGAGCGTCAGCGCCCAGCCCGCGAAGAACGAGACCAGCTCGTTGAAGGCGTGGCGCGCGAAGGACGAGGACCCGCCTGCTTCGGGGAACATCGCCGCCCCCTCGGCGTAGGTCTTCGCAGTGAGCACGAATAGCCCGCCGGCGAACATGAACACGAGCGGCGTAAGCCCGAGGGCATGGGCGGCGACGAGCCCGAGCGCGTAGTAGATCGAGGAGCCGACGTTCCCGTAGGCGGTGGCGAACAGTCCCGAGACGCCGACCGAGCGGCGCAGGCCATGCTCTTTCAGGCGTGCCATCCCGATTTGACGCTAGGCACGGCGACATCACGCCCGCATAACGATCGCGGGCGGGCGTATAACGATTTTATGACGATTTTCTAGATCGATGACCGCGTGGCTGCGCGCGCCATGCGGGTGGCCCGGAATGCAAGCCCGCGCTAAGCGGGCACGGGCGTAGGCTCGCGTGGGCGAGCGGGCGGGTTCTCGGTCTCGATGATCACGCGGCAGGGGCGCTTGCCGAGCAGATAGGCGGCGGTTGGTCCGATCCGCTGCTCGGAGGTCGAGGCGTGGATCGTGGACCAGTAGATCACGTCGGCATTCACGCGCTCGGCCTCCCCCACAAGCGTGGCGCCGGGACTGCGCGTACGGATCAGCGCGGTGTGGATCTTGATGCCGGAGCGACGCGCCTGGATGCGCGCGCTCTCGAGCACCGAGCGCCCGTGCGCTTCCTCCTCCTCCATGCCGGCGTCGAGTGAGAGCTGACTCGGCACGGGCAGCACGTAGACCGCGTAGACGACGCCGTCTTCGCCGATCAGCTTCGCGGCGTGGCCGAGCACGCTGGCGCTGATGTCCTTGCCGAAGATCGGCACGAGCGCGGTGCGGTAGTCAAACTCGGCGAATTCGGGGGGGCGCTCGCGCTGCGGGGTCTTCGCGGTCGTGCGCAAGTCCAGGCCCTGCTCGCGCCGGTAGAGGACGTAGAGGACCATCCCGAAGGCGAGCCAGAAGACGCCCGCGACCGCGACGGCCAAGTGCAGGACCGTGACGACTACGAACGCGAGACCGGTGCCGACGATCCCGAACAGCGCAAACAGCGGCAGCTCTTTGCCGGCGATGCTGATCGTCCCGGGCCCGCGATAGGGACGCGGGCGGTCTGGCTCCTTGATCCTCAGCCGGATCACCGAGAGGTGAGCGATCGTGAACGAGAGCATCGCCCCGAACGCGTACATGTTGCCGAGGAATTCAGCCTCGCCGGGGATGATCGTCAGGCAGGCGATGCCGCCAAACAGAAGGATCCCGACCCAGGGCGTGGAGAAGCGGGGATGCAACTGTGAGAGGCGCCCCGGCACCTGGCGATGTAGGCCCATCGAGTAGACCAGGCGCGAGGCGCCGATGATCCCGGCGTTCGCGGCGATGAACAGGATCGTCGCGGCGAGCAGGCCGACGTAGATCTCTCCAGCCGACTGTAGGGCGCCCAGATGTAGATGCTTGACGATCCCGAGCACGGGGTCGCCCGCGAAGCCGCCCTTGTCCTCGGCGGTGCCGAGCAAAGTCGTGTACTTGCCATCCCCCCCTTTGTGCACGGGCAGCGCGGAGAGCGCAACCATCGGGAGCGCGGCGTAGATCGCAAACACGGCGAGCACCACCGCCCTGATTGCCTTGGGCACGGTTTTCGTCTCATCGCGCGCCTCCTCGGCCATGTTGGAGATCGTCTCGATCCCCGTATAGGCGATCATCCCGATAGGGATCGCGACCAGGAAGTCTTTCCAGGTGGGCGCGACGCCGAGGTGCACGTTGTGCACAAGCGTGTCGGGCGAGAGCACGAGCACGATGCCGACGATCACGAGCAAGAGCTGCGTGGCGAGGTCGGTGATCGCGAGGAAGATGTTCAGCCCCGCGGCCTCCTTTACGCCGACGACGTTGACCATCGAGAGCACGGCGACGACCGCGATCCCGAAGATGATGTCTCCGGGTCCGTGTTCGAGCGCGGGCCAGAACAGCCCGCCGAGGTAGTGCGGCACGAAGAACGCGGAGATCGCGATCGTGATCGTGTAGTTGAGCATCTGCGCCCAGGCCGCGAAGAACGACCACAGCTCGTTGAAGGCGTGGCGTGCGAAGGAGGAGGAGCCGCCGGCCTCGGGGTACATCGCGGTGGCCTCGGCGTACGTGGCGGCGGTCAGGTAAAAGATCACGCCGGTGATCAGGAAGACAATCGGCGTGAGGCCGAGCGCGTAGGAAGCGACGAGCCCGAGCGCGTAGTAGATCGAGGAGCCGACGTTCCCGTAGGCGGTCGAGAACAGCGCGCTCGTGCCGAGCACACGTCGCAGGCCATGTTGAGAGAGGCGCGCCATCTCAGGGCAGCGTATAGAGGGCTTGGGTTGCAACGGTTCGCTGCCGCCCGCCGCGACGACGCGGCGAACCCACCTCCCCAGGCCGGCCGGCAGCGGACGCAAGCCCCGATTCGAGAGGCCAGAATGCATGCAAAATCCCATTCACCGCAGCCTGCGGGGCAGGAAGCGGCCGTATGATCCCGACGCCCGGGTGCAAGCGCCTGGAGGCATGCACCCCATGGACACTTCGCGACGCGGAAATTACGACTCCGGAGAGGACTTCGTCCTCGAATACGGCGAGCTTCGCTTCACGTTCAACGAGGACGACTTCGCCGAGCGCTGTGAGCAGGCGGCGATCAAGGTCGGTTTCGTGGGCGGACGACTCGGCGAGGAGGAGCTAGAAGACCTCGTGAACCTCGCGGTCAACGGCGAGATCTCAGACCCGGCCTCGGCACTGGGCCAGCACGTAAACGACTGCTGGCCCGAGCTGGTCGGCCCGGCGGAGCGCTCGCTCGTGCACTGGCTGCGCCGCCTGGTGTTTCGCGGCGCCTGGCTTGACCAGCGGGTGAACGAGGGCGAGCTGAGCGTGTCGTTCGATGAAAAGACCGGCAGCTTCGCCTACGTCCAGCCCGCGGACCCGTTCAACGAGGCGGGCGGCGAACCAATTGAGCTTGCGCCCGAGCCGTCGTGGGGCCGAGTGGCATATCGCCGCTAGCGCCCCGGCCTCTCGTCCTAGCTCCCGTGCTCCATCGCCTCGGCCCTGGCCTTGAGGATCGCCTTCGCGCCGTCTTCACCGACGAGCAGCTCGGGACGAAGCGTGCCGCTCGCCGCGAGGTCGAGGATCGGCTGACGGCCCGTGGAGGTGAGCGCGACGTCGAGCGCGATCACCGTGCTCTCGCCACCAAGCGGCTGTGAGGCAGTAGCGATCACGGTCAGCGAGCCGCCCTCGCGCAAGTTGCGCGCGGCGGCGAGCGCCTTGCGCGCGGCCTGCGGGTGTAGCCCGTCGAGCGAGTCGATCAGCACGACTGCGTCTCCCCCGCGCGCGGCGACGCGCTTGCCGGTGTCGATCGCGCGCTCGACCGCCTGGCTCTGCGAGTCGGGGGAGGCGGCGAAGCTGAGCGCCGCGACCGGCTCGTGCTGCTCGCCCTGCCAGCGGCCGATCTCCTCAGGTCGCGCGCCCGCGAGCACGAGCGAGACCTCCATGCCCTCGCGGGCCGCGACCGCGTAGAGCAGTGCGCGCAGCGTCTCGCTCTTGCCGGCGCGCGGCGCGCCGACGATCAGCACGCGCGAGCCGCGCCCGAACGGCGTGAGCCACTCGATCGCCTGCAACGTCGGGTCATCCGCCTCCAGGGCGAAGCGCTCGGCCGGATGGTCAACCGCCAGGTCCTCGTAGCGGCCGCCCGGCGATACGGAGTCCGCCGAGCCACCGTTGATCGTGTCGATGCGAATCAGCGAGGGGTAGCGCTCGGAGCGGCGCGGCGTGCGCACCGGTCCCGTGACGCGGTCGCCGGAGACCAGCTCGCAGCGGCGCACCTGGGCGGCAGAGATGTAGACATCTCCGTCGGAGGGCTCGGGCGGGTCGATCCGCAGGAAGGCGGAGCCATTCCCGAGCACCTCGACCACGCCCTCGGCGGGCTCACCGCCGTCGCGGTCCTCGCCCTCGTCGGGGGCAGAGTCCTTCGCGTCCTTCGCGTCCTTCGCGTCCGCCTCCGCGCCTGAACGACGCGAGCGTCCACCACGGCGCGCGCGTTTGCGGGGGGTCTCATCCTCCGAATCCTCGCTCTCGGCCTCGTCCGATCCCTTGGTCTCATCCTCGTCGTCCCCAGAGTCCTCGGTAGCCGAGCGTGAGCGACGCGAGCGCCCACCGCGGCGCGAGCGTTTACGCGGAGCCTCCGACTCCTCCTCGCCCGCACTCCCACCGTCCTTACCGCTCTGCTCACCGAGGATCCTGTCGATCAACTCTGCCTTGCGCAGACGGCGAAACCCGTCGAGCCCGAGCTGATCGGCGATTGCGTGCAGGTCGGCCAGCGGGCTGGCCTCAAGCTCTGAGCGCTCGAGTACTGCGGTCATCTTCACTCCTTCATCGTTGGATGGGTGGTCGGCGTCCCGCCGCGTTGGCCAGCGGCGGGCACCCGTTGCCCTTTCAGCCTATCGACTGCCCAGACGGCTCAGCCCACAGGCCTCATCTTTGGTGGCGCAGTTCCTCGGCGAGAGCGAGATCCCTGCTTGGGGCGCCTTGGCCCATCAGCGCCGCGCGCACCGCGAGGTAGTCAGCTGCTGCTGCGACGTCGTGTACGCGGAAGATGTGCGCTCCGGCGTCGACGCCGTAAGCAAGCGCGGCCAGCGTGCCCGCGAGACGTTCGCGTGGCGCGCGAGTAGTCAGCGCCCCGATGAAGTCCTTGCGCGAGATCGCCATCAACAGTGGCCGTCCCAGCTCGTGCAGGCGACCGACTTCGCGCAGCATGGCGATCGTCTGCGCGGGCGTCTTCGCGAAGTCGGGACCCGGGTCGACGATCAACTGCTCAGCTGCCACCCCCGCGGCCGTCGCCAGGGAGATCCGCTCGCTGAGGAAGGCGAGCACGTCCTCGGTCACGTCGGCGTAGAGATCCGGGTCCTGGAGTCGTTCACGCGGCGCGGCGCGAGTGTGCATTACGACGAGCGCGGCACCGGTCTGCACGCAGACCTCTGCCAAAGCTGGATCGCGCAACCCGCTGACGTCGTTGACGATGCTCGCGCCCGCGGCGATCGCCGCGCGTGCGACTGCGGGCTTGTAGGTGTCGACCGAGACCAGCGCGCCCAGCTCGCCTACAAGGCGCTCGACCAGCGGCGCGACGAGTTCGGCCTCGCGCGCGGCCTCGACGGGCGGGCGACCCGTAGTGGCGGACTCCCCCCCGACATCGAGGATGTCGGCGCCCGCAACAAGCAGTTCCTCGCCGAGGCGAACCTGAGCCGCGAGCGTCGGGTGCTCCCCGCCGTCGCTGAAGGAATCAGCGGAGGCGTTGACGATGCCCATCAGCAGCGGGCGCGCGCCGAGGTCGAGAACGTGCGAGCCCGCGCGCAGCCGCACGCGCGGCGCGGGCTCGCTCACGAGACCGCAAGCCCCTCGGCGCGGGCCTCCTCGCGGAAGCGCTCGATCTCCTGCGCGCAGCGCGCCGAGTCCCAACCCAGCTCGCCAGCGAGCACGTCGGCGACGCGCGCGACCGACCCGGCATCCTCGGCGTCCGTCTCGGCGCCCGTCAACTCGTGCGCGCGCAGCAAGCCGAGGCGGGTGCGCCGCAGCAGCACGTCCGCGATCCCCCGCGCCTGCTCATGGCGCGCGGCGAGCACGGCCTCGGCGAGCAGGTCGGGTGAGCCGGGGACGATCGGTTGGGCCAGCTCGCCGCGCTCGGCCGCGAGCGCGAGCACCTGATGAGCCGCGTGGCCGTAGCGGGCCGCGAGCGCCCCATAAGACTGCTCGGGCACGCCCTCGACGCGCGGCAGCTCGCTCGGGTCGATCGCCTGGCCGAGCGGGATTTCCTGCGTGCGACACGGCGCGTCGATGGCGTCGCGCAGCGTCACGCGATCGACGGTCATCTTCGCCATGCGCCGCCAAGTCGTGAGCTTGCCCCCCGTGATCGTGATCATTCCTGAGGAGGTCTCATACAGCTCAGCCTTGCGCGAGATATCCACCGACTTCTTCGGATCGCCGGTCGAGATCAATGGGCGCACGCCTGCGAACGCCCCCGTCAAGTCCTTGGTGCCTAGCTCGCTGCCGAAGAACGCGTTGATCGCTTGCAGCAGGTAGTCGACGTCCTCCGGCGAGGGCTGGACGTGCTCGAGCGATCCTTCGTAGTCGTTGTCGGTCGTCCCCACGAGCGTGTGTCCCAGCCAAGGCAGCGCAAAGATCGAGCGGCCCGACCCCGCGGGCACGATGGCCCCGCCGACGAGCGGCAGCGTCTCGTGCGCGAGCGTGATGTGTGTACCGCGACTCGGACGGATGCTTGGCAGCTCGGCCTCATCGTGCAGCTCGCGCGGGCGCAGGCCGTCGGCCCATACGCCCGTGGCGTTGATCACGTTCGCGGCCCGCACCTCAAAGCCCTGGCCGCTCTCGCGATCGATCGCCTGTACGCCGGCGGCGCGCCCGTCGCGTTCCAGCAGCTCGGTCACCTCGACGCGGTTGGCGAGCACCGCACCGAAGCGCTCGGCCTCGCCGAGCACGGTCAGCACGAGGCGGACGTCGTCGGTCTGGCAGTCATAAAACAGATAGCCACTCGTCGGCTCGCGCGGCGCGAGCGCCGGCAGCAGCTCGATCACTTCCTCGCCCGAGATCATGCGGTGGCGCTCGGGACTCCAGGACTCCCCCCCATCAGCGTTCGGCATCCCCGCGCCCTCCCCGGCGGGGACCTCGGCGCCGGCCTTGCGCTCGGCGCGGCGACTACGACGCGTGCGGCGTCGGCCGCGCTCGACTGACATCACGTCGTAGAGGTTCAGGCCCACGCCCACTAGCCGGTCAGGGTGGGCGCCTTCAAAGGCGGGCACCACCAATGGGAGCGGGCGCACCAGATGAGGCGCGAGCGCAACCATCAGCTGACGCTCAAGCAGCGCCTCACGCACTAGTCCGAGGTCGAAATTCTGCAAATACCGCAGGCCGCCGTGGACCAGCTTGCTCGAACGGCTCGACGTGCCCGCGGCGAAGTCCGAGCGCTCGAGCAGCGCGACGCTGTAGCCACGCGATGCGGCATCGAGCGCGACACCCGCACCCGTGATTCCGCCGCCTACGACCACGATGTCGAACTCCTCCTCGCTTAGTGTCGCGAGGGCCTGGCTGCGCTCGATCACGCGCGCAGTCTCGCAGAGGCCAGGGAAAATCCGTGCTCGGGCGATTCGCGAGCAGCAGCCCGCGCGGCGTCGCTCGCGCTCGCCTAGCGCCGCTCGCGAGGCGCCGCGAGGACGAGTGCGACCTTCGTCGCGTGTGTCTGACGCAGGCCCGCACTGTCGATCGCCACGAGCGTCAGTGTGTACGGACCCGGACGCAGCCCGGTCGCGATGATCGAGAAGCGCCCGCCCGCCAGCCGCTGGGCGCGAACCTTGCGGGCAAATCGGCGGGCGCACGTCGCGCTATGCCCATGCCGCCGACAGCGCACCCTGCGAGCGAATGACAGATTCGCTTCGACCTTGCGCACGGGCGCTTGGCCTGCCCCTTTGCCGGTGTCCGCGATGGCCGTGCAGGAACCTCGCCGGCAGCGCGCCGAGACCAGGCGCAGCGTGGGCGGTTGGCGAGCAGCCACGGCTGGGCCCGCTGGGGCGGACGCAGCAGCGGGCGCTGGAGGCGACCCAGATTCGGCCACAGGCGAGCTCGGCACGGCAACCTCGTCGCTGAACGCCTCCCCCACGCCGCCACCGTTGCGGGCGATCGCGACGCAGAAGACCCGCTCCCCGGCGTCGGCGGGCTGGATCGTGTAGCTCGGGCCGCTGAGTTCGCTGGTCAGAGCTTTCAGCACAGTCACTTCGTCTCGGACGAAGAGGTAGCGAAACACGAGGCCCGACGGCTGCCAGCTCCCGGGTTCGCAGGCGATCGAGTGCCCTACCTCGGGCGTGCCCGTGATCGATGGCGCAGCCAGGTTGCGTGGCGCCTGGGGCGGATCTGATTGCGCGAAGAAGAGATTGTCGCCGATCAGTGCCTGGTACACGCCGGGGAACTCACTCTGTGCGCAGCCGCTTCCGAAGTCGACGAGGCCCAGCAGCCGGTCCGACGAGCTACCGGGCGTGCCGCTGAACAACGGGCCGCCGCTGTCGCCAAAGCACGCGTCACGCACCGGCGGCCCGGCTCCGGTCGCGCAAATGAAATCGCTGCGCAGCAGGTTGTCTTCGTCGTAGTCAGCCGCACATTCCGCCGGCAACAAGATCGAAACTTCCGCCGACTGAAGTAATGCCGGGTGCCCTTCGGTCTCTTCTTTCTGCGTCGGTTCTTGTTCGGGCAGTAGCGCTTTGTCAAAGCCCCACCCGCTGACCGTCGCACTTGAGCCGGGCGACGGAAAACCGCCCGCAAAAGCCAACGGGGCAATTTTCGTGCTCGAGCCGTCGATTTCGGGGGCTTCGCCTGTCCATAGCGGTTTTTCGAGCGTCAGCACGCCCACGTCGTGTTCGCCCGTCAGCGGGTTCCATTCGGGGTCGAATGAAGTCTTCACGACCGCATCCCGTTCCGCCCCGGCTTCCGGTGCTTTGAGGTTCGCGCTGCCGGCCAGCACTTCGACTTCTTCCGGCGCGAGCGCTTCCTCACCGTCGAGGGTGACGCAGTGCGCCGCGGTGATCACATGCGTGGCATCACGAATCACCCCACCACAGAACTGCGCGGCGAGCAGGTTATTTGGTTCTTCGGGGCTGACGAGCCCGGGAACAAACAGCGCCACCTGAAAAGGCGCGTCGACGATCGGCGTCGTCGTGCCGTTCACGATGCGCGGCGTCACGGTTGTGGCAGACGCACCGGTACCACCGAGCGCGACTGCCATCGCACAGCCGAGCGTCGAGACGCGGACGAGCGAGCGGACGTGCGCGAGCCGCCCGCGCGCCCTCAAAGCTGCTCTAGCTCAGAGGTGATCTCCGAGACCGCTGACTTTGCGTCGCCAAACAGCATCGAGGTCTCGGGCTCGTAGTACAGCTCGTTTTCGATCCCTGCGAAGCCGGGGTTCATCGAGCGCTTGATCACGATCACCGAACGGCTCTCGTTCACCTCGAGGATCGGCATCCCGTAGATCGGCGAGGAAGGCGTGTTCTTCGCCGCTGGGTTCGTCACGTCGTTCGCGCCGATCACCAGCGAGACGTCGGTGCGCTGGAACTCGGGGTTCGCGTCCTCCATCTCCTTCAGCTGGTCATAGGGCACGTCGGCCTCGGCCAGCAACACGTTCATGTGCCCCGGCATACGCCCCGCGACCGGGTGGATCGCGTAGCTGACCTCGACACCGCGTTTCTCGAGCTCCTTGGTCAGCTCGCGCACAGCGTGCTGGGCCTGCGCGACCGCCATCCCGTAACCGGGCACGATCACCACGCGGCTCGCGTACGCGAGCTGGATCGCTGCGTCGGAAGCACTCGTCGATTTGACAGTGCCCGCGTGCTCGCCCGCGCCTTCGGCGCCCGCGACCGCGCCGCCGCCGCCGAAGCCCCCTGCGACGATCGCGGGGATCGAGCGGTTCATCGCGACCGCCATCAAGTTCGTGAGGATCGTGCCGGAGGCCCCGACGATCATCCCTGCGACGATCAGCGCCGGGTTGTTCAGCGCGACTCCCGTCGCCGCCGCGGACAGGCCCGTAAACGCGTTAAGCAGCGAGATCACGACCGGCATATCGGCACCGCCGATCGGCAGCACGACCGCATTGCCGAGCAGCGCCGCGATTACGAGCATGCCGATGAACAGCAGTTCGGAGTGGGCGCCCGCGACGAGATCGACGCCCGCGGCGAGCGCGAGCACGAGCAGCACGAGGTTCACGATCTGCTGCGCGGAGCCGAAGGAGATCGGGCGCCCGGGGATGATTTCCTGGAGCTTGCCGAAGGCGATGTTCGAGCCCCAGAAGGAGACCGAGCCGACGATCGCGGCGAACACCGAGAAGATCGCCACATACGTCGGCACTCCGCCGACGTGCACGGCTACGCCGCTGCCGACCACGGCCCCACCCGGAAGTTCGTGCGCCACTTCCAGCGTGCGCGACCCGTACGTCGATCCCTGGTGGCGGAACTCGACCCAGGAGATCAGCGCGACCGCGCCGCCGCCGACGCCGTTGAACAGCGCGACCATCTGCGGCATCGCGGTCATCTTCACTTGGCGCGCCGCCGGGATGCCGACGGCCGTGCCGAGCGCGACACCCAGCGCGATCAGGCCCCAGTTGCCCTCGCCCTTGTTGAGCAGCGTCGCGACCACGGCGATCGCCATGCCGACGCCCGCGATGCGGTTTCCGCGCACCGCCGTCGTCGGGCCGGCCAGGCCGCGCAGGCCCTGGATGAACAGGGCAAAAGCGATGATGTAGAGGACGTAGATGAAGTCGTCGCTCTGCAGGAACGTCGAGGCGAGAGGGAGCGAGCTCACGAGCCTGCCCCTTTCGGCGCGTTGTCCTTCTCCTCGTCCTTCGCTTTCGGCTTGGACTTGAACATCTCGAGCATCCGGTCGGTCACGAGGAAGCCGCCGATCACGTTGATCGTGCCGAACGCCACCGCGATCACGAGCAGCGCCTTGGAGAGGCCGTCGAGGCCCGCGAGGCCGAGCAGCAACAGGCCGCCGAGCAGCACGATCCCGTGGATCGCGTTCGTGCCCGACATCAGCGGCGTGTGCAGCGTGTTCGGGACCTTCGAGATCACCACGAAGCCGATGAAGCCCGCGAGCACGAGGATCCCGAGGTTCGTCGTGAGCGTGCTCGCGAGGATCATTGCTGCGCACCTCCACCCGGGACCGCCGGTGCGGCGCCGCCGGCCTTCTCCACGGCCGACTTCGCGGCCTCGTTGACGATCTGGCCGTCGCGCACCACGCAGGCCCCGGCGATTATCTCGTCATCAAAATCAAGATTGAGCTCGTTCTCCTCGCCGACGAGCAGTTCCAGCAGCGCGAGCACGTTGCGCGCGAACAGCTGCGAGGAGTGCTCCGGCATGCTCGACGGCAGGTTCAGCGGCGAGACGATCTTCACGTCGTGCTTGATCACCGTCTGGCCAGGCTCGGTCAGCTCGCAGTTGCCGCCGGTTTCGCCCGCCATGTCGATGATCACCGAGCCTGGCTTCATCCCTTCGACCGCCTCGGCCGTGACGAGTTTCGGCGCCGGACGGCCCGGCACGAGCGCGGTCGTGATCACCACGTCAAAGCCCTTGATCGCGTCGGTCAGCGCCTGCTGCTGTTTCGCGCGCTCCTCGTCGGTCAGCTCGCGCGCGTAGCCACCCTCGCCGCTGGCCTCGAGGCCCAGGTCGAGCCACATCGCGCCGAGCGACTGCACCTGCTCGGCGACCTCGGGGCGCACGTCGTAGCCGGTCGTGCGCGCGCCCAGGCGCTTCGCGGTCGCGAGCGCTTGCAGGCCCGCGACGCCCACGCCCAGCACGAGCACCTTCGCGGGCGGAATCGTCCCCGCCGCGGTCATCAGCATCGGATAGAAGCGGCCCATCTCCTCCGCGCCGAGCAGCGCCGCCTTGTAGCCGCCGACGTTCGCCTGCGAGGACAGCGCGTCCATCGACTGCGCGCGGGAGATCCGCGGGATCGACTCCATCGCGAACGCCGTCGCGCCCGCATCCGCAAGCGCCTTCGTCGTCTGCGGGCTCGACAGCGGGGCCAAGAAGCCGATCAAGATCGAGCCCTGGCCGAGCGCGCGGATCTGCTCGGGGTCCGGCGGGGAGATCGTGAGCACCACGTCAGAGCGCCACACCTCCCCCGCGTCCTGCGTCAGCTCCGCGCCCGCCTGCGTGAACGCGTCGTCGGGCACGAGCGCGTCGGTGCCCGCGCCACTCTGCACGAGCACGTCGATGCCCTTGCCCTTCAACTTGCCCACGACCTCGGGTACGAGCGAAACCCGGTGCTCGCCCGCCGCGGTCTCCTTCGGAACGCCAATCCGCATGAAGGGCGGGAACGTATCCGATTGTGAAGACGCGCGGTGTGCCGATCCGCACACATGCGCTCCGCGGGCCTATCATCGAAGGTCCCGCAGCGTGCTGTTCGGCAAGTCCTACGGTGGCCGCCCGCGCGAGATCTGAGCAGCGATGACCGTCAACCTCACCCGCATCTACACCAAGCTCGGCGACGGCGGCGAGACGCACCTCGGCGACATGAGCCGTGTCTCCAAGGTGCACCCGCGCGTCGAGGCTTACGGCACGGTCGACGAGCTGAACGCCACGCTCGGCCTCGCATTGCTCGCCCCCGGAATGCCCGAGCAGTTCGCCAAGTGGCTCGCACGCGTGCAGAACGATCTGCTCGACATCGGCGCCGACCTGTCGGTCCCCCCGCCGGAGCCCGGCGCGAGTGAGGGATCCGACCCGCGGGGGCGTCTGCGCGTCGGGCCCGAGTACACCGAATGGCTCGAGGCCGCTTGCGACGAGGTCAACGCCACGCTCGCGCCGCTGCGCTCGTTCGTGATCCCCGGCGGCACGCCCGCCGCCGCCTACCTGCACGTCTGCCGCACGGTCTGTCGCCGCGCCGAGCGCCGCGCGATCGCCGTCGGCCCCGAGGGCAACGCGGAGGTCGTGCGCTACCTGAACCGGCTCTCCGACCTGCTGTTCATCCTCAGCCGCGCCGCGAACAACGAGGGCCCCGACGCCGAGCAGCCCGAGTCGCTCTGGCAGCCCGGCGCGCACGAGGCCGAGACTCGCAGCGAGAGCTAGCGCCGGCGACTGAGGAGCCGAGGCTTTAGTGAGCCGGCGCCGTCGGGCGCCGTTGCTCCCAGGCGCGTAGCACCGCGACCGCGAGCGTGATCCACAGCGAGCCGAGCAGCCACCCGCCGAGCACGTCGCTCGGCATGTGCCACAGGCGGACCAGCAGCGCCACCCCGATCGCGAGCATGAACAGCCCCGCGAGCACGTAGGCCAGCGGCCGCCAGCGGCGGGGCGTGACGAGCGCCGCGCTCAGCGCGAGCACCGTCGCAGCCGTCGCGTGGCCGCTCGGCCAAGAGCCCGGGCCGATCGTCTGTCCGAAGCCGACGTGCGGCGCGCCAAGCAGCGGCTTGATCACGTCCGCGCTGAACGGGGCCAACAGCAGCACGACCGCGATCACGAGCGCGAGCCGGTAGCGCGCGCGGGCGAGCGCGAACAGCACGATCGCCACGGCCCAGATCGTGAACTGGATCGGGTTGATCATGTGCACCAGCGCACGGGCGACCTCGTTCGTGCGATCGCCTCCCGCGATCCAGAAGCGGTGGAGCAGTTCGGCGTCGCGCACGCGCGCGGACTCGACGTGCGTCGCCACAAGCCAGACGATCGCCATCGCCAGCACGAGTAGCGCAGCGACGAGCAACGGCGCGCGCACGCTGCCCACCGGCGGGCGTGGCGCAGCCGAGCGGTTGCGGGGCAACGCCTGGGTCGGATATGCGGGTGCGGAAAGCGCCTCGGACATCGCCTCTACAAGGGTAGGACCGCGCCTAAAGCATCGCTGAAGTTCTCAGTTCACGGGGAACGTCTTGCCCGCGAGCGCAATCAGCGCCTGCGAGGTGACCCACGTGGGCGTTTGCGTGCTCGTGCGCGAGTAGCGGACGCTGCCGTTGGGCGCGACGAGGCTTTCGAGGTAGCCGAGCGGCGAGCGACTGCCTTTATGACGCACGCCCGCGGGGTTGATGCGCGCGGCAATCAAGCCCTGCACCGCCCAGGCAGTGGACTGCGCGTTTGATTCCCCGCCGTACTCTTGCGGGAAGCCGCCGTCGGGCGCCTGCGAGCGTGTGAGGTAGCCCGCCGCGCGCGAGAGCGTCGCGCGGTTGCGGGCGCCCGCCGCGGCGAGCGCCTGGAGCGCCGCGCCCGTGTCGTCGACGTCGCTGCGCGAGCCGCCCGAGCCGAAGCCAAAGCCCCCGTCGGAGTTCTGCTGACGCTCGATCCAGCCCGCGGCTTTGCGGATCGGGCTGAAGCTCGCGGAGTGGCCCACCGCGCGCAGCGCGAGCACCGCGAACGAGCTGAGGTTCACCTGCTCCGAGAACGATCCGTCGCGCGCCTGGCCGTGGAGCACTTCGCTGACCAGGTTGCGGCCCCCGAACGAGTACGCGGAGGCGCCGCACGCGCGCGCCGCCAGCACCGTGCGCTCGGCGTCGCCGAGGCCGCGCAGCGTCGCGGCTTCGCGGCGCAGCGAGTCGAGCACCGAATGCCCGCTGCGGCGCACGCTCGCGGGGTTGCGCCCCGCGGCCGCGAGGCCCATCGCCGCCCACGCCGAGTACAGCTCGCTGCTGTGCTGCGAGGTGCTCGCGCCGAAGCCGCCGTCGGGGTTCTGCGCCGAGGTCATGTAGCCCAGCTCGCGACCGAGGCTCGCGGCCGAGGCCGTGGGCGGCTGGGCCAGCCCGAGCGCCAGGCCGAGCACGAGCAGCGGCGCCGCGACCGCCTCCCAGCGAACGTCCATCCGCACCCGCATCCGAGTCAGCAGGCGCGAGAGCTCCGGCGCGAACGCGAAACCGAAGACGAAGCTCGCCACGGTGTCGGTGAGATCGAATGGGAGTGCGGTGCCCGCCACGGCGAGGAACGCCGCGGGCGTGTGACTCGCACCGATCGTCCACGTGTACACGTTCATGATCTCCTTCGCCGCGAACGCGCTGAGCGCGCACGCCAGCGCCAGCTGCACGCGCCCCAGTCGTCGACCGCTGAGCGCGCCAAGCGCGGCGCCCGCCAGCCCGACCAGGCCCCAGGCGGCCATCTGCCAAGGCGTATAAGGCCCCTGCCCAAGTAGGAAGTTCGAGGTCAGCATGCCCAAGGCGCCGACGCTGAAGCCCGCGAGCGGGCCGAGCGCGTAGCCGACGACAAGCGTGATCGCCGTGATCGGCTTGACGTCGGGGATCGCGACGAACGCGTCGCGGCCCAGCGCCGCGACCGCGATCAGCGTCGCGACGACCGCGACCATGCGTGCCGAGGGCCGAGCCCGCTCGTAGGCCAGCCAGCCGAGTCCGAGCACGACGCTGACAATCAGGAACGAGGCCAGCGGCCAGCTCACGAGAGCACCGCCTCGACCGTGGCACCTCGCCGCAAGAGCTCGGCGCCCTGCTCGGGCAGCAGCGCGCCGCCCGCGCCGCCGAGAATCCGCGCGGTCTCGGTCGCGAAGTACCAGCCCCCCGCGAGCAGGTCCTCCGTCGGCCCGTCGGCGATCACGCGACCGTCGGCGAGTAGCAGCGCGCGCCGCGCGCATGCCGCCGCGAACTCGGGGTCATGCGTGGCGACGATCACCGCCTGGCCTTCGCCCGCGCGGCGGCGCAGCTCGGCCGCGAGCTCGGCCTTCGCGTTGCGGTCCATCCCGCGCGTAGGCTCATCGAGCGCGAGCACCGCCGGCACCTCACCATCCGTGACGATCGCGAGCGCCAGGCGCTGGCGCTCGCCGCCGGAGAGGTCGCGCGGGTGGCGCTCGCCCAGCTCCTCGAGGCCCACCGCGGCCAGGGCTCGCACCGTCGCCTCCTCGGCCACCCGCTCGTGGACAAAGTAGTCGCCGGGGTTCTGCAAGAGCAGCGCGACCCGACCCGCACGTTTGATCCGGCCGCGCGTGGGCTCGAGCAGCCCGGCCGCGTGACGCAGCAGAGTCGACTTGCCCGCGCCGTTGCGCCCCATCAGCGCGACCGCCTCGCCCGGCATCAATGTCAGATCGACGCCCCGCAGGATCGCCGGGCCCTCGCGCAGCTCGTGCCACACGCCGTGCAGCGTGAGCGCCGGTGGCAGCGCTGCCTCGCGGCCCCAAGGTCTCCTCTTCGGGATATCCGAGGCGGAAGCGTCCGCGTTCAAGATCGACTCACCGAGACCCGCGACACCCGGGTCGGCACCCTCGACCCGCGCGGCGGCGCCCAGACGGGTGGCCGCAGAGGACTTCGGGAGCAAGCCGCGAGCGCGCAACTCGCCGCGCGCCTGGCGCACGCCCACCGGCGCGGGGCTCACCCCGGCCAGCGCGAACAGCTTCGCGGCGGGCGTCTGCAATGCGGGCGCCCGCTCGGTCGTCCACCGCGCGAAGTCGGCGGGAGCGCCGTCACAGACGACCTGGCCATCGTCGAGCGCGATCACGCGGTCGGCCGCGCTCAGGCAGCGCTCGAGGCGATGCTCGGCGAGCACGATCGTGGTCTCCCACTCCTGGTTGAGACGGCGCAGCAAGCCGATCAGCTCGTCGCCCGCGACGGGGTCGAGCTGCGAGGTCGGCTCGTCGAGCAGCACGACCCGCGGTCGCCCGGCCAGCGCCGCACCCAGCGCCACGCGCTGCTGCTCTCCGCCCGAGAGCTCGTGCGTCGAGCGGTCCAGCAGCGCGTCGATCCCGAGCGCGAGCGCGACCTCCTCGACCCCGCGGGCTACCGCCGCCGCGCCCTCTCCTCGGCTTTCGAGCGCGAGTGCGAGCTCGGCGCGCACCGAGCTCGTGACCAGCTGCGTCTCGGGGTCCTGAAACAGCGCGCCGACGAACGCGCCTAGATGAGCCGGGCCGTGCTCGCGCGTGTCCAGGCCCGCGACGCATACGCGCCCCGCGAAGCTCCCGCCGTGGAAGTGCGGGACCAGGCCGCAGGCGGCGCGCAGCAAGGAGGACTTGCCACTGCCCGAGAGACCCGCGAGCAGGCAGAACTCGCCCGGGTGCAGCTCCAGGCTCACGTCGCTCAGCGCGGGGCGATCCGCGTCTGGGTAGGTGTAGGTGACGCGCTCGATCTCGATCAGCGCGCTCACGGGTCGATCCCTCGGCGGTCGCAGAACGGCAGCAGCACCGCAACAAGCAGCCCGGCGCAGATTGCAAGCGTGCCCGCGCCAAGCGACATCTGGATCTGCGGGTAGGCGACGAACGACGCAGCTCCCGTGAGACGCCCGACGAGCGACAGCGCGAGCACCGCGACGGCCGAGGCCGTGAAGGCGAGGTCGTGGCGCGAGAGTGCTTGCCGCGGTGCGGCGCCTGCGCCGGTGCCGGCGGGACGAGGCGCCGCCAGGCCTCGCACCTCAAGCGTGGCGGCGACGTCCATCGCGCGGTCCAACGAGCCGGCGACGACCGCGCTGACGAGCGCGACCCTGGCGCGTGTGCCACCCGGCGAGCCGCCTGGTCGGGTGCGCTGAGCCTCGGCCAGGCGACGGGAGTCGGCGGCAAGCAGCGGCAGCATCCGGATCGCAAGCGTGGCCGTGAGCGCGGAGCGAAACGAGAAGCGGCGCACGCCGCGCAGCAGAGCGTCCGGATCGACCGCGAGCCCCGCGAGCGTCGTGGCCAGGATCAGCAGCGCCAGCTTCAAAGCGATCACGCCGCCATAGACGACGGCCTCGAGCGTCAGATCGCCTTGCCCGAACGGGCCGAGGTCGCCGAGGCGGGCGTACACCGTCAGGCCCTGGCGATCGACGAGTACGTTCACGAGCACGATTGGCACGCCGACGATTAGCGCGGTGCGCAGCGAGCCCGCGAGCCTGCGCCCGACCCCGGCTCCCCATCCCGCGCCGAGCACCCCGAGCAGCAAGGCGATCAGCGTGAGCGGGTTGTAGAGGATCAGCGCTGCCGCGATCAGCGAGACGGCCCAGAGGGCGCCGATGCCCGCACGCGTCGCGTGCAGGGGGCTGGCCAAGCGCCGGTAGAAGAACGAGCTGCCGATCATCAGCTGCCCGCCCTCGGCAACGCGAGCGCCCCGCCGCCCGACGTGATCGCGACCGCGAAGCGGTCCCGCAGCGTGGCCGCGTCGAACGCGTGCGCCGCGGCATCTACACCCGCGCCGTCGGTCCCGGTCACGGTCCATACCGGCGCTTCTTCGCCGCTGCGCGTGGCCGCGATAAGCCCGGCGCCCGCGCCGAGCGTCTGCGTCGTACGCCCGCTCGCATTAAGCAATGCCAGGCTGTTACCGCCGTCTTCAAAGCGCGCGTAGACGCCGCTCGCGCGGGGCCCCTCGCGCAATTCACGCAGGGCGAGTTCGTTCGTGAGCTTCGCGAACGGGGCCACAACGAGGCGCAGCGTGTGGATCGCCCCCACACCGCTGCCGAGGCCCGAGATGCCGGCGGGCACGCCCTGGGCTCGCAGCCGCTTGGTCACGGTCGTGCAGGCGAAGTCGCCGACGCTCGCGCATTCGACGCGCACCGGCAGTCGCTTGCCCGCGATCCCGTTGAGAAAGGGCTGTGGGAAGGAGCCGACGACCGCGGGGACGTCGTCGGTCTCGCTCCAGTCATGGTGATCCCACCAGATGCGATCGCCGGGGTGAACCTGAGTGCTCGCAGCCCCCTTCGCGGCCTCGACGCCGTTGACGTAATAGAACCAGTCGACGGGCCGGCCGCCTTCGTGACCACCCTGCAGGCCGTCGATGCTCTGCACGAAACCGCCCGAGTAGCGCGTGCTCACCTTGGCGTTGCGCTGAAGCAAGCTGATCACTGTCTCTTCCCCGCTCGCCTGCGGCGCGCTCCAGGCGTGGACGGTCGATGCGCCGAAATCGCGCGTGACGAGCAGCTGCGCGCCGCCGGGGGTCTTGCCCGCGCCTAGGCCACAGCCGCTCGCGGCGAACGCTGCCACAGTGAGCAGCACACAGGCGGCAGTGCCCGCGGCCCGCTTCACTGCCCCGGGGGCCCCCACCCGTGCCGTTCAGCGAACATAGAAGACGATCCGCGAGCTGCCACGCGCGAGCGTCGTGCGATTGCCGGCTTCGTCGGTGGCCTGGACGTCGAGGACGTAGCGGCCTGGGGCGAGTGCGGCGGGTAGCAGGTAGGAGTAGCTCGGCGTGGAACCGACTTTGAAGAAGGCGCCCTGACCGCAGCGGGCGCGCTGGAATCGCTCGG
>DATJOE010000125.1:0-7071 GCA_035507305.1 Solirubrobacteraceae bacterium | reverse complement strand
GTAGTCGAGCGGCATCCCGAACAGGGGGAACAGCGTGTCGGTCGAGAGGAAGAAGGTCATCTCGACGATCTTTGAGTCCTTGACCTCGAGCACTTGAATCGCCCACGGTTCGTAGCCCTCTGAGCCGTCCTCGCGGGGCTTGTACTGAGCGAAGGCGGGTGAGCCGTTCGCGGTCTGGACCGGAAACACGCGCGAGTTGGCGCAGCCCGCACCGCGGCCGACCCACCAGGCGAAGATGTCCTCGCGGCCGCGCAGCCACAGCTCATAGGGCGGCATCGACTGCGTGGCGTCCTCGGCGATCAGGCTCGTCAGCGCGTCGATGTCGTAGCGCTGGAAAGCGTCGACGTAGCGACTAAGTAGTTCGTCGTCCTGCTCGGAAAGGGCGCCCTGGGCGGGATCGTGGGTCTCGGTCTCGGCGAGCGTCGCTCGTGCGCGCTGCAGCGCGCTGTTGATCGCGGGTGTGCTGGTCTGCAGCAGCTCGGCGACCTCGGAGGCCTTCCACTGCAGCACCTCGCACAGGATCAGCGCCGCGCGTTGGCGCGGAGGCAGGTGCTGCAGCGCGGCCACGAACGCGAGGCGGATCGTCTCGCGTGACTCGGCTACCGCGGCGGGATCGCCGTCGCCGAGCACCATCGTGTCGGGCACCGGCTCGATCCAAGTGGTCTCGGGCAGGATCTCGCCGATCGGCCCGTCGGGGACACGCGCCTCGCCGAGGTCCATCGGGCGGGCGCGGCGCTGCTTGGCGTCGAGCATGTCCAAGCAGACGTTCGTCGCGATCTTGTAGAGCCAGGAGCGCGGCGAGGAGCGGCCCTCGAAGCGGTCGAGCGAACGCCAGGCCTTCAAGAGCGTGTCCTGCACCGCATCCTCGGCCTCGAACGGCGAGCCGAGCATCCGATAGCAGTGGGCGGTCAGCTCGCGCCGGTGGCGATCCAGCTCGCCGAAGTCTTGGGGAACTGCCGTGGCGGAGGTCTCCACGATTCCCATCCTAGGGACCGGATCGCGGATCGTGTTCTAATCCCGTGCACATGGAGCAGCCCACGGCCCTGGACACGCAGCCGGCGTTCGAAGACGGCGAGCCCGAGCTAATCGACGTACTCCACCTGGGGCGAGAGCACGTGATCGGCGCCTGGCGGGTGGGCGAGGTGATCGTCGATCCTGGCCCAAGCAGTTCGCTCCAGACGCTGATGCCGACGCTCGAACGCAACCCGCCGCGGGCGCTAGCGCTGACGCACATCCATCTCGACCACGCGGGCGCCGCGGGCACGCTGGCGAGCCGCTTTCCCGAGCTTGAGGTGTGGGTGCACGAGCGAGGCGCGCGGCATCTCGCGGACCCGAGCAAGCTGCTCGACAGCGCGGGACGGCTGTATGGGGATCAGATGCAGCGATTGTGGGGCGAGGTGCTGCCGGTGCCGGCCGAGCGCCTGCGCGTGCTACACGGCGGCGAGCGGCTCGGGCCATTCAGCGTGGCCTATACGCCGGGCCACGCATCCCACCACGTCTCGTATCTGCACGAGCCGACCGGGCGCGCTTTCACGGGCGACGTGGCGGGCGTGCGGATCGACGGCGGGGTCGTGCTCGCGCCGACGCCTCCGCCGGACATCGACCTGGGCGCTTGGCGCTCCTCGCTGGAGACGATCGAACGCTGGCGCCCGCGCAGCGTGGCGGTGACGCATTTCGGCGCCTACGAAGACGTGACCGCACAGATCGATGCGCTGCGCGCGCACTTGGAGGAAGTCGAGCGCTGGGCGGAGGAGCTGGATGAGGCGGGGTTCATCGCGAAGATCCGCGAGCGTGTTCAGATGCCACGCAGCGACGGCACGCCGGGCTCCTACGCGCAGGCGCTGCCACCCGAGCAGAGCTACGCCGGGCTGCGGCGCTGGCTGTCCAAGCGTGACGCGCAATAGGCTCTCGGGTCTCATGAGCACGATGGACGAACTGCTGGCGAACAACGACTCCTTCGCGGAGGCGACGCCCCGTGAGCCGCTCGGGGTCGAGCCGAAACGGCGGCTGGCGATCGTGACGTGCATGGACTCGCGCCTGGACGTGTTCGCGGCGCTGGGGCTGCGCGACGGCGAGGCGCACATCCTGCGTAACGCGGGCGGCGTGATCACCGACGACGTGATCCGCTCGCTGTCGGTCTCCCAGCGCAAGCTGGGCACGCGCGAGGTGATGCTGATCCACCACACCGACTGCGGGTTGCTGAAGATCACCGACGATGGCTTTCGCGCCGAGCTACAAGAGGCCAGCGGGATGGCGCCGTCGTTTGCGATCGAGTCGTTCACCGACCTGGATGCCGACGTGCGCCAGTCGATCCTGCGCGTACGCCACTCGCCGTTTTTGCTGCATCGCGATGAGGTGCGCGGCTTCGTCTATGACGTGGACTCGCACCGGCTGCGCGAGGTGCAGACATGAGCGATCCGTCTGAGGCACCCGGAGGCTCCGCTGCTCCCGATACGTCCGAGCCGGACGCGCCGCTGGACTACGCGAGCTTCCAGTACCTGATCTACGCGGGCGGCTTGGCCGAACAGACGCCCGCGCTGCCGGTCTCGGCGACCGAGCTGCAAGAGCGGGCGCGGGAGAAGCTGGGCGCCGGTCCATACGGCTACGTGGCGGGCGGAGCGGGCTCGGAGCGCACGATGCAGGCGAACCTCGACGCGTTGGCGCGCAGGCAGATCGTGCCCCGGATGCTGCGCGACGTCTCCGAGCGAGACCTGAGCGTGAACGTGCTGGGAACGTCGATGCCCGCGCCGCTGCTGCTCGCGCCGGTTGGCGTGCAGACGATCGTCCATCCCGAGGGTGAGCTGGCAAGCGCGCGGGCGGCCTCTTCGCTTGGCGTGCCTTACATCCACTCGACGGCGGCCTCGCACTCGATCGAGCAGGCAGCGGAGACGGTGGGGGAGGGGCCGCGCTGGTATCAGCTCTACTGGCCACGCGAGCGCGAGCTGGCGGCGAGCTTCGTGGAGCGCGCGGAGCGGGCGGGTTACGAAGCGATCGTGCTGACGCTCGACACCTGGTTTTTGGGCTGGCGCCCGCGCGACCTAAAGAACGCCTACCTGCCGTTTCTGAAGGCGGAAGGGGTCGCGAACTACTTCAGCGATCCCGTGTTTCGGGCCGCGCTGGAGAAGTCACCCGAGGAGGACCTGGGCGCGGCGGTCGGCCACTGGGCCTACCAGTTCTCGAACCCGACCGTGCGCTGGGAGGATCTCGAGTGGCTGAAAGAGCAGACGAGCCTGCCGCTGATGCTGAAGGGGATCGTGCACCCCGAGGACGCCCGCCATGCCCAGCGCCTGGGCGTGGATGGGATCGTGGTCTCAAACCACGGCGGGCGCCAGGTCGATGGCTCGCTGGGCTCGCTCGACGCGTTGCCCGCGATCCGTGCGGCGGTTGGTGAGGAGTTGCCGCTGCTGTTCGATAGTGGCATTCGCACGGGTTCGGACATCTTCAAGGCCTTGGCGCTCGGGGCGAACGCGGTGTGCGTCGGGCGTCCATACGTGTGGGGGCTCGCGCTCGCGGGGCAGAGCGGGGTCGAGCACGTCTTGCGCTGCCTGCTGGGCGAGCTGGACCTGACGCTCGCGCTGAGTGGCTACACCGAGATCTCCCAGCTGAGCCCAGCGGCGCTCGCCGAGCTTTCCTGAACGCGAAAACGCGCGTCTAGCAGGCATTTCTAGGCGATCCGAGACGCGGCGTAAGGTCCGCGCCGATGACGACGCTCGTCTCGATTTGGCTGGCGCTCGTGCTCCTGATGAGTGCGGGCCTGAAGGTCTGGCGTGCCGAGCGCGCCGCTGCGGCGCTCGAGACGTACGGCGTACGTGGCGAGGTCCCACGGCGGCTCGCGCTGTGGTCGCTAATCGGCTGCGAGGGTGCGCTGGCGTTGGCGCTGCTGCTTGGCTTCGGCTGGGCGCCGCCCCTCGCGGCCGCGCTGTTCGGCTCGTTCGTCGCGGCGAGTTCGGTGGCGCTGCTTGCGGGACGCGGCGGGCGTCCGTGTGCGTGCTTCGGCGGGAATTCGCGGCTGCATTGGTCGACGCCGGTGCGCGCGGGCGCACTCGCGGGACTGGCGGTCGCGGTCGCGCTGGGCTGGCTGCCAAGCGCACCGAGCGGCTATGACCGCTGGCTGACGCTCGCCCTCTCGCTTGCGATCGTGGGGCTGCTAGCGCTCGCGGTTGCGCTGCTCGCGCTTGCCCGCGAGGTCGGCGTGCTGCGCCTGGCGACGGACAGCGGGCGCGGAGCGCTTGAAATCGAGTCAGAGGGTCCAGAGCTGGGTGCGGCGCAGGCGTGGGCCTCGCAGATCGAGCGGGGGTCGCGGACGATCGCGCTGCTGGCGGTGTTCACCTCCGAGGGCTGCCCGCTGTGTCGGCAGGTCGCGCCCGCGGTTGCTCACGTAGCGGGCGACCCGCTGATCGCGGTGCGCAGCTTCGACGAGGCTCTGGACGCGGCGGTGTGGGGGCAGGCCGCGGTCCCCGGGAGCCCCTACGCAGTTGCACTCGACCTCGAGGGCGTCGTGCTCGCGAAGGGCACGTTCAATGGCCTGGCGCAGCTTGAAAGCGTGCTCGCGACGGCCCGTGCCCGCGAACGGGGACTCGGCCTTGCGGCCTAAGCCGATGCCCGGAGACGTGGGCACGTCGAACAATCAGCCCATAGCCGAGCAGGGCGAGCGCTTGTCGGAGGCGGTGCTTCGCCGCAGCAGCCGCCGCGGCTTTCTGGAGTGGGCGGGCGCGGCAGTGATCGCGCTTGCGGGAGGGCGCACGGTGGCGGGCGCCGTCTTGCCCGACGAGGCGGGGGCCTACACGAACTTCTGCGGTCACACGTACACGACGGGCAACTGCCCCCACCCGACCGGTCTTCCACGGGTCGATCGCCATGACTACCCGCTGCGCGCCTCGGACGGGCACCCGGTGGACGACTTGGGACGGCCGATCGACGCGCAGGGCTATCCAGTCGACGCGCACGGGCAGATCCTGCGCGACCCCGACGGCGAGCCGCTCGCGCCGGCGCCGCGATCGAAGGTGTGTCCCGCGGCGGGCAAGGCGAACGGCTTGAAGCTGCGTACCGATGGCTCGTGGTATCGCTGCTGCGGCGGGCGAGTGCGGCGGCTGATGGACTGCTGCGGTTACACGAACGTCCGCGTCAACGGCGACGAAGCGCTCGTGGGCTACTGCTACGAGGGGCGCCACGTGTTCTGCGTGCAGTACTACGAAACGATGGTGCCGTGCTAGCCGCCGCGCGGTCGCGATGCTGAGCGGCCTGGCGGTCGCGGCGGCGCTCACGGGGCTGGTCGCGGGCGTCGCGGGCGCCTGGTCGCCCTGCGGCTTCTCGATGGTGGACACGATCGGCAGCGCGCTCGGCGACGCGCGCCGGGGCGCGACGAGCGCGGCGGGCGCGACGTTTGCGCTTGGCACGCTGATCGGCGGCGCGGTCACGTTCGGCAGCCTCGCGCTGCTGGGCTCGCTGGTGGACGGAGGCGCCGCGGGGTTGCGCGAGGCGCTTGGCGCGGCGCTCGCGCTGGGGGCGGCGATCGCGGACTGGCGAGGTCTGCGGATCGCGCCGCAGATCCGCCGCCAGGTCCCCGAGCGCTGGCGCTGGACGATGCCGCTCCCGCTGGCGTGTGCGCTGTACGGGGTGCTACTGGGGCTTGGCTTCACGACGTTCGTCCTCGCCTTTGCTGTGTGGGCGCTCGCGGGCGTGAGCTTCGCCTCGGGCGACCCGTTGCTCGGGATGCTGGTCGGCGTCTGCTTCGGCGCGGGCCGCGCGTTGCCGGTGCTCTGGATGGCGCCGAGCTGGCGCGGGGGCGGCAGCGGCGCGCATCGACTCGAGCAGATGGCGCTCGAGCCGCGCCTGTGGCTTGGGTTGCGTCGCCTCGACGCGCTGGGGCTCGGGCTCTGCGCGCTGGCGTTGGGCGGGGCTAGCGCAAGCGCTTCGGAGGCGCCTGGTCCCGGCGGGGTCCCGGCGCCCGCGCGCGCGTCGATCGCGCCGATCGTGCGAGCAACCGATCCCTCGGCGGCGGGCTCCGCGCTTACCTGGCAGGCGCTCGGGTCAAGCGGCGCGCTGTCGCTTGGCGCCGCGGCGCCGCTCGTGCTCCCCGGCTCTCACCCGGCGGTAGGAGGCACGACGATCGCCTGGGCCTCGCCGACCCAGGTCACGGTCGCGACGCTTCCCACGCTCGCGCAGCGGCTCGCGATCCCAGTGCAACAGGTGAACGCGCTCGCGGTCTCAGACAGCTGGGTCGTCTATCGCGCGACTGATGCCCAAGGGGGCGAGCGGCTGACCGCGGTATCGCTCGTGGAACCCGCGCGGCAGAGCTTCCTCGCGGGCTCCCGCCTGGCGGGTCGCGTGGGCCGTCCGGCGCTTGACGGTTCGCAAGTGGTGTTCGCGCTGAACTCGCCACGGCGCAGCGCGATCGAGCTGGTTGATCTGACGAGCGGACGGCGGCGCACGCTGCGGGCTAACTCGCGCGACGCCGCGCTGTTCAATCCCTCGCTGCTCGGAGGGTCGCTGCTGTTCGAGCGCGTCACGCGCTGCGTGCAGCAGCTGCGCCTGGCCACGCTCGCGCGAGGGGCACGGTCGAGAACCTCGGACTCCGCGACGGCCGCAAGGCGCCGCCGTGCGCGCGGGCACGGTGACAGGGTGCTGCTCAGCTTGCCCTCGAAGGTCTTCCGTGACCCTGGCTATCAGCGCGGCTACACGCACGCATACAACAGCGCGAGCGGCTGCCGCAACCGGGCACCGGGGCGCGGCGGATCAGTCAACCTAGGCGCTACGGCGCTCGGCCCGTCAGCGGCCTACGTGACCCGGCTCGGCCCGGGTGGCAATGCGGAGATCGTCTCGATCCCGCGCTGAGGCGCCGGTAGGTCGCGCGGCCGGGCTCGTCCTGGCGGTCTGCCTCTCGACATGCGCGCTCGCGGGCACGGCGGGGGCGTGGCAGCCGGGTGTACACGCGGCAATCGCCTACGCACACACTCGCGCGGGCACGGTCAGCTTCGAGGTCCGGACCGAACACGGCTCATGGGGCTGGCGAGCCACGCGCACCGTGCCCTCGGCGAGCGTCCTGAAGGCGATGCTGCTGGTCGCCTATCT
>DATJOE010000124.1:0-4785 GCA_035507305.1 Solirubrobacteraceae bacterium | reverse complement strand
GTACGCAGCGGGCCTGTTCCACCTGATGACCCACGCCTTCTTCAAGGCGCTGCTGTTCATGGGCGCAGGCTCGATCATCGGCGCGATGGCGGGCGAGCAGTCGCTGGAGAAGATGGGTGGCTTCCGCAAGGCGCTGCCTTTCACCTACGCCTGCTTCATCATCGGTGGCCTCGCGCTGTCGGGCATTCCCCCCTTCTCGGGTTTCTTCTCAAAGGACGAGATCCTGCTCGTGACGGGCGAGCGGGGAGGCTGGCACTGGGCGCTGTACGTGGTCGGCTACCTCGGCGCGTTCCTCACCGCGATCTACACGTTCCGAATGATCTTCCGCGCCTTCCACGGGCCTCCGGTGCGCGAGGCGATCGAGCTCGAAGAAGGACACCTGCACCACGCCGAGCAGCCGCGCAATCCCGCCAACGGCGAGGTCGAGGACACCGACGTCGGCTTCCCCGGCCCGTTCCACACGATCGCCGAGCGCGCGATCCCGATGAAGGTCGCGATGGGCCTGCTCGCGATCGGCGCCGCCGGCGCGGGCTTTCTGCAGATCCCGAAGACCGACTTCATCGTCGACAAGTTCCTGGAGCCGAGCTTTATCGGCTCCTCGCTGTACTCGACGCACACCCGTAACGGCCTACTCGTGCTCGGGCTTGTGCTCGGCACAGTCGTCGGGCTGCTCGGCATCGCGATCGCCTACCGCGTATGGGTGCAGCGCCCAGACACCGCGGCCGCGGTGCGCGAGCGCCTTCGCCCCGTCTACGAGCTGTTCGTGAACAAGTGGTACTTCGACGAGCTGATCGACGCGCTCGTCGTACGACCCTTCGCCGCGTTGGGCCGCTTCGCTCAAGGCACGTTCGAGCGGGTGTTCGTCGACGACACGCTCGTCGGCGGCACGAGCGGCCTCGTGCGAATCGGCTCGGCCGCGGTGCGCGCAGCGCAGAGCGGCTTCGTTCGCTACTACGCGGCGTTGCTCGTGCTCGGCCTGACCGGCGTCGGCTTCTACTTCCTACTTCAGTCGTGAGCTGATGCCACCGCTTTCGATTATCCTCTGGCTACCCGCCGCCTCCGGCCTACTCGGCTGGGCGCTATCGCTGCTGACGCGGCGCGCCAGTGAGGCGGAGCCGGTCCAGACGCCCCCCGCAGAGACGGGCCGCGAGGGCGCGCCGTTCTCGCGCCTGAGCGTCCCAGGCGTACTCGCGCTGCTCGGCTCGCTCGCGACGCTGGGCCTGGCGATCGGCTACATCGCCGACTACTCACCGGGCTCACACGGCCTCACCCACGTGACCGACGTGGTGTGGATCGCCGAACTCGGCATCCACTACAAGCTCGGGATCGACGGGCTGAACGTGTTCATGGTCGGGCTCACCGCGCTGCTGTTCGCGATCGCCGCACTCGCGGCGAATTTGCGCGATTGGGAGCGACCGCGCTTCTTCTACTTCAACTTCATGCTCGCGGAGTCGGCAGTTCTGGGTGCGTTGCTCGCCCAAGACCTCGCGCTGTTCGTGGCGTTCTTCGATCTAATGCTGATCCCGTTCTACTTCCTGATCGGGGTCTGGGGGCGCGAGCCCGGCCGCGTGAAAGCGACGATCAAGCTCGTGATCTACACGCTCGTTGGCTCGCTGCTGATGCTCGCAGCCGCGGTCGCGACAGGCGTACTCGCGGCACAGCAGGGCGGCGGACACATCACGTTCGTGCTCTCCTCGCTGCAGCACATACCCCTCTCGAAGGGCTCGCAGGAGTGGATCTTCTTGTTCTTCGCGGCGGCTTTCCTCGTGAAGATGCCGGCGTTCCCCCTGCACGGCTGGATGCCCGACGGGTACAAGGCGATGCCGATCGAGGTGCTGATGGTCTTCTCGGGCGTGCTCTCAAAGATCGGCGCCTACGGCTTCTTGCGGATCGTGCTGCCGCTGTTTCCCCAGGCATCGGCGCACTTCCAGACGCTGATGCTGCTGATCGCGCTGGCCTCGATCCTCTACGGCTCGGTCGTCGCGTTCACGCAAACGGACGCGCGGCTGATAGCGGGGTACTCGTCGGTCGCGCAACTCGGCTTCATCACGCTGGGAATCTTCTCGCTGACCTCGCAGGGCGCGCAGGGCGCGCTGCTGCAGATGGTCAACCACGGGCTGGTCGTCGCGCCGCTGCTGTTCATCGTCGCATTGCTGGCCAAACGGGCTGGGGGCTCGGAGGACGTCCGCGAGATGGGCGGGATCGCCTTCCGTGCGCCCGTGCTCGCTACGACTTTCCTGATCGTCGCGCTCGCGACGCTCGCGATCCCGGGCTCCTCGAACTTTGTGGGCGAGTTCCTGATCCTGCTCGGTGTGTTCAAAGCGAAGCTGGTGATCGCGATCATCGCCTTCACGGGCGTCGTGCTCGCGAGCGTCTACGCGCTGCGCCTGTTCATCCGCTCGATGCACAACCGCGTCGGGGCTCACGTGGAGTCACGTGAGATGAGCTTGAGCGACGGGCTCGTGCTCGTGCCGGTCGTCGGCGTGATCCTGTTCATGGCGCTGTACCCGCAGTTGGCGCTGCACCGCAGCGAAGGATCGGTGAAGACGGCGGTGGCGAGCGCGCACGCGGACGCAACCCTGTCCCCCAGTCAGAAGCTCGCGAGCACACCAGCCCAGGTCATCGAAGTGAGCGGGGCGCACGAATGACACTTCTCGCCACCGCCCACCTGAAAGGCCCACATGTCGACTTCGCGGCGCTCTCGCCGCTGATCGCATTGCTGGGTGGCGCGACGATCGTGCTGCTCGCGGGTCTGATCCGCGCTCGCTGGATGCGCGCCCACGTCGTCCCGTTCCTCACACTGGTAGCGCTCGGTGCCGCGGCGGGACTGACGATCTGGCAGTGGCATGCAGAGAAGTCGATCGTCTCGGGCGCGCTGCGGATCGATGACTTGTCGTTGCTGCTGAACCTGATCCTTGCGACTGGTGGCGCGCTCGCGGTGCTGCTGGCGTGGCGCTCGCGCGCCTCGGAGGAAGCGGGCCACGGCGAGTTCCATGCGCTGCTGCTCAGCTCGGTCGGGGGCATGTCGCTGATGGCCGCGGCGCAGAACACGATCGCGCTGTTCGTGGGACTGGAGCTTTTGTCGATCCCGCTGTACGTGCTGTGCGCGAGCGAGCTCCGCCGCGAGCACTCGCTGGAGTCGGGGCTGAAGTACCTGATCGTGGGCTCGGTCGGCTCGGCGACGCTGCTCTACGGCCTGGCGATGATCTACGGCGCGACGGGCGCGACGGACTTCGGCGCGATCGCCCAGGCGCTCTCCAGCGGCAGCCTCGCGACCGATCCGCTGATGCTCACGGGCATCGGGCTGTGCGTCGCGGGCCTAGCGTTCAAGTCCTCGGTCGCCCCCTTCCACCAGTGGACCCCCGACGTTTACGAGGGCGCTCCGACGCCAGTCACGGCATTCATGGCGGTGACGACGAAGGTCGCGGCGCTCGGCGCATTCCTGCGCTTCTTCGACGTCGCACTCGTCGGCGCGCAGAGCACCTGGGGTCCGGCAGTGGCGGTGCTCGCGACGATCACGATTCTCGTCGGCAACGTCGGCGCGCTTGGCCAGTCCTCGCTGAAGCGAATGCTCGCCTACTCCTCGGTGGCCCAGGCGGGCTACATGCTTGCGGGGGTTGTGGTCTCGACGCAGCTTGGCGTCCGCGCGACCGTGTTCTACCTGGCGGTCTACATGTTCATGAACATGGCGGCGTTCGCGACGATCGTCGCGCGCGAGCGGGAAACCACGCTCGGCGACTCGATACAGGCGTTCGCGGGCCTGGGCCGAGAGCGGCCATGGCTGGCGGGGGCGATGACGATCTCAATGCTCGCGCTCGCGGGCATCCCCGCGACGGCGGGCTTCACGGGGAAGTTCTACTTGATCGACGCGGCCGTCTCCGGTGGCTACACCTGGCTCGGCGTGGTGATCGTGATCGGCTCGATGATCTCGCTCGGCTACTACCTGCCGGTGATCGCGGCGATGTGGATGCGCCCCGCGCCCGAGCCGGACCCGGGCTTCGCGACGACGCCGCCCGCGACGGGCGCTCCCGCCCCGGCATCCGAGGGCCTTCCCGCGCTGGCGGGAGGCTCGCCCGAGCTGGATGACCCCGCGGCCGCCCCGAGCACGCGCTCGCCGCAGGTCGAGGTGATGTTCGTCGCGCTGCTGTGCGCCGCGGCGACGATCTTCTTCGGCATCGTGCCGCAGCCGCTGTTCGATCTGGTCCACCACGCGGGCAGCGCGCTGGGCGGGCTGTTCTGAGCCGATGAGCACGCACGGCGAAGGCTTTGGCGTGCTACTCGACATCGACGGGGTGCTGTACGTCGGCGACGAGCCGATCGCGGGCGCGCACGAGGCGCTCTCGCGGCTGCGCGAGCAGAGCGCGTCGCTGCGCCTGGTCACGAACACGACCTCGCGCTCGCGTCGCGAGGTCGGCGAGCATCTCCAGCGGCTGGGCTTCAAGGTCTCACTCGATGAGATCCTCACGCCGGCGGCACTCGCGGTGCGCCACTGCGAGGAACGCGGGCATTCCTCAGTCGAGCTGATCGTCAGCGACGGCCTACGCGAGGATCTGGCAGCGCTGGGCAGCGCGGTGGAGAGCGAGCGCGGCGGCGGGCGGCCAGGAGCGCCGATCGACGCGGTGGTGCTCGGTGACGTGGGCGACCGCTTCGACGCACAGTTGCTCAACCACGCATTTCGGCTGCTGATGGATGGCGCTGAGCTGATCGTCCTGCAGCACAACCGCTACTGGCGCCGAGCGGACGGGATGGCGCTCGACGTGGGGGCCTACGCCGCGGCGCTGGAGT
>DATJOE010000123.1:0-3576 GCA_035507305.1 Solirubrobacteraceae bacterium | reverse complement strand
CGCGGCTTTGGCCTTCAGCCGCGCCACCTCAATCATCCGAGCGGTCCCTGGAAGATCCAGCGCGAACGCCGCACGTAGGTCGCGCAGCGCCTCATCGGCCGCGGCGCGCCCGTGATCGCGCTCCACCCGGTAGTAAACCTCTACGAGGTTGAGCCAGCTAACCACCGGGCGAGCTGTGAGCAACTCCTCGACCCTTGAGAGCGCCGGCTCCTCCCCGTCCAGCCAAGCGAGGACCGTCCAGGAATCCAGGCAGACGCTCACCGAGGTTCGCGTGCTCGATCTTCAAGCAGACGAGCCGCCATGCCTGTCTTCGCGAACCGGCCACCCAGTCTCACGGGGGATCGCCGCGCATAGAGCACGATCTCCTCGTCGCGCAACTCAAAGTCAACCTCATCGCCCGGCTGCAAGTGGACACGATCCCGCAACGACTTCGGGATCACCACCTGCCCCTTAGCACCGATTCGGCTAGTCATACCTGACGAGTATAACAATCGTACCGCCGAGAAAGCTGATCGGCCCGTCAGGTTTCCGCGACAGCCTCGCTAGAGCCACAAATCGACTGCTCGCGCCACGGCTCGCGCCAGTTTGGCTGCGCGGACGGGATTCTGAGCCCTCGAAGCGGTTGCCTGCTTGGCCGGCTGGTCCTATTGAGTCGCTGGCTAGCCCGTCTGGCTGGTTTGGGTCTCGTGCGCATGGCCTGTCGCCCAGCGTGGAAAGGGGTCCGGTATTCGCCCGAACCCTTGCTCGCGATCCGTTTCTAGTTCGTCCGGCGTAAGGAGGCAGGCGTCGAGGCGCCGGCGGACGGCCGCCTCATCGAGGTCTTGGCCGATGAACACGAGCTCTTGGCGACGATCGCCCCAAGGGTCCTGGAACTGCGCCCGGATGTGGGCGAGCATCTCGGGATCGTCCGGCCAGTGGCTCTCAGGGACCGCGCTCCACCACGATCCGACGGCGCCGAGGTGGAGGATTCCGCCTGCGCTTGACCACTCCCCGACGAGCGCCGGACGCGTCGCGAGCCAGAAGAACCCCTTGGAGCGCAGTACGCCGGGCCACGCGCTGTTGGCCTCGCGCCACAACCGCTCGGGGTGAAAGGGTGTTCGAGCGCGGTAGACGAAGCTCGAGATGCCGTACTCCTCGGTCTCGGGGATCTCCTCGCCGCGCAGCACCTGCTGCCAGCCGGGCGCGCCGGCGGCGGCGTCGAAGTCGAAGCGGTGCGTATCCAGCAGCTCCCCGAGCGGCGCTTGGCCGTGAAGGATGGGCAGCTGGCGGGCACGGGGGTTCAGCTGCCGGAGGACCGCTTGGAGTTGCTCCAGCTCGCCGTCCGCGAGCAGGTCGGTCTTGTTGATCAGGATCACGTCGGCGAACTCGACTTGGTCGACCAAGAGGTCGGCTACCGAGCGCTCATCCTCGGGGCCGAGCGCCGCGCGGCGGGCCTGCAGGTCATCGATCGATCCGAGATCGGTGAGGAACGCGCCGCCGTCGACAACGGTCGCCATCGTGTCCAGCCGCGCGATCGACGCGAGGCTCACGCCGTCCTCGCCAGTGAACGTAAAGGTTTCTGCCACAGGCAGGGGCTCTGAGATGCCGGTCGACTCGATCAGCAGGTAGTCGAAGCGGCCTTCCACGGCGAGTCGCCGACCTCGACCAGCAGATCCTCACGCAGCGTGCAGCAGATGCAGCCGTTGCTCATCTCCACCAGGCGCTCATCGCCACGCGAGAGCGCGCCGGCGCCCCGCTGCACGAGACCCGCATCGATGTTGACCTCGCTCATGTCGTTGACGATCACCGCGACGCGCATCCCCTCGCGGTTGGCGAGCACGTGGTTGAGGACGGTCGTCTTACCGGCGCCCAGGAAGCCCGAGAGCACCGTCACGGGCAGCCGGGGCCGGCGCTGACGGGTGCCCGGGGGGGGAGTCAACGGGGTTTGAAGTCACGAGCGAACCTCCAGGCAGAAGATGAGAACAAGAATCAATCTTGTTATAGGGTAACATCCAGCCGATGCTCAGGAACCCTTCACGCAAGCTATGCACTGCGCCACGCGCCCGGCGCGTCCACTGCACCGAGACCCCTCAAGGCGTCGAGCAGCTTCACGATCCCTCCGTCGATCTGTGGCTGTGGCAGCGCACCCTCTCGCGGCTACTGAGCGACTCGGCCGCACGACTCGCTGCGCGGCCGTTCGCTCTCAGGCTAAGCGTGGCAGCGGCCGCGCCGCGCGTGCCGCTGACGGACGCCCTCGACCGAGCGGGTGTCGATGAGCGCAGCCTGCATCTGTGGGCGCACGAGCTCTCAACGATGGTCGAACTGCTCGGGCGCCTCGGGCACTCTGAGGTCCTGGTGCGTCTCGAGGGCGGCTCGCGCGTCGGCGCGGCGCCGCGCTACCACGTCGACGGAACCAGCGTGCGACTGCTCTGCACCTACGCCGGGCCGGGAACAGAGTGGTTGCCCGAGCACGCCGTCGATCGGCGCCAGCTCAAGCGCCGGCGAAGCCATCCGCCGCCGACGAGCTCGCGGATCGCCCGCCACCCGCGAGCCGTGCAGCGGACCCAGCCGGGATGGGTCGCGATCATCCGCGGCGCGAGCGGCGAGAGCGCGCTCAGACGCGGCCTCGTCCACCGCAGCCCCGCATCGACGGTCCCCAGGCTGCGACTGCGAATCGACCCGGCGGCCGAGCGCTCGGCGTGAGGCTCCCCGGCGCCTAGCTCTGCCATGTCCCGTCGCTGTCAAGTCACCGGCCGCATCCCGCGCTCGGGAAACAACGTCTCGCACAGCCACCAGCGGACGAAGCGGCAGTTCCGCCCGAACATCCAGCGAAAGCGCTACTTCCTGCCGTCGGAGAACCGCTTCATCCGCCTGACGCTGAGCACAAAGGGCATGAAGATCATCGACGCGCGTGGCATCGAGGCCGTCGTTGCGGGAATCCGCAGCCGTGGCGAGAAGGTCTGAGCAGATGGCCCGGCGAAACGCGACACGCATGACGATTCGCCTGCTCTCGACCGAGAGCTCGAGCGTCTACTGGACCACCAAGAGCAAGCGCAACACGCCAGGGCGCCTTGAACTGCGCAAGTACGACCCGAAGCTTCGCCGTCATGTGACCTTCAAGGAGGCTCGATGAACCGCCCCTCGCGGCCCTCCAAGCACTTGGGCAAACCGCGCAAGCGGTCCTTGAGCGCAGAGCAGCGCGCCGCCATCCACTACGCAAACCCGGATGGGCTGCGTCGCTATTTGAGCGCGCGCGGGCGAGCTGGCGCTGCTGCCCCCGCCGCGTCGCCAACGGACCGACAACTGCTCATCATCGATGAGCCTCGACCGCGCGAGAGCCGATTTTGGCTGCGAGCATCGTGGAGGCTCGGTCGCCGAGGAGCACGTCGCCGCTAGTCGGCTTGGCTTGGGTCGCTGTAAGAAGCGGGGGGATCAAGTAGACGCTCCTATCGACTCGCGGGTGTCGCTACACCGCCGCCCCGGGGTTGGGCGCAGCCTCGGGGACGCCGCGCAGGATCACCTCGTGCGTTGTGAGCCGCATCCCGAGGCGGCGCCCGACAGCTTCGATCGCCTCCTCTAGCTGCTCATCCGTAAACG
>DATJOE010000122.1:0-20127 GCA_035507305.1 Solirubrobacteraceae bacterium | reverse complement strand
CCAGGTCCCCTTCCAGAACGCCGAGGGCTCGATGTCAAAGCTGAAGGCCGGCGAGGTCGCCGTATGGGTCACCGAGCGCGCGATCCAGATCCTCGGCGGCAACGGCTACACCCGTGAGTTCCCCGTAGAGCGCTGGCACCGCGACGCAAAGATCTATGACATCTTCGAGGGCACGGCTGAGATCCAGCAGCTGGTGATCAGCCGGGCGATCTCGGGGATGCATATTAGGTAGCGCCGCACGTATCGGGCGCACGGTCGCAGCGCCGGCGCCAGAGCGCTCCTGAGCTTCGCGCCGCTGACGGGCGCCGGGCGGCGCTGAGGTGTTGCATGACGACACCTTGGGTGGCCCCGCATGGCGCTTGCGCGAGGCGATGATCGTCGCGTCAGATCGAGGAGCGAGCCGAATCCGACTCCCGATCGAAGCGAATCCATAAATAGCGAAAGGGGTGCATGACAATGGAGTCTCTGAAGCAGAAATGGAACGGCCTCGAGCAAGGAGTAAAAATCGGGCTTGGCGCTGTCGCCGCCCTCGTGACGGTTCTGTTCGTAATTAAGCTGCTGCCGGCGCTGATCGCGGCGATGGGGATCGGGGCGTTTCTCGCGATCCTCTTCGTCCCTTACTGGCTGCCCACGATCATCGCCTTCTACCGCAAGCATCCGAGCAAGGGTGGGATCTTTGCGCTGAACTTTTTCCTCGGATGGACGTTTCTCGGGTGGGTCCTTAGCCTCGTCTGGTCGCTCAGCGACGCGAGTGCACGAGCGGGCGCGCAGTCGGTGGTCGTGAACACGACGGTGAACGCGGGCAACACCGAGGTCCCTCGCTATCAGCCGGGCGACGTAGTCAACGGGCTGCGCTTCGACGGAGCGACCTGGGTCCCCGTAGCGCCCGTCCCTTCGCCCGCCGCCAGTGTCGGCACCCCACTAGACCCTCAGGCCTCCGCCGCGAGCGTCTAGCGCCGATTGGGTCGGGCCCCGGTTCCGCGTCGCGGGGCCGGGGTATCGGCCTTTAAGCGCTAGTCCGCGTCCTCCGCTCTAGCTACGACCGCATGGGCGCGGAAGTCACCGAGGTAGGAGCGCCTCCTACGTGGTCATGATCTCCCACCCCAAGGAAGTCGCGGCAGCCGTCATGACCGCCGCCAGTGCCTGCGCCGCATAGCCGGACTGATCCGCAGAAACGCCGGTAGCCGCAGCGCCGACGCTATGTAACTCTCCTTCGGCCGCTGTGAATCGTGACGATCCCACCGGCGAGTAGTAGGCAGCGCACGTTTTCAAACCCCGCGTGTGTCATTTTTGCAGCGAGCTCGTGTGGGTCATGAAAGGCACGCACGGATTCCGGGAGGTAGGTATAGGCGCCTGGATCCTTGGCGAGCGCTCCCAGGACTGGCACGATGCGATCAAGCCAGATCGAGTAGAAGGCAGAGAACGGCTGCCGTCGGGGACGGGTGAAGTCGAGCACGACGACGCGGCCGCCTGGGCGCACGACGCGTGCCAGCTCAGCCAGACCGCGATCGGTGTCGGCGAGGTTACGTAGGGCGAAGCCGGTAGTGACCGCGTCGAAGCTTGCATCTGCATAAGGCAACCGCAGCGCATCGGCGTGCTCGAAACGCACACTCCGAGTACCTCGACGGGCGGACTTTTCGCGGGCGCGACCCAACATCGGCTCTGAAAAGTCACAGCCGATTAGTTCTGTTCCCGGCACCCGGCCCGCGATCTCGAGCGTGAGGTCGCCGGTCCCGCAGCCTACGTCGAGCACTCTCTCGCCTGGCACCAACTCGACACGATCGGCGGCGCGTTCGCGCCAACGGTGATGCAGACGCGCAGTCATCAACGAGTTCAGCAGGTCATACCGAGCTGCCAGACGGTCGAACATGCCATTGACCTGCTCCGCGAAGTAGGGGGACTGACGGAGGGGGGGAGTGCCGATGGCAGACGCCTGCATAGGACCGGTAATCTACCAAATGATCATTTGGTAAGGTGTTCCCATGTCGCCTCCAGCCCAGGCGCAGACGCGACGGCGTCTCAAGCCAGAGCAGCGACGGGAGCTGATTCTGCAAGGTGCGCGGGAGTTGCTCGCTGAGCGTGGTTATGAGCGCATGTCGATCGCCGATGTGGCTACGGCGGCAGGGATCACGCCTGCCGTGATCTACGACCATTTCGACTCCAAGGCGCAACTTGTGATCGAGTTGCTCGAGCGGCACACCGCCGAGCTACTGCGCGAAGTCGGGATGGCGGTGCAGGGGGTTCCTGCAGATGCAGCTGCTCAACTGCGGGCCGGCGTGGAAGCGTTCTTCGCCTACGTCGAGGAGCACCGCTGCGCGTGGCGGATCATGTTCCGCGACCCGCCCAGCGATCCCGAGGTTGCGGCGGCCTACCGCCGACTTGATAGCCAGGCGACGGCGGCGATTGCCGTCTTTCTCCGCAGCGGCGACAACGAGGGTGCTCTCGGCGCCTACGGGGATCCCGCAAAAACAGCTGAAATGTTCGCGGAGGCTCTAAAGGCGGCTCAGAACGGGCTGGCTGCTTGGTGGTACGTGCATCCCGATGTGTCCCGCGAGGAGGTCGTCGAGCGGCTGCTCGATTTCGCTTGGCGGGGGCTGGGGCAGATGTCGCTAACGCGTGGAGGAGCAAGAAAATGACGCGCCGCAAGCACAAGACAATCGGCGAGGGGGACCTCTTGCGGCTCCTGGCCCTTACCCACGCGCTCGTCGGCCTTGGCTTCTATCGCGCCGAGTTGCGCTCCATCATCAGGAGCCGCGTCTTTGCCAGCGTCCCCTATCGGGGTCTGAGGGCGACCGCATTCTGGTTTCTCGTTCCCTCGCCCCTGATATGGATCATCGGAGGCCTCGTCGGGGACGCAGAACACGCAGGGCGCTGGGATGCCGTGCAAGCCGCCCATCGAGCCAGCGTCATGAGCGCCGCGGTGGCGATCGTCTGCATGCCGATCTCGGGTTTTTGGGGCTGGTTGGCGATTTCGGCGAGAGGTCTTAGACGGAGCCCGTAACCATCCGGACTACGAGTATGTGAGCGGGTGGCTGTAGCGCAGGCCGGCATAGCGTGCGAAGCCGGCATCGGTCGTGATCCAATCGCTACCTGACTCGATCGCGAGCGCAGCAAGATATGCGTCGGGGATCTCGTTGCCGGTGGCGTTGGTCGTCTCGCACAGCCCACTGAAGATCTCCCAGTGACGTGCGCCCGGCGCGATCTCGACGCAATTAGGCCGCGCCTGCAGTTCGTGGATGAACGTGAGCGCGTCGTTCAGTGGGGTGGGGTTGGCGAACACGCGTGGATGGGTGAGGATGCGCAACGCGCCGCTGAGCACGAGCGTTGAAAGTCCGAACGGGGCGCTGGCGTTCGCTACGTCCTGTAGCCATGCGCCGACCTGATCGTGCTCGGGTGTGCCGCCCCGCTGCGCGTAGACCAGCACGTTGACATCGAGCAGGATCAGCGCAGGCCGTCCATCAAGTCACGCAGGCCGGCCGAGTCGTCGAGGTCAACGCCCGGCTTCAGCTGGGCTTCGCCGGCGCGGCGTAGCGTGAATCGTTCGGCCCCCTTGGCTGGACGCGAGGCCAGCGTGCGCTTCAGCGAGTCTTCGATCAGCGCCGTCAGAGTCGTCTGCTCCGCTGCGGCTCGTTGCTTAGCTGCTGCCAGCAGATCGTCGTTGAGTCGCACTGTAGTTCGCACGCTATAGAGGCTATCAGTCTGACATAAATATGTCTAGCTGCGGAGGTGAGGTGAGGCAGCGAGGCTCCGTCGCCGCCCCGCACAGCTGGCCTCGCGCATCAGCCCCGCGCTGTGAAACTGCAATCCATCCGCTTAACACCATGCACGAACGCGCTCCGTAGCAACTCCGGCTCGCCAGCCTCGATATCCGGCACGACGCGCAGCAGCTCGCCAAAGATCGACCGCAGCTGAGTGCGCGCGAGCGAGGCGCCCAGGCAGTAGTGCGGCCCCCCACCCCCGAAGCCCAGATGCCGGTTCGGGTCGCGGGTCACGTGGAAGTGCCACGGGTCCTTAAACGCACGCTCGTCGCGATTTGCGGAGTGATAGAAGAGCACGACCTTCTCCTCAGGCGGCAGCACCTGGCCGTGAATCTCAACCTCCCGCGTCGTGGTGCGCCGGAAGGTCAACACCGGCGATGCCCAGCGGACGAACTCCTCGACCGCGGTCGGCAGCCGCTCGTCTAGATCCTCCACTAGGCACGCGCGCTGGTCGGGGTTCAGCGTGAGCGCGCGCATCGCGTGAGAGGTGGTGTGACGCGTCGTGTCGTTCCCCGCCACCGAGAGCAGCACGAAGAACGCCCCTATCTCGTCGTGTGTCAGTCGCTCACCGTCGACCTCGGCCTGCACCAACCCCGTCATCAGATCGTCGCCCGGGTTCCGTTCACGGTGTGCCGCCAACTCCTTCGCGAACGCTGTGAGCGTCCACAGCGCCTCGCCCAGGACTTCGATCGGCGGGCGATCTCCGAATGCCTCGGGATCCGAAGTCGTCACGAGCAGGTCTGCCGCGGCGACCACCCGCTCGCGGTCGGCCTCCGGAACGCCAATCATGTCCGAGATCGTGATCAGTGGCAGCTGCTTGGCGATCAGCTCTACGAAGTCGCCCCCGCCGGTCGGCGCGACCCGCTCGACTAGCTCGCGTGCATTGCGCTGGATGCCCTCCTCGATCCGCGCGACCTGGCGCGGTGTGAACGCGCGCGAGACAAGCCCGCGCAGCTTCGTGTGACGCGGAGCGTCCATCGCCAGGAACGACAGCGACGCCTCCAGAAACTCGGGTGGGGCATCGACGAACTGCGTGCCATGGCCCGAGCAGAACGTCTCGGGGTCGCGCGAGATCCTTCGCACGTCCTCGTAGCGGACGATCGCCCAGTAGCTTTGGCGGCCCTGATCCGGCAATCCGAGGATGTCCTCGGGCGGCTCGTGCCGGGAGATCGGTTCGTTCTCACGCAGCCAGGCAAACGGTCGGTCGCGCTCCTCCGCGGGGATGCCCCAGAAGTCCAGCGACCGAGATCCGCGTCGTGCTCCTGCGATCCGCTCGCAACCCCCACGCGCATGAGTCTACTCTCGCGCACGAGCCGTTCGGATGGGCCGTCCGGATGGCAGGAAACGTTGGTAGTCCGTCATTGTCCCCGGCTCCGAGGTCGGGCATTATCCGGCCTGCATATGCGCTTCTTGGCCCTGTTCCGGATCGCCCTCGGTGCGTTTGCGTGGTTCGCCCCGCGCACGATGAACCGAACCTTTGGTATCCCCCGTCGCGACGACTCGACCGCCCTGATCTACATGAACCGCGTGTTCGGCGTCCGCGCTGTAACGCTTGGGATCGGCTATCTCGCCTCGCGCGGCGAGGCACGCAAGCTATGGCATCGGCTGTGGCTGCTCTGCGACAGCGCTGACACCGTGATGGGCGCGATGATGGCAGCGCGAGGCGAGCTGTCGGGCGTGACGGCCGCGCAGGCCCTCGGGATCACGGGGGGCGCTGTCGCGATCGACCTCGCCGGAATACGCGCCGGCGACTGAATCCTGAAAGGCCCCCGCAAGGACACGAGCCCGGTCGTATGCCCGCGGCACCGTGATAGTGTCGCGGCGCTTCGGCGAGGGGTGCGGCCCGCGCCGAGGGCGCAAGCGAGACAGCTGCTCCGCCGACAGCGGAAGAAGCGGGGAATCGATGAAGCTCGTGACCGCGATCGTGCGGCCCGAGAAGGTAAACGATGTGCTCGAGGCGCTGTATCGTGCCGAGATTCGCGGCATCTCGATGAGCCGCGTGCAGGGTCACGGGGGCGAGCTAGATCGCGTCGAGACCTATCGCGGAACGACCGTGCAAGTCGGCCTCTCCGAGAAGGTGCGCTTCGAGGTCGCGGTCTCCGACGACTTCGTACAACGAACGATCGACGCGTTCTGCGCCGGCGCCCGAACAGGCGAGGTGGGAGACGGCAAGATCTTCGTGACGCCGCTGGAGCGCGCGGTCCGCATTCGCACGGGCGAGACCGATCAGGGGGCCGTGACCCCGGTGCAGAAGTGATCGCGCTCGCGGCGCGCATCAGTGCTGGAGACACGGCCTGGATGCTCGCGGCGACCGCGCTCGTCCTGCTGATGACCCCCGCGCTCGGCCTGTTCTACGCGGGGCTCGTGCGCTCGAAGAACACGCTGAACACGTTCATGATGTCGATCGCTGCGCTCGCGGTCGCGACGATCACGTGGGCGCTTGTGGGCTACTCGCTTGCGTTCGACCCCGGCAACGGTTTCATCGGCGGGCTCGGCAACGCCGCGCTCAGCGGCGTTGCGTTCGCGCCCCGGGCGGGGACCTCGATCCCCCAACTCGTCTTCTTTGCCTTCCAGGCGGCCTTCTGCATCGTGACCACCGCGCTGGTATCGGGCGCGGTCGTCGAGCGGATGCGCTTCGTTCCGCTGCTCGTCTTCTCCGCGCTGTGGTCGGTGCTCGTCTACGCGGTCCTCGCCCACTGGGCGTTCGGCGGCGGCTGGCTGCAGGCGAACGGCACGCTCGACTTCGCGGGCGGGGTGCCGGTGGAGATGGGCTCGGGCTTCTCCGCGCTCGCCGCGGCACTTGTCGTGGGCGCGCGCAAGGACTACGGGCGCCAGGCGCTGCTTCCTCACAACGCGGTGTACGTACTGCTGGGCGCGGGCCTGCTCTGGTTCGGTTGGTTCGGCTTCAACGGCGGCAGCGGCTTCTCGGCGGGGCACTCGAGCGTGCTCGCTTTCACGAACACGCTGCTCGCCCCGGCGTGCACGCTGTTCGTCTGGTTCCTGCTCGATCTGCGCCGCGAACGCCGCGTGACCGCGATCGGCGCGGCGACCGCGATCATCGTCGGCTGCGTGGGGATCACGCCCGCGGGCGGCTACATCAGCCCGGCATGGGCGATGGCTTTGGGCGCGCTGGCGGCGCTGCCGAGCTACGCGATCATCGTGTGGCGCCCGCGCACCCGCGTGGACGAGACGCTCGATGTGCTCGCGGCGCATGGCACCGCCGGTCTCACGGGGATCCTGTTCCTCGGCTTCGTCGCGCAGCTCTCTTGGAACGGAGTCTCCAACGGCCTGCTGTACGGGAACGCCGAACAGCTCGGCTGGCAGGCGATCGCCGCGCTCGCGGCCCCGGCCTACGCGTTCGGCGCCACATACGTCCTGCTGCGGCTGATGGCGCTCGTGACCCCGCTGCGCGCGACCGAACACGAGGAGGCGCTGGGCATGGACGTGGTCCAGCACGGCGAGGAGGCCTACGCCACGGGCGAGGGCGCGATCCTCGTCTCGACCGAGGCCGGGCTCGAGGCGCCGGTCCCGGTCGCGCAAGTCTGAGGGCAACGGGCCTCGCCTGAGCCGGGCGCGTCGGGCTGACCGGCGTCTGAATACACCAGCCAGCCCCACCCCCTGACGCCGGCCCCCGCCATTGGCGCGGCGACTACGCGCTGAGACGCTCGATCGGCACATGGGAATCGAGCGAAAGGGGGCCGCAATGAGGCCGGATCGTGAAGGGCGCGCGCCGCGCGCAGACGGCAGGAACCTCGCAGCTCGCGCCGGGCGTTGGAGCGCGGCGCATTGGAAGACGGCAACGTTTGGCTGGCTGGCGTTCATCGCGATCGCGGTCGTGCTCGGCCAGCTCGCGGGCACCGCGAAGCTCACCGACACCGAGCAGGCCACGGGCGAAAGCGCCGTCGCGGAGAAGGCGCTCGCGGGCTCGGGCCTGCACCGCTCGGCGAGCGAGAGCGTGCTCGTGCAGAACCGGCGCGCGATGGTCGGAGACCCCGCCTTCCAGCGGACGCTCGCGCGGGTAACCGCGGCCCTACGCGAGCTGCCGCAGACCCACGATGTCCGCACGGGCGCGCCGGGGCAGACGTCCCACGATGGGCACTCGGCGCTGATCCAGTTCGACATGCGCGGCGATCCCGAAACCGCCGAAGACCGGGTGGCACCGGTGCTCGCGAAGGTCGCCGCGCTGCAACGTTCCGCGCCTGGCTTCACGATCGTGGAGTTCGGCGACGCGAGCGCGCGGCACGAATTGAGGAAGACGATGAACGACGACTTCGCGCACGCGGAGGGCCTGTCGCTGCCGATCACCTTCCTCGTGCTGCTGTTCGCGTTCGGCGCGTTCGTCGCGGCGGGCGTGCCGGTGCTGCTGGCCTTCTCGGCGGTGCTCGGGTCGCTCGGCCTGGCCTCGCTGTTGAGCCACGTGCTCCACGCCTCGGACGCGACCAGCTCGGTGATGCTGCTGATGGGGATGGCGGTCGGCGTGGACTACTCGCTGTTCTACCTCAAGCGCGAGCGCGAGGAGCGCAAGGGGCTGCCCGCAGAGGCTGCGCTCGCCCGCGCGGCCGCGACCTCGGGTCGCGCGGTGCTCGTCTCGGGCACGACGGTGCTGATCGCGATGGCGGGCATGCTGCTCGCGGGCAGCAAGGTGTTCGGCTCGATCGGCGCCGGCGCGATGCTGGTCGTGCTCGTCTCGATGGTCGGCTCGCTCACGGTGCTGCCCGCGCTGCTTGGCAAGCTCGGCGACCGGGTCGATCGCGGCGTGCTCGCGGTGCTGGCCGCGACCGTCCTGCGCTTGCTGCGCCCGCTCGCTCGCGTGCGGCTGTTGCGCTGGGCGGCCCGTCCGCGCCCGCTGGTCTGGCTGCGCGACCGTCGCACTTTGATCCAGGTCGTCAAGGGACGGCGCGAGTCCTCGCGTCTGTGGTCGCTCGTGCTACGTCCCGCGCTGCGCTTCCCCGCGGTGGCGGTTGTGCTCTCGGTGGGAGTGCTGGTCGCGCTGGCGCTGCCCGTGCTGAACATGCACACGAAGCTGCCGAGCTTCACGGACCTACCCGCGAAGGTGCAGATCGTGCAGAGCTACAAGAAGATCCAGCACGCCTTCCCGGGCGCGCAGACGCCGGCGGTCGTCACGGTGCAGGCCCCCGACGTGAGGAGCCCCGCGGTGCGCGAAGCGATCGCGAACGTGAAGCACGAGGCGCTGTCGAACCCCCAGATGGGCGGCCCGATCGCGACGACGCTCAACCCCGCGCACACTTTGGCCAAGCTCGAAATCCCGCTCGCGGGCAACGGCGATGACGACAGGGCGCTGAAGGCGCTTGCGACCCTGCGCGGCGAGCTGCTGCCCGCGACGCTCGGCCACGTACCGGGCGTGAGCTACGCGGTGACCGGCGTGGCCGCGGGGACGCACGACTTCAACGAGACGACCAAGAAGCATTGGCCGCTGGTGTTCGCGTTCGTGCTCGGGCTGGCATTCGTGCTGCTGCTCGTGACGTTCCGCTCACTGACGATCCCGCTCACGGCGATCGTGTTGAACCTGCTGTCGGTGGGCGCGGCCTACGGCGTGCTGGTGTGGGTCTTCCAGGATGGTCATTTGCAGGGGCCGCTGGACTTTCACTCCAACGGCGCGGTCGTCACCTGGCTGCCGCTGTTCCTGTTCGCGGTGCTGTTCGGGCTCTCGATGGACTACCACGTGTTCATCGTCAGTCGGATCAAGGAGCTGGTCGATGAAGGCGTGCCGACAGCCGAGGCGGTCGCGCGGGGAATCTCATCGACCGCGGGCACGGTGACGGCAGCGGCGACCGTGATGGTCGCGGTGTTTGCGCTGTTCGCGACGCTGAGCACGCTGGAAATCAAGCAGATGGGCGTGGGTCTGGCAGTGGCGGTGCTGATCGACGCGACGCTGATCCGGGGCGTGCTGTTGCCCGCGAGCATGAAGCTGTTGGGCCGCTGGAATTGGTACCTGCCGCGCTGGCTTCAATGGCTCCCGCGCGAGCGCTCGCGGCAGGTGGGGCGCCGAGCGCGCCCTACGAGTGGCGAGCCGGCCGCCGCGACGGAAGCCGGCTAGCCATGCAGCTGCGCTCCCTGCGTTCGCACGCTCGGCTTGCGCTCGCGCGTGTGAACGTGGTGGAGTTGCGGACGATGGCGAGGCTGATCGAACGCCACCGGGCGCTGGCCGTGCACGCGGCCGGCGCCACGGGACTGAACCTGTTCCTGATCGCGATCTGGGGGCTGACCTCGCATGGCTACTTCTGGCCCGCATGGACGATCCTCGCGCTCGCGCTGCCGGTCGCGATCCACGCCTGGGTGATCGTGGTGAACGAGCATTCCGAGTTCTGGTACGAGCGACGGCTCGACCGCGGCTTCGCGATCCATGCGGGCGTCTGGGTCGCGTTGCTGGGCTTTTTGATCGGCGCGTGGATCGCGAGCGGCTTCGGCTACTTCTGGCCGGTGTGGGTCGTGCTGTTGGCGGCGGTGGCGCTCGGCCCGCACGCGGCGATCCTGCTGATGCGCGACGACGAGCGCGGCGAGCTGACCGAACGGATCTCGGCCCTGGAGCGCAGCCGGGCCGGCGCGGTCGACGTGCAAGAGGCGGAGCTGCGGCGGATCGAGCGCGACCTGCACGACGGCGCCCAGGCCCGCCTGGTCGCGCTCGGGATGAGCCTGGGGATGGCCGAGCAGAAGCTCGCGACCGCGGACCCCGAGGCGGCGCGCGAATTGCTGGCCGAGGCGCGCACCGGCGCGGGCGAGGCGTTGCGCGAGCTGCGCGACCTCGCGCGTGGGATCCACCCGCCGGTGCTCGCGGACCGGGGCCTTGACGCGGCGGTGCGGGCGCTGGCGGCGAGCTCGGCGGTGCACGTGACGGTCTCGGTGACGATGGCCGAGCGACCGAAGCCGCCCGTCGAGAGCGCGGCCTACTTCGTCGTGGCGGAGGCGCTCGCTAACGCGGGCAAGCACGCGCGAGCAAGCCGGATCGATGTGCGGATCGTGCGCGAGAACGAGACGCTCACGGTCGAGGTGCACGACGACGGCTCGGGCGGCGCTGACCCCGCGGGCGGGGGTCTGGACGGGCTGCGACGGCGCGTGGAGGCGCTCGACGGGACGCTCGCGGTGCTGAGTCCGTCGGGCGGCCCGACGACGATCCGCGCGAGGATGCCGTGCGGGAGCTGAGCGTTTGCGCGTCGTGATCGCCGAGGACCTCGCGCTGCTGCGCGACGGCTTGGAGCGCCTGCTGCGCGACAACGGCTTCGAGGTCGTGGCCGCGGTGGAAGATGCCCGCGCGCTACTCGACGCGGTGGCGCGCGAGAAGCCCGACGTGGCGGTAGTGGACATCCGCCTGCCGCCCGACTTCCGCGACGAGGGTTTGCGCGCGGCGCTCCAGCTGCGCGAGCGAGCGCCGGAGATGGGCGTGCTGATGGTCTCTCAATACGTCGAGCCCACTTACGCCTCGGAGCTGCTTGCGGACGGCCGCGGCGGCGTGGGCTACTTGCTGAAGGACCGGATCATGAACGTCGAGGACTTCGTCGACGCGGTCGGTCGCGTCGCGCGCGGGGGCACGGCGCTCGACCCCGACGTCGTCGCGCAGCTCGTCTCGCGCGGCGGCGTGGACGGCCCGCTCTCGGAGCTGACCCCCCGCGAGCGCGAGGTGCTCGGCTTGATGGCGGAGGGCCGTTCGAACGCGGGAATCGCCGAGTCGCTCGTGCTGAGCATCGGCGCGGTCGAGAAGCACATCGCGAGCATCTTTGCGAAGCTCGGACTGCGCCAGTCCGACAGCGATCATCGGCGCGTGCTCGCGGTGCTCACCTACCTGCAAGGTCAATGACCCGACCGAGGATTTCTCTATTTTTATAGATATAATCTCGATATGACCAAGCTGGCTGCGCTCGATTCGCCGACCCGCACGACCGCCGCGCGTCGCCGTCCTTCAGGTGGGGAGCAGACTCAGCCGCCGGCCCGCGAACGCCTGCTGAGCGCCGCGCTTGCGCGCTTCGCGGTCGAAGGTGCGCTCGCGGCCACGCTCGAGGACATCCGCCGCGACGCGGGCGTGAGCACGGGCGCGCTCTACCACCACTTCCCCGACAAGGCCGCGCTCGCCGCGGCGCTCTACGTCGAGCTGACCGTCGATTTCCAGGAGGGCTTCCTGGCCGAGCTACGCGCTCACCCCGACGCGGAAGGGGGAGTGCGCGCGGGCGTGCGCTTCTACCTGCGCTGGGTCAGCGCGAACCGCGCGGCCGCGGCCTTCCTGCTCGGCGAGCGTCCTGCGGCCGACGCGGACCTGCGTGAGCGCAACAGGCGCTTCTTCGCGCAGGCGACCTCGTGGTGGGAGGCCCACGCGCACTACGGCGTCCTGCGCGAGCTGCCCTTCGAGCTGATCAATGCTCTGTGGCTCGGACCTGCACAGGAGTACACGCGCCACTGGCTGGCGGGCCGCGGAAAGCGCGTCCCGCTCGCGGCCTCCGACGCACTCGCCGACGCCGCGTGGCGTTCGCTTCGAGCAAGCGAGGGGCAAGGATGAGCTTCTACGACCAGCTCGTCGCCGACGGTCGTGCCGAGCCCGAGCGCTTCGTCCGCGTCGAGCGGCGCGCCGACCGGGCGGTCGTGACGCTCGCGGACCCCGACAAGCTCAATGTGCTGAGCGCTCCGCTCGTGCAGCAGCTGCGCCAGGCGCTCGAGGAGCTGACCGCGACGCGCGAGATCCGAGCGATCGTGCTCACCGGCGAGGACCCTGGCTTCTCGGCGGGCGGCGACCTGCGGATGATGGATCAGGCCCCGAAAGCGCTCGCCGCGCCCGAGGGGACGACCGACATCTGGCGTTGGATCCGCTACGAGTTCGGCGGGATCGTCCGCTTGATCGCGCGCAGCGACACCGCGTTCATCGCCGCGCTCAACGGCCCCGCCGCGGGCGTCGGCTTGGCCTGGGCGCTGAACTGCGACCTCGCGATCGCCTCCGAGCGCGCGCGGATCGTGCCCGCGTTCGGCCGGCTCGGCTTGCTGCCCGAGGTCGGAACCTCCTGGGTGCTGACCCGCAAGCTCGGCTATCAAGGCGCGTTTGCGTTCTATGCCGGCGGCGAGCACCTCGACGCCGCGCGGGCCCACGAGCTCGGCCTCGTGCATGAAGTCGTCGCGCACGAGCGGCTGCTCGCGGTGGCCGACGAGTGGTGCGAGCGGATCGCCGCGCTGCCTGAGCACGCGCTGAGGATGACCAAGCCGCTGCTGCGGGCTGCCGCCGACGCCGGCTGGGAGGGGTCGCTCGCGATGGAGGAGTTCGCCGAGCCGCAGTGCTTCACCACGGCCCCCTTCCAGGACGCCGTGCGCGGGCTCCTTCAGCGAACCTAGCCACACGTTTCGGACCTTACGAATTCAGCTTCGGAGCCCTGCCTGCCGATAAGAGCGCAGGCATGCCATCCCATCCTTCAGACCCTTCGCCCCGCGCGCGCCGGGGTGAGGACCTTGCTCGCCGCCTTCCGCCCGAGCTTGAGGCACGCGCGCTGGTCGAGCTGCTTCCCGCGATCGTCTACGTCGCCGACACCGGGGTCGAAGGCCGCTGGCACTACATCAGCTCAGGGGCCGAAGCGATCCTCGGCTTCTCGCCCGAGGAATGGATGAGCGACACGGGGCTGTGGGCGCGCCGAGTGCACCCCGAGGACCGCGAGCAGGTCTTCGGTCGTGAGGAGCAGCTGGAGGACCCGGGCACGCCCGACGAATACCGGATGCTCCACCGCGATGGCCACGTCGTCTGGGTGCGCGACGAAGCGGTCCTGCTTACCGACGCCGAGGGCCACGCGCGCTGGCACGGGGTGATGCTCGACATCTCCGACCGCAAGCTCGCAGAGCTGGAGCTGGCCCGCCGCGTCGCCCAGCAGGCCGCGGTGGCCAGGCTGGGCGAGCGCGCGCTCGAGGGTGCAGAGGTGACCGAGCTGATGCACCACGCGCTCGCCGAGGCCGCGCGCATCCTGGGCGTCGAGGCTGGGGCTGTGCTCGAGCACACCGGCGAGCACGGGCTCGAACTGCGCGCCGGGCTCGGCTTGCCCGAGGGCTTGGACCGCGCCCCGTTCACGCTCGGGGCGCTGCCGCGCGGGATCGCCAAGCAGATCGAGAGCCGCGAGGGTAGCTGGGGGGTCGTCTGGCTCGCCACGCCTGAGCCCGGACACTCACCCGCGGCTGACGCCGACTTCGTTCAGGCGCTCGCGAACATCCTCGCCGACGCGATCCAGCAGCGCGGCACCGAAGACCACATTCGCTACCAGGCGCTGCACGACCCGCTCACCGACCTGCCGAACCGCGTCCTGTTCCTCGACCGGCTCGGGCACGCGATGGAGCGCCCCGGCGCGCAAGTCGCGGTCGCGCTGATCGACATCGACAACTTCAAGCTCGTCAACGACAGCCTGGGTCACAGCGCGGGTGACGAACTACTGCGCAAGGTCGCCCCCCGCTTGACCGCCGCGCTGCGACCCGGCGACACGATCGGTCGCCTCGGCGGCGACGAGTTCGTCGTGCTGCTCGAGCAGGTGCCCGACGAGCCCGCGGCCGCGCGGATCGCCGAACGGATCGTCGCCGCCTTCGAGGTGCCATTCGAGCTCGCGGCCGGGGAGCACTTCGCGAAGGCGAGCCTCGGCATCGCGCTCGCGGCCGTCGAGGACGAGCAGCAGCCCGCGGCGCTGATTCGCGACGCCGATGCCGCGATGTATCAGGCAAAGGCGCACGGCCGTGCGCGCTTTGAAGTGTTCGACGGGGCGATGCGGGCGCGCACCGTCAAGCGCCTGTCGGTCGAGAACGACCTGCGCCGCGCGCTCGAGCGCGAAGAGCTGCGCGTCGCTTACCAGCCGATCGTCTCGCTCGCCGACGGTTCGCTCGTCGGTGTCGAGGCGCTGCTGCGCTGGCAGCATGCCGAGCGCGGCCTGCTCGCACCCGGCGAGTTCATCCCGGTCGCCGAGGAGAGCGGGCTGATCGAGTCGATCGGCAACTGGGTGCTCGAAACCGCGTGCGCGCAAGCCGCGAGCTGGCACGCCGAGAGCCCCGAGTCTCCGCCGCTCGGGATCGCGGTCAACCTGTCCGCGCGGCAGTTCGCCCAGCGCGAGCTGGAGCAGGCGGTGCTCGCGGCGCTCGAACGCTCGGGCATCGCGCCCGAAAGCCTGTGCCTTGAGATCACCGAGTCGGTTCTGCTCGAGGAGCCCGAGCGCGTGAGCGAGACAATCGGCGAGATCGCGCGCCACGGGGTGCGCTTCGCGCTCGACGATTTCGGCACCGGCTACTCCTCGCTGGCCTACCTCGGGCGGCTGCCGATCGACTGCCTGAAGGTCGACCGCTCGTTCGTCGACGTGCTCGGTACCAGCGAGCGCTCGACCGCGATCACGAAGGCGATCGTGCGCATGGCCCAGGCGCTCTCGATCGAGGTTGTCGCCGAGGGCGTGGAGTCCGAGACTCAGCTCAAGCTCGTGCGCGACATCGGTTGCGAGCTCGCCCAAGGCTTCTACCTGCACCGGCCACTGCAGGCCGAGCAGATTTCACAGCTGCTCAGCCGCCGCTCCACCAGCCCGCCTCGTGGCGCGCCCGGATCGGTCAAAGCGGCGCGTCGTCGCGCCGGCGAGCAGCGCCCAGCTTCGCGCGTTGGCGCTCAGCCGCGCACGGGCTCGGCGGGCAGCTCGCGCGCCACCCGTCTGTAGCGCCGGCCCTGGAGCGCGCGGGCGAGCGCGTAGGAGCCGTACACCACGAGCAGCGCCGCGAGCTGCGCGCCGATTCCCTCCCAGGTCGCGTAGACGCCCAGCCACTGCCCCCACCACAGCGCGAGCGTGAAGCCCGTCGGCGTGCTCGGCACCCACCCGAGCCCTTGCAGGCTGTGCACAGTCGTGCCGACCATCACCGCGAGCACCAGTCCGATCAGCACCCCGGTCGCGATCAGCATCTTCCGGTAGGGGAGCTTGCGCTCGAGCTTGAATGTCACGAAACCCACCGCGAACGTTGCCGCGAGCCCGATCGCCACACCGAGCGCCGTCGCCCCACTGCCCGCGCTGACCTGGAGGTTCTGCAGGAACAGCACGGTCTCGAACCCCTCTCGGTAGACGCTCGTCAGCCCGAGCAGCGTGAAGCCGACGAGCTGGCCCGAAAGAAAGCCCCAGCGGTCGATCTTCTCCAGCGCCCTGCGGCGGCGATGGAAGCGCCCGAGCCACTCGCTCCAGTAGACGCGGTGGAAGAACCAGTTCGTCACCAGCAGCAGCACCGCGATCGCGAGTACCCCCGTGATCGCCTGCAGGCGCAGGCCCCCGTCACCGAGCGCGTCGACCAGCGCCTGGGCCAGCACGTAGGTCACCGCCGTCGCGCCCAGGCCCAGCAACGCCCCGAGCAGCACCGGGCGGCGCAGCTTGCGCCGCGCGCCCACGAACGAAGCGGTGATAGCCGCGAGAATCAGCACGGCCTCCAGCCCCTCGCGGAAGACGATCACTGCGGCATCTGCAACCACGGTGTCCTTGCCAATCGTGCGGTCGCCTAGCACCGTCGCTGCCGTGTCGATCTCGCTCCTGGCGTGTGTCCCCGCTGAGGCGATCCCCTCCCGCCAGAACGCGTCGTCGATCGCGCCCGCGAGCCCGGGGTCGCTTACCCGTAGGCGCCTGCCCGGCCCGGTTGCGTACAAAGCGAACGCCTCGCTGGCCGAGATCGCCGCGTCAGGTGTGCCTCCGCCGTCCGAACCCCGTGCGCTTGCGTCGTCCGCGCTCGCCTTGCGGGCGTCCGCGAGCAGCGCGTCGATCTCTGCGTAGGGCCGCGCGCGCGGCGCCCCTCCCAGACCCGCGCGCTTCAGCTCCGCGCCCACCCGTTCGGTCGAGGCCCGGACGTCCAGCGGCAACGGCCAGGGCTGAAGCCGGTCGGCGCTCGCCGCGAGCGACCGGCGCAGCGAGTGCGCCTCCGTCAGCGCGGCGGCCAGCTGCTCCGGCGCTGCTCCCTGCGCTGAAGTCGCCCCCTGCGCTGGCGCCGTCCCCTGTGCTTGCCAGCGCGCGAGCTGCCCTTCAAGCGCGAGCGCCATCGTGCGCACGCGCGCCGCGCCTGTCGCTTCGTGCGTCGGGTCTGCGGCGCGGTAGGTCTGCGCGAGCACGCCGAGCAGCGCACGCGTGCCGTCGAGCTCGCGCTGGGGTGGCGTCGCGCGGCCGCCCGTCGCGCTCGCTACCGCCGTGAGCGGCGTCTGCGCGAGCAGCGCGAGCAGCATCGGGACCACGACCAGGCGGCGCATCTCAGCTCAGGCCCCGCTCACCTTCGCCGCGACCGTCGAGAGCGGTTCGTCGAGCTTGCCGACCTCGCGCGCGAACGCTTCGCGATCGGCCTTCGTCAGCTCGCCGTACAGCGCGAAGCCGAGCGGCGTGTCGCGCCGGTAGGCGTCGAGCCCTTGCTGCACCGCCGCAAAGCGCGCTTCGATCGTCCGCGCCAGCGCGGCGTTGCCGGTCTGGAACAGCGCCGGCACCAGCAGCTTGAAGGCCTCGCGCGAGCCATCGAGGTTCGCCTGGAAGTCCGAGAGGTCCGTGTGCGAGTAACGGTCCTCCTCGCCCGTGATCTTCGAGTTCGAGACCTCATTCATCAGCTCGACCGCCCCGTTCGCGAGCTGCGCCGGTTGCAGCGCGATCGTCTTCACCTTGCTTTGCAGCGTTTCGACATCGCGCAGCAGCTTTCGCGCGTAAGGCTCGGTCCCGCGCGTGGAGTTCTGCTCCCAGAGCGCCTTCTCGATGCGGTGAAAGCCGCTCCATTCGCTGAGCTTTTCCACGTCGTTGACGCGCGCGTCGATTTCGGGGTCGAGGTTGCCGAAGCTCTCCGCGACCGGCTCGATCGCCTCGTAGTGAGTGCGCACCGGGCCATAGAGCTCCTTCGCGCGCTGCACTTCGCCCGCCTGCAGCGCCTCGGCGAAGCGGGCTGTGCCCGCGCGCAGCAGCGCGACTTCGCTCAGCACGTAGCGCCGGTAGGCATCAGTCGCCCGCGCGAGCAGCGCCGCCGAAGCACCGTGCGCGGCGGCGGTTGCCTTGCCCGAGGCCACTACCGTCCCCTGGTCTTCGGCGTCGCCCGTTGGGCAGTTCACCACGTACTTGCCCGGCGCGAGGTTCAGGGAGAACTTGCCCTCGATCCCTTCGACGACGTTCTCGGACTCGCCGAGGATCACGCCCGAGGCGTTCTTCAGCTCCATCTCCGAGACCTTGCTCGTGCCGCCGTTTGAGATCTTGAACGTGACCGGCCCCGCCGCGACCGCGATGTGCTGAGGGGTGCAGCCGCTGTCGGTGAGCGTGACCGCCACCTCTTTGGAGCCCTTGCTCGTGGAGCTGCCGCATGCCGCGAGAGCCAGGGCCGCGGCAGCCACCGCGCCGATCGCAAGCGTCGGTCTGATCATGCTGTCTTCGTTCTCCTTAGTTTGAGGTTCAGCTGCTGCGGCCAGAGCACGAACAGCAACATCGGCACTGCGTAGAGCAGGTAGACGAGCACCTCGCCGTCGGTCGGGCGCGGCTGCAGCCCGAGCATCCCCGTGAGCAGGGAGGAGGTCACGGTGCCCGGCACGACCAGCCAGCTCAGGTCGAGCGCTTGGCCCTGCAAGCTGTTCAGCCAGCCGCCCTCGTGCGCGGTGTGCACCGCCGTCGCGAGCAGGCCCGCCGCGATCAGCACGAGGAACACCGCGGTCACCTTGAAGAATCGCGCGAGGTTGATCCGGATGCCGCCGCGGTACAGCCCGAAGCCGATCGCGCACGCCGTGAAGATCCCGAGCAGCGCGCCGACGCCGGCATCGAGCGCGTTGCTCGAAGCCTGGAAAGCCGCGAGCAAAAACACCGCGGTCTCGAGTCCCTCGCGTAGTACCGCGAAGAAGGCCATCGCGACCAGACCAACCACGGAGCCCTTCGCGAGCGCGGCGCCGAGGTTCGCCTCGATCTCGCCCTTCAGGCCCGCGGCGTGGCGGCGCATCCACACGATCATGAAAGTCACGATCCCCACCGCGCAGACCCCGATCACGGTCTCGAGCTGCTCCTGCTGTTGCTGGGGCAGCTGTTCGTCCAACAGTTGCAGCGCCACGCCGACGGCGGTGCAGAGGACGACCGCGATCCCGACTCCGAGCCACACGTAGCGCAGCGCCTCGCGCTGTCCCTCGCGGCGCAGGAACGCCGCGACGATGCTGACGATCAGGGCCGCCTCCAAGCCCTCGCGCAGGCCGATCACATATGTGGGAATCAAAATCCGATCTCTCTACTCGGGTATCGCGGCGCGGAACCATAGCATGATTAGGAAGTCCTAATTAGGTGACCCTAAGTACCGCTTGGCGGCGGCTCGCTTGACAGCCATCTCGCCGAACCTCGGACGGCGCTCGCAGCACTCACGCAACGACGCTCACGGCGATTGCGTGGCGAGGTAGACTCGCGCTATGGCCGAGTCCGACGATGAGCTGTTCGGCGGGGAGCACGTCCGCGTCTATCGCGAGACCGCCGGTGAGCGCGGCTATCACTGGCGCGGGACCACGATCCTGCTGCTCACCACGCGCGGACGCGTCTCCGGCGAGGAGCGCACCACCCCGCTGATCCACCGCACTGACGGCGACCGCTGGGTGATCGTCGCCTCCAAGGGCGGCACGCCCGAGAACCCGAGCTGGTACGAGAACCTGCGCGCCGACTCGAACGCCGAGATTCAGGTCAAGGGCGAGGTGATTCCGGTCACCGCGAGCACCGCCGACGGCGAGGAGCGCGCACGGCTGTGGAAGCTGATGGCTGAGGTCTGGCCCGACTACGACAGCTATCAGCAGCGGACCGAGCGCGAGATCCCGGTCGTCGTGCTCACGCGGCGCTAGGGCTGAAGTCTCGCGGCGGCGAGGCGCTGCTCAGGGCACCCAGGCGCTGAGCAGCGGGTCCTGCTCGACCGCGGCGCGCATCCACTGCAGCGTTGGCTCGCGCAGGTCGCGCTTCGTGCGCGCGTAGACCTCGGGCGGCATCGCCGCGAGCCGCATCGCGTGGTGCAGCGCCCGTGGCAGCACATCCTCGCCGTCGAGCACCTCATCGAACACGCCGAGGCGCTCGCATTCGTGCGCGTCGGTCAGCTCGCTGCCCAGCGCGAGCAGGCGCGCGGCCTGCGGAGACAGCTCCGCGCGCACGACCCCGATCGCGGCCTGCGGATAGGGCACGCCGACCTTGACCTCCGTCAAGCCGTAGCGGCCGGCGCTCGACGCGATGCGCAGGTCGGCGCACAGCGCGAGCACGAGACCGCCGGCGATCGCATGGCCGGTGATCGCGCCGACGACGGGGCACGGCAGCCCGTAGGCGATGAGCGCCATCTCGTTGATGGCCTGCACCCCACGCCGCTGCTGCTCGGGTCCGTAGGTCGGGACCTCCTTCAGATCGACGCCGGCTGAGAAGAAGCCCTCGCGCCCGCACAT
>DATJOE010000121.1:0-2744 GCA_035507305.1 Solirubrobacteraceae bacterium | reverse complement strand
TCCCCGCGAACACCACGGCCCCCAATGTCGCCAGCACCTGCGAGGACGCGCGCCTCTTCGAAGCGACGGCCCCAATGGGTGTCGGTTCGGTCCGTGCGCAGGACCCTGGCTGCCGCCGTTCCGCCTGTTCGCCCGACGACGATCATCCGTTCGTGCGAAGACGGTGAACTCGACATCTCGAGATCCACGCCGTACCGATCCAGCACGTCGGGCACCGACTGCACTGGTTTTCCGTCGAGGTCGGCTTGCTCTCTCTCTGCGCGCGCAGCCAGGGCGCCCTGATCCTCGGCCGTGGTGCCGGCTCGGGCGGCATCGGCTGCATCGCGCGCGCGTCGAGCCAGGCGGCCCGTCGCCTTTCGTCCTGGACCGCCGCCTTGACGTAAGCGTCCGAGCAAGGGCGTGTTGGGGTGCGCACAGCAGCGGCGGTATCGTCGTCGCGGCGTGTTCGCTCTTGGTGTTTGGCGCGACGAGGAGCGTCAGCCAGGCTTCCAGAGATCCGGCAGTAGCTCGTCGATGCGCGCGGCGGGGTGGGTCTGCACGCGCATGAGGACGTCTTCGAGATACGCGAGTGCATTGACGCCGTGATGCTCGGCGGTCTGCACGAGCGAGTAGAGAACGGAGAAGTGACGTGCGGCCTGCTCGTTTCCGAAGAAGAGCGAGTTCTTCCTCGCAAGGGCGACGATTCGAAGCGCGGACTCGCTGGCGTTGTTGTGAATGGGGATCTTCGGGTCGCTCAGGAACACGGTCAGCGGCTTCCACTGATTGGTGATGTAGCGGAGCGCGGCGCCCATGGGACCCGCGGGCAGGTGCTTGGGGCGTTGCTCAGCGACCCACGTTTGGATCTGGGCGACCACGGGTTCGCTGCGGTCGCGGCGCATGCGCGCGTGCTCGTTCGTGCCGAAGGTGCCGCGCTCGACGGCGTCGCGCTCGACGCGGAACAGCTCGAGGATCATGTCGAGTGCTTCGCGCGCTTCGGGGGCTGGGCCGAGCGCGCGAAAGAGGTACCTCCGAGCGTGGCTCCAACATCCTGCGCGCGTGCGTCCGTCGACGTCGGTGACGTCGTTGTAGCCGGTGTACGCGTCGACGACGAGCGAGCCCGTCGTGCCACCGAGCACGCGAGCGGGAGTCTGTCCGCTGCGGTCGCCACTGAAGACGTACGCGATGAGCCTTCCTGCGAGGAAGGTCCAGACGAAGCCGCGCTTTTCGGGACGATTGAGCAACCGAAAGCTCGTCTCGTCGGCCTGGCAGTGAGCATCGGCGACGATGCGCGCGAGCAGCCGGTCGTAGAGCGGCGTGAGGATCTCGGCGGCGCGATGGATCAGATCACCGAGGGTGCTTCGTGCGATGGGAACGCCTAGACGCGCGAAGTGCTTCTCGGCGCGGTAGGTGGGCATCGAATCGCCGCACTTGCTGACGATGAGGTAGGCGATGAGGCCCGGGCCGTACTGCGTGCGGTCGAAGACGCGCAGCGGGGCCTCGGCTCGCGCGATGTGCTTGCCGCACGAGCATGCGACGGTTTCCTGGATGTGCCGTCGACGCACGAAGTAGCCCGGGACGTAGTCCCACTCGGTGGTGAACTTGCCGGTGCCGATGGGCTGCGCCATCTCACCGCAGTAGGGGCACTTGCGAACGCGATCGGAGACGGGCCACTCGCGGACCTCGTGCCGTACGCCGGGCGCTTGCTCGGGTCGGGGCTTCTTCTTGCTGCTCTTGCGAGAGGGGCTCGTCGGCTCGCCCGTCGCTTCGCTCGCCTTGTCCGCGGCGCGCAGCTCTCGGTCGACGGGCGCAACGCGCTCGGTAGTCCGCCCGAACAGGCGTTTCTCGTACTCGGCATTCTGCACGAGCGCGGAAGCGAGCTTGGCCTCTGCCTCCTGACGGGCAGAGCGCTCGGCCTCGAGCTCGCGCGTCAGCTTGTCGGCGGCCGAACGCCAACGGCACTCGTGCTTGGGCGGCACGGACGAGCTTTGATCACACGGGGCGCAAGCTGTCCATCCATGGATGCGCGCGCGGCGCCGAATCGTAGGTCCATGTCATCCATGTCCGGCGCTGGAAGCTGCGGCCGGTGGACTCCAGTGCTTGGCGCGACGAACGTGCTCGACGTCGATGCCGTCGAGGAGCATTCCGAGCTGGGTCGCGTCGAGCGTGATGCGCGTGGCCCCCTCGCGAATGCGAGGAAGCCGGAAGCGGCCCTTCTCGAGGCGCTGGTAGTAGATGACGAAGCCGCCGCGGTCCCAGAAGAGGATCTTGACCCGGTTGCCGCGGCATCCCACGAAGACGAAGAGGTGCCCCGCGAACGGGTCCATGTGCCACTGGTTGCGGACGATCGCGTACAGGCCGTCGTGTCCGCGGCGCAGGTCCACCGGCTCGATGGCCAGGTAGATGTGGACGCTCGGCGGCAGCGTCAGCATCGGCTGCGCAGCAGCGTCACCAGCTCAGCGACGTACGCTGGCCCGAAGTCACCTCGGACCCGCACCATCGCCTCGCCGACGGCCAGCTCGATGACCGTCTCCGGCTCAGCGGAGCTGCTCGGCGCTACCCGGACCGGTAGCAACCGGGTCGCGCTACGCGCGACTTTGCCCTGCGGCGACGCGCTGCGCAAGCGGTACAGCCACACGCGGAACGAGCCGACGTTGAGCCGCTGCTGCGCGCAGAACGCATCGTGCGACTGACCGCTGCGCTCGAACTGCTCGACGATCTCCACCCACTGCTCTCGGCTCCGACGCATCGCACGCCTCCGCGCGCGA
>DATJOE010000120.1:0-3290 GCA_035507305.1 Solirubrobacteraceae bacterium | reverse complement strand
ACCTGCCGGGCGCCCAGCGCCCGCGCGACGCGCTCACCGCGCGGATGGCCAAGCGCTTGACGCAGGAGCTGGAGGAAGCGGACGTGGCGCTGCTGGTGCTGAACGGCGAGCAGGGCATCGGGCCCGGCGACCGCTTCATCGCGGCGAGCCTGGCGGCGGCGCCGACGCCGGTGATCGTCGCGGTGAACAAGGTCGATCGTCTGTCGCGGGCGGCGACGGCCGAGGTCCTGGCACGGGCCGCGGAGCTGGAGGTGGGGGAGGAGCTGTTCCCGGTCTCGGCCCGCTCGGGCGCGGGGCTGCCGGCGCTGGTCGACCATCTCGCGGCGCGCCTGCCGGAAGGGCCGTTTTTGTTCGCGGAGCGCGAGATCACCGATCAACCACGGGCGGTACTGCTGGCGGAGCTGGTGCGCGAGGCGGTGATCAGGAGGACTTTCAAGGAGATCCCGCACGCGGTCGAGGTGGTCGTGGAGGAGGTCGAACGCCCGCGCACGGGACTGACGCGCGTGCGCGCGCTGATCTGGGTGGAGACCGAATCCCAGAAGGGGATCCTGATCGGGGCGCACGGCCGCATGATCAAGGCGATCGGTACCGCGGCAAGGCGCGAACTGGAGCGCGAGCTGGGCGAGCAGGTGCACTTGGACCTGTCCGTGCGCGTGCGGCGCGACTGGCGCTCCGACGACGGCCTGCTCGACCGGCTCGGGATCGGCTAGGCGGTCGGGAGCGGCGGGCGGGGCCAATCGTCCGCGAGGCCCGGAAGGCCCGCCGACCGAGGCCAGGCGACCGACCGAAACAAAAAATCCCAATATGCACATACCATCGGTTGGGCAAAATTCCACTCGGTCTGATTCATGGCATGATTGGAATGCAACGGGGTGCCAATTCGAGTACCTTCTGCATAGACGCCAGTTGACCAGGAAGGGCGAGGATGTCGGCCAAGCACGCAGTACTGGGGCTCGTGATCGAGCGCCCCGGATATGGGTATCAGTTGGCCCAGCGGTTGGATGAGCGCTTCGGCTCTTCCGGCTTCGCCCCCTCCGGCGTCTACTCGGCGCTCGACCAGCTGACGCGCGACGAGCTGGTCCGCAGCGCGGGTGAGCACGGCCCCGGCCCCGCCCGCCGTGCGGCGCCCCGGACGATCTACGAGGCCACCGACGAGGGCGTGGACCACTTCGAGGCCTGGATGCTCGAGACCTCGCCGATGCCGCCGCTGCGCGACGAGCTGCACATGAAGATCGCGCTGTGCCGCCCGCGCAACGTGCCACGGCTGATCGAGATGATCGAGGGGCAGGAACTCGTCTGCCTGGGTCGCCTGCGCGACCTCAGGGCGACCGCCGAGATGGCGGGGGAGTCCACGCGCAACTGGGCGCGTCTGATGGGGCTGCTCGCCGCGGAGGCCGAGATAGCGTTCTGGAACGCACGAATCGAATGGCTGCAGAACGCGCGCGAGCTGCTCATGCAGATGCGTGAAGAGCGCGCGTCCTCGCGGGTGGGCGAGGGGGCGGCCTCCGCCGGTCAGGTGGATCGTCTGCGGAGGATCTGATGCCGGACGCGCTGCTCTCGCTTGACTCGGTCAGCAAGAGCTACTGGCGAGGCCCTTCGGAGGTGCGAGTGCTCTCCGATGCCTCGCTCGAGCTTCGAGCAGGCGAGTTCATGGGCGTCTGGGGGCGACGCGGCGCCGGCAAGACGACGCTGCTGCGGATCGCCGCGGGGCTGGAGACTCCGGATCGCGGGGCGGTGCGCTTCGACGGCGAAGACCTCTCGCTGCTCTCCGAACAGGGGCACGCTCGTCTGCGGCGAGACGAGATCGGCTGGGTGCGGCGCTCGGGCCCGCGCAGCGAGCTGTGCATTCTCGACTACGTGGCGCTGCCGCTGCTGATCGCGCACGGGCAGCGCGAGGCCAACCGGCGAGCCGACCATGCGCTGCGGCGGGTTGGCATGGCCGAATGCGCGGGCCAGCACTGGGAGAGCCTCTCCGACGGGGAGCGTGCGCTGGTGGCGATCGCGCACGGGATCGCCCGGCGCCCCAGGCTGCTTCTGATCGACGATCCGACCGCCAACCTCGGCGTGCGTGAGCGCGAGGAGATCATGCGGCTGCTGCGCGCTCTGGTCGAGGAGACGAACCTCGCGGTGCTGATGACCGTCCCCGACATGCCGACTGCGCTTCGTTCCCATCAGCTCCGAGCCCTGAGTGGCGGGCGCCTGCTGACTCCTCCGCCCGAGTCGCACGACGACGATGACGACAACGTGATCGACTTTCCCGGAGTGCAGCGCTCCGCCTAGCGGTAGCGTTCGCACGAGCGTGAGCCAACGCATGACACCTGGCACGCTTGCGCGGATCGGTAGTCGCTAGTGCTGGAGCTGAACAAGCTGGTCAAGCACTTCCAAGCTGCGTCGAGCGCCCCGGTCCGCGCGGTCGACGGCGTCAGCCTGTCGGTGCCGGCCGGGGAATTCGTCGCGCTCTACGGCCCGAGCGGGTCGGGCAAGACGACGCTGTTGATGCTGATCGCCGCCTTGATGCGACCCGATTCCGGGTCCGTGGTGCTCGACGATTGCGATGTCTCCAAGCTCGGCGACGCGGAAGCCGCTCGTTACCGGCTGAAGGAACTGGGCTTCGTTCGCCAGAACTTGAACCTGATCACGGGGGCGAGCGCGCTCGACAACGCGGCGCTGAAGCTGATGGGCACCGACATCGGGGCGCGCGAAGCACGCCGGCGCATCGTCCCGTTGCTGGATCGCCTGGGGCTTGGCGAGCGCGTCTCGCATCGCGCGGAGCAGCTGTCGATGGGCGAGCGCCAGCGCGTGATGATCGCGCGCGCCCTCTCGACCGAACCGAAGCTGCTGCTGGCCGACGAGCCGACCGGGAGCCTCGACAGCGCTCGCGGCAAGCAGGTGCTCGAACTGCTGGCGGAGACGTGCCGCGAGCGGGGCGTCGCGGTCCTGCTCGTCACCCACGACCCGCAGGCGGCCTCGTTCGCCGATCGTGTGTTCGCGCTACGCGACGGGCGCCTGGCCGAGCGCGAAGCGGATCGGCTGAGCGCCCCGTGTTGAAGGCGGCCTGAACGAACCGACGCGGGGACCGGGTATGAAGTTCTCGAGCATCGTGCGTCTCTACCGCGTGCGGCTACGCGCGCGATTGACCCAGGAACTATTCGCGGTGCTGGGGATCGCGATCGGGGTGGCGCTGCTGTTCGCCTCCCAGGTCGCGAACACGAGCCTGGACAGCTCGGTGGAACGGCTGAGCACCGGCATCGTCGGCAACATGCGCTTCCAGATCTCCGCGCGCGACAGCA
>DATJOE010000119.1:0-6343 GCA_035507305.1 Solirubrobacteraceae bacterium | reverse complement strand
CTTAGTCACCTTCGAGCGGTCGATCGGCGTGCCCTTCTGCGGGTGGGCGAAGACGAGATCGTCGTCGGCGTTGTACGGCGTGCGCTTGGACCAGCGGTCGAGCTCGGCGGCGAGGCGGTCGGCCATCGGCACCGAGCGGCGCGTGGAAAGGTCGGACTTGCCCTCGGTCGAGTGCTCACCGCGCACGAACGTGTTGCGCACGCGGATGCGCTGCACTGTCCAGTCGACGTCGCGCCAACGCAGCCCGAGCAGCTCCGACTGGCGTAGGCCGGTCATCGCCGCGGCGAGGACGAGCACGCGCAGCACCGGCCCGAGAACGTCCGCAGGCGGCGGCGGAGCCGGTCCGCGCCGCCCTCTACGCGTCGGCGCCGGCGCCCGAACGACGACCTCGTCGGGGATCGCACGTAGCGCGGCCTCGAGCTCGTCGAGCGTGAGGAAATGCAGGTCTGGCTCGGCGTCGCCGCGCCTGCGCCGCCCCGGCCGCGTAGCGCGACGCACGGGGTTCTCCCGCGCCCAGCCACGATCGATCGCGTGCTCGAAGATCGAATGCGTGAACGTGAGCGTGTTACGCACCGTCTTCGGCGAGCGTCCCTTTTTGAGCATCGCTCCCGCGAGCGCTTCCACGTCGGCCGTCGTTACCTCGGTGACGCGGATCGCCCCGAGCAACGGACCGACGTGCACACGCTGCATCGACGCGCAGTTCTCCAGATAGGAGCGACGCGCGCCGCCGAGAGCGAGTTTCTGCCGCAACGAGTCCGCGACCGTGTCCACGGTCGGGATCTCCGCGTCGTGGCGCGGGCGCGGCGCGCGTTCCTCGGCGTCCTGCAGCCGGCGGAACTCGCGCTCGGCCTGCGTGCGCGTGAGACCATCGCGCTCGCCGACGCTTCTGACTCTCCCGACCTTGCGGTTCAGCAGCCGCCCGTCCGTCGTACGCCAGCGGCCGTAGTAGGAGCCCCACTTCTCGTAGACATGACCGGTGCCCGCTGATCGCCTCCGAGCCATCGCCTACTTCCCGCCCCTCGGCACCGGCAGCCCGCGGGAAGCCTGGCGCTCGAGCGCGACAACCCACTGCAGCACCGCCGAGCGCCGGTAGCGCACGTAGCGCCCGAGCGGCACATGCGGAATCCTCTGCGCCCGCGTCTGCGCGTACACCCACGCCTTGGTGACCTGCAGCAGCTCCGCGACCTCACCGGCGGTCAGCAACGGGTCGGTCCCGACCCGCGGCGCACCGCCACCCACCTGCCCGGCGACCCCGAGCCCGCAGCCTGCTCGTGAGCGCCGAGCCCCGATCGAGGCCCGACGCGCATCGCGCCCTCTAGGAACAACTCGGTTCATCACCAGCGCCCTCATCAGCTTCTCCAATCATCAGTAGTCGTCGAACGAGGTCGGCAGGCCCCGCCTGCCGACCTGAGTGCTCTCCAGCTCCGGGACCGGGTTCTGTCAAGGCCGGGCCGACAGGCCCCGCCGAAGGCGGCCCGAAGGGCGGCCTTGACGGGTTCCGGGCCCGGAGCTACCCACGAGGCACCGGCCAGCAGATTCACTCCTCGCCCTCCAACTGCATCAGCCGGTCGAGCCTGTGCTCGGTAGCGGGATGCGAGTGCTCGCCGAGCCAGGGGAATGGCACGGGCAGGTCGTAGAGCAGCGCGTTCTGCTCGAGAAAGCGCAAGAGCGCCTCGCCCTGCCCGAGCGAGGCCGCATAACGATCCGCCGCGAACTCGCGCCCGCGCCAGTAGGCAGACCACGGCAGGCGCATCAGCCAGACGCCGGCCTCGCCGCTGACGAGGAAGCCGAGCGCGCGAAGCGGGAAGCGCAAAGCTCGTCGCGGTGGCGTCGTCAGCCGATACAGCGCGGCGGTGAGCCGCGCATCGGCGCTGTTCATGTGCCCAAGCTCGTGCGCGAGCACGCCCTGCAGGTGTCCGCTTTCGATCAGCCCCCGGGTGAGCATCAGCGTGTCCGCGTAGACGGCGGCGTTCGGCGCCTGCTCGTCCAGCACGAACCAGCGCCGGGGCGGGCGCAGCTGCGGGTCTGCCTGGGCCAGCACCGAGAAGGCGTCCTCGAAGAGCAGGCGCTCGCGCTGCGAGGGCGTGCGACCGCCGCTTCGCTGCTGCCAGAGCCAGCCCCCGAGCGGCAGCGTCAGTGTCGCCAGCGAGAGCGCCAGCGGGCCATAGCCCACGATCCAGGCGAGCACGTGGGCCGAGCCCGTGGGCTGGCCGAAGAGCGAGAGCGCCAGCCAGAGCAGGCCGTAGGCGACCAAGGCGCGCAGCGGCGCGAGGAACGCCTGAATCGCGACGCTCGTCGCGTAGAGCAGCAGCCAGGACGGCGCCAGCTCGCGGACGTCGATCAGATAGGCGTGAAGTGATGGTTTTGTTGGCATACATCTGCATGTCGTAGTCAGGGGCCGTCTGACCCCCCCTGCAAACGTAGGCGCCAGCCCTGCTCGCTTCGCTCAAAGCGCGTGGTCTTGCCCCGGTACAGGTGGGCTGAGACGTTGGTCACCGGCACGCCCAGCGCGGCGGCGATATCAGCGGGCAGCGAGTCCGGGTGCTCGGCTAGGTAGGCGGCGACCTCATCCTGCGAAGTCCGCGCCTTCGCGCCGCTCGGCGCCGGCTCCCCGGTCAGCGCCGCGCGCGCCGCGAGCAGGCGCTCGCGTTCACGAACCAGCGGCTCGTAGCCGGAGAGTCCCTGATCGATGCGCTTCAGCTGTGCATCGATCTCTCGCACGACGCCCAGCGCGCCGCGCTGCGCTCCCGCCTTCGGCTTAGCCATGCCGTCTCCCCTTCGCTTGAGCTTGCTTGCCATCACAAGTTCATCATATATGATGTCAGTCTGATGTCAAGCAGACCGCCCACACGCTCCTGGGGTCCCTCCCACCAATACCGCCCGCCGCCGCGCAGCAACCGCTGGAAGTGGAAACTTGGCGCGTTCGGGATCGTCTTCGTCGCAGGCGAGCTGTTCACGCACCGCCTGCTCTCGCAAGGCGCGAAAGGAGCGGCGAGCTCGACACTGGCCACGATGGGACGCGACGGGCTGATCCTCGCGATGCTCTGGTTGCTGTACCGGGCGCTGAGAATCGGGCGACTGAAGCTCCCGACGCCACACAGGCGCTCACCGGCGGAGAAGCTCGCCGAGCGCTTCGCAGAAGCCGAGGACCCGGGTGAGGCGATCCGCGAGTACGTGCGAGGCAAAGGCGGCGGGGCGTTCCTCGGCCTCGCGCCGGGCGGCGGCTGGGTCACAGCAGACCCCGAGCACGCGGTGATGGTGCTGGGCCCGCCGCGCTCAGGTAAGACGAGCTCGGTCGTGATCCCGGCGATGCTCTCGGCGCCGGGGGCGGCTGTCTCGACGGCGACCAAGCGCGACGTGCTGCAGGCGACGTGGCGGTCCCGCTCTGAGATCGGGCAGGTGTGGCTGTTCGATCCGCTCGGCGAGCAGGATCGGCTACCGCGGGAGATCAGGCGGCTGTCGTGGTCGCCGGTCAGCGCCGCCTCCACATGGGACGGGGCACTCTTGATGGCGCGCGCGATGGCCGCTTGCACCTCGCCGGGGGCGGGGACGAGCAACGAGGGGCACTGGCGCGAGCGCTCCACGGCGCTGCTCGCGCCGCTGCTGCACGCCGCGAAGCTCGCCGAGCTGCCGATCTCGGAGGTGCTGCGCTGGGTGCTTCGCCAAGACCTCGAGCCTGCGGGATCGACGCTCGAGGACCACGAGGCGATGATCGCCAAGGACGTGCTCGTGGGGATCGCGAAGACCGACGGGCGCGAGCGCTCCTCGATCTTCTCGGCGACCGCCGGAGTGCTCGCCGCCTATAACGCCGATGCGACGCGCCGCTCGGCGGCGCGGCCGAACTTCGATCCCGAGCGGTTCGTCAACTCGCGCGACACGATCTACATGACGGCGGCCTCGCACAAGCAGGCACTGAGCGCTCCTCTCGTCGTCGGGCTGCTTGAGCAGATTCGCCATGCAACCTACGCGCAGGCCAGCGTCGCAAAGCCGCCTACGCCCGTCCTCCTCTGCCTCGACGAGGTCGCGAACATCGCGCCGATCCACGACCTGCCTGCGCTCGTCTCGGAAGCCGGCGGGCAAGGACTGCATGTGATGGCGTGCCTGCAGGATCTCAGCCAGGCGCGCCAGCGCTGGGGCGATGCCGCGGCCGATGGGTTCCTTTCGCTGTTTCAGACGAAGCTGATCCTCAGCGGGATCGCCGACAGCCGGACGCTCGAGGCGATCTCGCTGGCGCTTGGGGAATACGACCGGCGGCTTGTGTCGTACACGGTGGGGCGGGGACAGTCCGAGAAGCTGCTGCCACCACCGGGCAATAGCTCGGAAACCGTTACGTATCAGACGCAGCGCCAGCGCACGCTGCCGTGCGGGGAGATTGCGCAGCTACCGGGTGGCCACGCCCTGTTGCTGCGTGGGGTTCAATGGGGACTGCTGCGGCTCGTCCCATGCCATGGAACATCTCTCTTTTGGAACTCGCCGCGCCCATGGGCGAAGCAAGCATGAAAGAGAAAGGTCACTGGCATGCGATATCCACTCAAATCGCTAGCGCAGCACCACTAGAGCCCGCGCCTGACGCACATCTTAGGCCTCAGGATCCGGATAAAGCGGGCTCGCCGGCGTTTCACCCACAAGCACAGGCGTAACCGGGATCGGCGGAATGCCGAGCTCGGGACAGGAATAGATCGAAAATGGGATCGTGTTGTCGGCGCCAAACAGTTTGTAATCCGCATGCGCGAGCGTCGAAGCCGCCCCAAAGGCCGAGCCGTATTCATCCGGGATCACGGCACCAATAACGCTGAGCAGGTCAATGTCGGGGGCTGGCAAGCCGGTCGCTCCAAACCAATCACGCGACGCGTTGATGAAGGACAAATAGGGCGGGACGCACGCGAGCGCGCCCAGCACGGGATCATTGTCGGTAGTCCCCGCGACCGAGATCGCCGCGTTGTTGTATACGAAGTCGCTTTCAGTGATACTCATCGAATCGAGCAGCTGCACGCTGATCGCTGTCTCGGCGTAGCGCAGATCGAGGTGGCTTAGAGAGACATTTCTGGCGCTTGAGATCGAGATCCCCGGCCAGTCGCCCGGCCCCGGAGTTGAGTCGGTGCCATCATGATTCGTATCACCAAGCACACTGTCGTCCTTCCACGACGTGAATGTCACAGGCTGATTGACAGTGCCATCAGCTCGCAAGCTCGCTCCTGAGGTGACTTCGAGGATGCTCCCAGCCTTGAAGGCTGCGCCGGGCTGAAGGATCAGTTCAGCTTGAGGTTCCATTCGCAAGCGGGTGCTCGGTTGTGTCGCAATAACACCCCCGATCGAGAGGCTGTGCCCGTCGCCGATCGTTCCTTCCCCGGTGAGCGTCAGCAGCGAGCCCGCGGGCAGCGTGCCCGAGACTTCGCCGCCCTGCCAATCCACGGTGCCGGTGAGGCTGGCCGTCGAACCGAGCGTGCGACCCCCGTAGAAGGAGATCGAGCTTTCCGATCCGCTGGTCGCGTAGCTGCCGCTGTCGCTAGCGCCCGAGCTGTTCGAGCTCAAGAAGATCAGCGAGCCCGCAGATCCCGTGACGTGCCCGAAGTTGTCAAACAGCGGCTGCACGTAGCTGTTGCCTCCGCCGGTCTGCTCAAAGGTGCCGCTGTTGAGAATCCTCGTCGTGATCGGTTGCTGTTGCTGGAATTGCAGGATCTGTGTGTTGCCTTGGATGTCGATCACGCCCGAGTTTGAGATCTGCGCCGAGCCTTCGAGCCCCAGTCGCGTGCTGGGTTGGATGTTCAATCGGCCCCCGATCGAGAGGCTGTGCCCGTCGCCGATCGTTCCTTCCCCGGTGAGCGTCAGCAGCGAGCCCGCGGGCAGCGTCGTAGCTCCCGCACCCGTCCACCCCCCATGCGACCAAGTCGTTTCGCCTTCCAGCTCAAGGACTCCGGACCCACCAACAACACCACCCGTGAGAAAGAGTTCACGAACTTTGCTTGTGGCTTTTCCGTCTTCGAGATCCAGCTCACCACCAGAAATAACGATCGGTCGGCTATCGAGCAAGCGATCGATCTGGGTCCTTCCCTCCTGATAAAGGATCGGTGATTCAAGCTCACTCCCAGTGATACAGACGGCGTCGCCTGGACCCGGAACGCGATTTAGGTTCCAGTTAGCCGCTACGTTCCACGCGGCCCAGCCGGAGAGCCCAGTCCAAGTAATCGTGCATTCTCCGTTAGCCGCAACCACCTTGCTCGCCTTCGAGACAGACGAAGCTTCGCCAGCGGCATTGTGCGCCGTGACAATCACGCGCAGCGTGGCACCGAGTTGAGCACCTGCGGGCTTGAACGTAGATTCCTCGGCACCGGGGATGTCCGCG
>DATJOE010000118.1:0-11897 GCA_035507305.1 Solirubrobacteraceae bacterium | reverse complement strand
GACGGGCTTCTGCGCGTCGGCGACCGCCCTTCAGACCGCCAGCCTGACCGCCTCGCTGCATCCCAACCGGCTCGGGTCTCCCACGACGATCGAGGTCGCGTTCAAAATTCGGAGCATCCCGCCGGAGGACCAGATGCCGCTGATCGACGTAGGCCTGCAACTGCCCGAAGAAATGGGCATCGCCACCAGCGGACTGGGGCTCGCGAACTGCCAAGTCCCCAAGCTCGAAGAGCTTGGTCCCAAGGGCTGTCCGGTCAACGCGCTCATGGGCCGCGGGATTGCCACTGCCGAAATCCCCTTCGCGGGGGAAGTGATCTCCGAGAGTGCGCGGATCGAACTGTTCTCAGCTCCCGTCAAGGCCAACCGCCTCTCCTTGCTCGTTTACGTCGACGCGCGTTCGCCCGTCTTCGCCCAGCTTGTTTTCCCCGCGACCGTGCTCCCCGCAAGCTCGCCGTTCGGCGAGACCATCGACACGAGCGTTCCGCTAGTCCCCACCCTTCCCGGCGCCCCAGATGTCGCGGTCACGCTCTTTCACATGACGATCGGGGCGACGAGCCGAGGTGATGGGCACTTCCTCTACGAGCGCGTCTCGCACGGCAAGCGGATGATGTACTCGCCGAAGGGCCTCCTCCTGCCGCCCCGCTGCCCCAAAGGGGGCTTCCCCTTCCAAGCGCATTTCGTCTTCTCGGACCAGACGACGGCGACGGCTCGCACGAGCGTTCCCTGCCCACCCCACAAAGACCGCACCGCCTAGCTGGCCCAGACAGTTCGTCTTCGCCTCAGCTCCCGTCTCAGCGCACTCGCCGCACGCCAGGCGTACATCGTTGCGAGCGTCGGCGTGATCAGCGGGCGCAACTCGTCGCGCACGCGTTCGGTCACCGGCCGCGCGAACTCGCCCAGCGCCCCGGGCTGGGAGGTGTAGTAGGCGACCACGCCCGAGAGAATCACCGCGTGGTGCGGTCCGTTCGGCATCGTCCGGACGCGCTCCTTCACGCAGCGGGCAATCAAAGCGATCCGCTCGGCCAGCTCCTCGCGGGTCGCGTAGAGGTGCAAGTAGTTGTGCTCACCCGTCAGCGCGTCCCGGTCGTAGTCCACGAGATGGTCAAGCGCCGTGGTCAGCACGCACAAGGAAAGGTAGGTCGAGTCGAGCTCGCTCGCGCCTTGCGCCGTGGCGCCCTCGTCCGCCGCCAACGCGATCAGCGCATGGGCCGCGACGACCGAGCCCATCGCACCAAACAGCCACTCCCGCCATTGCAGCCTGCCCCCCTCGGCCTCGCGCATCGCCCAGCTTTCAAGCTGATCGAGGCCTACGGGAGCGACGGCGTGCGCGCGCACCTGCGCCTCCGCGCAGCGGGCAGCGCAGCCGGGGATCACCCGCGAGATCGCATCGACCGAGGGAAGTTCGACGACCAAGTCACGAACGGTTGCCGCCAGCTGGGCGAGGTACCCACCATCATCGTCCTCCGCGTAAGGGCGCGGACACTTATTCGTCCGGGACGACGGGCGACCCACGCTCACGGACTCCACGAACGCGCGCGTAACCCTTAGCCCCTCTCTGACAGGTTCAGTCGACGGCCGCTCGGTCAGGCCATCCAAGTAGTCATACATCACCTGCAGCGCGACGATCGCCTCCACCGCTCGCGCGCGATGCTGCGCAGGTGCGGCGGTCGCGACCATTGCCGCGACCTCCACGTTGAAGCGCTCGTCGCGCAGCTTGGCCCGCGCCAGCAAGTTGAGCGCGGGGTCCGGGATCGCCGCGGCCCTCGCCTGCCAGTGAGTAAGTAGGCGGCGCACGTGCGGCGCGACGCTTGACCAGTAGCGTCCATGGGCAACGGCAAGCGCCAATCCGGTCTGCGCCAGGAACCGTCGACTGTCACGGACAGGTACCGGGCCGAGCGTAGGCGACTCGGCCAATCCTTCATCTGAGCGGCCGCCCGAAACCGTTACTCCTCGAGCGCGGCCCGGGCCGGTATCCGCGCCGTGAACCACGTCGGGATCGCAGCGATCGCAAGCGAGGCCACGAACACGAAGACCAGCACCAGCAGGGGCCTCCAGCTGGCTCCGAGACTCCGCACCGGGAAGCCCGTCGTGCTCGTCAGGTAACCATCCAGGGCGACCTGACCGTAGATGCCCCACGCCGCTCCCGCGATCGCTCCCACGCTGAGCATCAGCGCGGATTCCAGCATCAGGATCCTCCGCAGCCGAGACGGCTGGACGCCCGAAAGCTTTAGGGTCGCCAGCGATATCCGTCGCTGCCAGATCGCCGACGCCAGCGCGGCGGCCATCGCAAGGATCGAGGCGAGGATCAATAGGGTCGAGATCGTCGCGAGCTGGGAGAGCCCTTCGCGCACCACACTGTTCATCCTCGTTTCCCTGCCTCGCGAAGTGAGGACGTCGAGCCCGTTACCGGGTTCGAGGGCACCTTCGACCGCACGGCGGGCCGCCTGGGGATCGACGCCCCCTCGCGTCTTTACCGCAAGCGCCGTCGGCTGCGGCGCGGCCCAGCCTCGTGCGTAGTCAGCCGCGTTCAGCACGATCGCGCCTGGGCTCCAGCCGAAGTTCGTCGTCAGCGCCGCGACTTTCATCGGGAGCCCCCCGCGCGGGGTCGGCAGCGTGAGCGTGTCACCGATGCCGATGTGATGTTCGGCCGCCATCTGCCGCGAGACCGTCACCCATCCGCCCGCGCGCAATCGCGCCGTAGCCGTCACTCGGTTGCCCCTGATCACTTCGCCGCGCAAGAAGTTCATCGGGCTGGTCGAAGGCCAGGCCAAAATCCAAACGCGCCGGTTACCCACATCGAGCAGGCCGCCGTTCAGCGTCGTCACGTTCTTGACTACCGGCAAGCGCGCGATGCGCCGTGCGCGATCGTCCGCCGTGAACGCAGTCAGCGATTGGTTGTCGTGCGGGGTTGCGACCCACACCTGCGCTTCGCCCGAGTAGTTACGCGCGAACCCGCCGATCCCACGCACCAGATCGTCGCGAGCACCCCCCAACGCGACGGCACCGAACAGCGCGGCCGAGCCCGTCGCGACAAGTGCGAGTGAGCGCAGAGTCGCCTCGCTTAGAGCTTCGAGCGCCAACGGCAGCAGCTTCAAGCGCTCCTGGAAGCGATGGGCGAGCAGGTCGCCCAGCCGCAGCACGCCCGAGAACAACAGTGGAACGCAGAGAACCGCAGCGATCGCCAGCAGGGCACTCCAAGCCAAAGCGAGCGAAGGCCAAGCCGAGTTTGCGACGACTCGTATTACCACGAGCGCCACCGCCACAAGCGCGAGCCTCACCGCCGTTCGGTTGCCCAGCGCGTTGCCGGGCTCGCCGTTCTCGAGATAGACCGCGTTCGCCGCGCGGCCGCGACGCAGATCGAGCAGCGGAACAGTCGAGGCCAGGCACGTCGCCAACACCCCACCAACGCCGGCTACCAGCAGCGGAGTTGTACCGACCGAGGTGCTCGCGCCCAGCGTGAATCCCTGCGCGAGATAGTTAGGCGTCTGCGCGAAGACCCCCACCGACAAGCCGTAACCGACTAGCAGTCCCAGCGCCGTCGCCGCGACGCCCAGGCAGATCGCCTGGAACAGGACCATCTGCACGATCGCGCTTGAGGTGATGCCTCGCAGGCGGAGATCCGCGATCGCCCTGCGACGCTCGGGCACCGTGAGCAAGAACGCGTTGAAGCTCAGTAGAAAGCCGAGCAGCGCGCTGATCGCCGCGAAGAAGATGCTCGCCTGCTCGCTTGGCTTGAGCGCTTGGCGCAACATCGAGACGTCTTGATTGCTCGATGCCACATTCAGTCGACCCGCCGCGAGGCGTCCTAGCTCCGCGCGCACCCGGGCCTCCGCTCCTGGCACCGTCTGGATCAGGATCCGACTCAGACGATGGGGCAGCCCCGTCAGATGTTGGAGGCGTTCGAGCGGCATCACCGCGACCCGTGCCTGAGAGAGCGCGCCGACCGTTTCAGGCCCAAGCACCGCGTTCACCCGAAGCGGGATCGCCTGCCCGCGCACGTCGAGGGTCACGCGAGCTCCGTTCGACTGCGGGCCAATGCTGCGGATCCCCAGCGCCCGAGCGCTGGCCCGACTGAGGCCCATCCCCCCCTTTTCAAGCGTCGCGATCGGCAGGGTGTGGACGAGGCCGTCGAGTACCGCAAGGCTGATCGGGGCGCCTGCCAGGTTCACGGTCACGCTGGGATGACCCGCAACCGCGATCGCCGCCGTCTGTTCCAAGAGCGGCGCCGCACGCTTGACCCCCGAGAGCGCTTCGACCCGAGCGAGCATGCCTTCGTCGAGACCTTCGGCCCCGCGGGCGCGCAACTGCAGGTTTGCTGGACCGATTAGCGCCCGATTCACCTCATCCGCCGAGCTTGTGATGCTCTGACTAGCTACCGTCACCGCGAACAGCAACGCGACCGCGACCGCAATTCCCAATCCCGCGAACAGCTCCTGAACCGATTGCTGTCTTAGGCGCTCGCGATAAAAGAAGCGCAGTGCCGAGAAACCCATGAACGCCTTGGCGGGGGCGCTCTCATAGACAGCCATGCCCCTATCCCCGCGTGACCGACGAGCTGCTTACCCCCTCCACGAGCACGCCGTCACGCAGCACGTAGCTCCTGTCGGCCAGCTCCGCCACGTTGGCATCGTGCGTGACGATCACCACGATCGCCCCCCGATCATGGGAGATCGAGCGCAGCAGCTCGACGATCTGCTTGCTGCGCTCACTGTCTAGGCTGCCCGTCGGCTCGTCAGCCAGCACCAGGCGCGGCTCGCACGCGAGCACCCGAGCGATCGCCACGCGCTGGCGCTCTCCCCCCGACAGGCGGCCCGCGGGAGATTCAAGTCGATCACCAAGGCCGACACGCTCCAGCCAGGGAATCACCCGCTCGCACGCATCACGCACTCCCACGCCCGTTGCTACTAGCTTCTCTGCCGCGTTACGGATCGTCGAGCTACGCGGCCAGAGGTGGTTTCGCTGGAAGATGAAGCCGACCTCGTGCATCAGGTAGCTGGACAGCTCGCTTTGAGAGAACGACGCGAGATCGCGCTCGCCGTACTTGATCACCCCCGCTTCGGCCTGCAGCAGGGCTGCCATCAGCAGCAGCAGCGTCGTCTTGCCCGATCCGCTCGGGCCGAGCAGGGAGATGATCTCGCCCTGCGCGACTCTCATACTCACGCCGTCTACCGCGCGGACCTCCTCCGCCGCGCCGCGGTAGTGCTTGACAACCCCCTCGAGCTCAAGCGTGCGCCGGCCCCCTCCGGCGGCGCAGCCGGGACTCGTCACGCGGCCGTATTCCTGCGCGAGAGTGGTACGAGCGTACCGCCGAGCTGCGGCGCCGTTCGACCACGCAGCTCCCCGCCCGCGAGGGAGAGCGTGCGATCTGCGTCGGACAGGCCGCTGCCGTCAGCATCGCTGACCAGGACCGCGATGCCTTCGTTCGCGAGCGAGCGCAGCAGCAAGACCAGGTCGTCTCGGTCGAGCAGATCGACTCCCTTCGTAGGCTCGTCGATCACCAGCAGGCGCGGACCCAGGACCAGTGCCGAGGCAATCGCGACCCGTACCGCCTCTGCCGCATCGAGATCTCCAAGCGCAAGCTCGGCACATCCCTCCGCGCCCACCCGCTCCAGCGCCTTGTGCGCAAGCGAGTAAGCGGCGGGTACCGCGACCGAACGGCCCAACATTCCCGCCCGAACGTTGTCGATCACTCTCCGCCCGTTGGGAGCGCCCACCTGGTGGCAATAGCCAATGCCGTGGCCGAGACCGCCCGCGCCACGGGTATTCAGCGCCTTGCCCTCGAACAGGACCGTGCCGCTATCGGGCTGATCGATGCCCGCGGCCACCGTGAGCAGCGTCGAGCGTCCCGAGCGCCGCAGACCCCAAACCGCCACGAGTTCCCCCGACTCGATCTCGAGCGAGACCTCTCGCAGCACCTCTAGACGACGCGAGCCGCGCCGCTGCCACTTACTGACCTGCCGGAGCTCGAGCAAGCTCATCGCCGTGCTTCGCCTCGCGCGAGCGCCTCAAACTCGCGGCGCGCGTACTCGATCCATCCCAGCGTCGCGGTTTTGATGTTTCGCCCATAGGCCGACGCCAGGCGGTCTGCGAGGCCGGGAACCGCGCTCGTTGGGAACTTGCTCGGCGTCGGTATCCGCGCCTCTTTGTCATCCAGACACGCCTGCTCGTAGCGACTCAAGATTGCGAGCGCCGTCTCTGGCTGCTGGGCGAACGCGCCGAGCTGACGCGCGAATTGAAGCGAGCGACGGGAGTGTTCGCGCGCTTGGGCGATCACCCACGCCTCATATGCCTCAAGACCCTCTGTAGTCGCGCGATAGTGGGGCTTTGGCTGACGGTTGGCCCCTGGAACCACGCTTCGTGATCCCGCCATCTCCTTGATCAGCCCGTACTCCTTGAGCTTGTTCAGCGCCGCATAGATGTTCGACTCGCTGCCGACGTTCAGCACGTCGCCGTACAGGCGCTCGAAGCGCTTCCATAGCTCCCATCCGTAGCTTGGCCGTTCAATCACCAGACCTAGAACGGTCCAGTTGACCGGCGATCGCATCGAGAGTGGGCGCTCTGTTTTGAGCCTCTCCCCCACAATCGAAATACTAGTCCAGTTCCGACTAATGTGTCTTTCGCTACATATAGCTCTCATGCGGCTGGAGGCGCAGCACCCGACGATCATCGGCGAGCCGACAATAGGAAGGCCCCGCCGGAGCGGGGCCTTCCCTTAGCCGATCGTTAAGCCGGATCCTGTCGTTGAGCAGTCATCCATCTAAGCGGCCTACCTGGACCTTGGCGGGCTACCTACAAGCGGTCCCGTTTGGCCTTGCATCGAGTGGGGTTTACCGAGCCGCCGCGTCACCGCGACGCTGGTGCGCTCTTACCGCACCATTTCAACCTTGCCTGTGGGCCGTTCACGTGGGACGGCCCCATCGGCGGTGTCTTTTCTGTGGCACTTTCCCGCGGGTTTCCCCGGGTCGATCGCTCGACCACCCTGCCCTGCGATGTCCGGACTTTCCTCGAAGGCATGCACCTCCGCGACTGCCTGATCGGCCTCGTCACGGTAGCGCTCGCGACAGGTCCTGTGAAGGGCTGCGAGACTGCGCTCGCCGTCAAGGCAAAGCTGCGCAGGACGCGAGCCTGAGGCCCGGTCGACTCAGACGCTTCGCAGCAGACCGACGACGCGCCCGAGGACCGTCACCTCTTTGCTGCGGATTGGCTCCATCGTTTCGTTCTCCGGTTGCAGGCGAATGTGGTCGGCCTCGCGGAAGAAGCGCTTCACGGTCGCCTCCTCGCCGAGCAGTGCTACGACCACGTCGCCGTCACGGGCTGTGTCTTGAGGACGAACCACGACGAAGTCGCCCTCGATGATCCCCGCGTCCTTCATCGATTCGCCGCGAATGCGCAGCAGGTACTCGCCTTCCCCACCGCCGGCGATCTCTGGCACCGAGACGTAGTCCTCGATGTTCTCCTCCGCCAGCATCGGCTGACCCGCGGCCACCGACCCCAGCAATGGCATGCCATCGGAGCGAACCAGCCCGCGTACCGTCTCGACGGCCCCGCCCATCGCACGGTCGAGCAGCTCTATCGCGCGCGGCTTTGATGGATCGCGGCGCAGCAGACCGAGTTTCTCCAGATTGGCCAGATGCGCGTGGACGGTCGAAGACGAGGCCAAGCCGACGGCTTTGCCGATGTCGCGTACCGTCGGCGGATAGCCATACTTCGCCGAGTACTTGCGGATGAAGTCGAATATCTCTTGCTGGCGCTTGGTCAGATCCATTTCAGCTCGGCTCCCTGTTCGGGTGGGCGATGTCGTGGAACGAACACTTGTTCGCACTGTAGCGGCGGGCGTGGACGGATGCAAGGCACGGCGGGCGGGATTGCAGGACAAACCGCCTCTCGGGGGCGGAGCGAGATCAATCCCCACGTAGTCCGAGTTGATCTATCGGCGCTGAACTGAGCGCTACAGCAAGGCTATACTCGCGCACTCTGCGCTCGTGGCGGAATTGGTAGACGCGCAAGGTTGAGGGCCTTGTGGGCTTCACGGCCCGTGGTGGTTCGAGTCCACTCGAGCGCATGCAGGAAGCCCTGTTGCCACAGCTCCGGGCAGTTCGCGCTGTCGCCGGGGCATTAGCTGGTGACCTCGCACAGAGCACAAGGCCGGCGCGCTCTCCAGGACGATCTACACCACCAGGCGAACCTTCCACGCGCGAGATCGGCCGCATCGAGCAGGCTCAAACTGATCCGGACCTCGTACAGCGATGGCCCGCGGAGGCGCTGGGCTATACGGGATAAACCCCTTCCCGCGGGCGCGAGATGACGCCCGCGGGAGGACGACCGTCCCTACCAGCAGATTTCTCCTGTGATCGCGTTTCCACCTGGTTTTTCGAACCACAGGCCGGATCCGAGTTCGATCACTCCGCCGTAGCGAACGGTGACGCCAGTGCGGTTCCAGCCTGACCTGATTTTTGGATTCCCAGCGTGGTTATGGCAGCCAGTTTCTGAGGCGGACCACTGCGAGAAGTTGCCGGTGAAGTTCGAGTTTTCCCAGGCGCACACCGTGCCTGCCGAGCATTGGCTCATGGACGCGGACGCCTTTGGAGCGGCGATGAGGAGGGCGCCGGCCAACAGCGCGAGTGCAGCCAGCGCGCTGAGAAGCGCGTTCCGGGCAACTGAAGCGTTATGCATCACTTCCGCCTTTCTTAGGATTGCCAACCAGTTGTTCGGACTATCGGAACTACTTCTCCACCAAAAAGCATCTGCCCAGGCGCCGTCAACCGCTCTGGCCGGTTATCGGAGTGATGACTTGAAAACACAGCGTTTGCTGAGGTTTAATACCGCCTGATCGGAATACGCTTTGCCTCCACCTACTGCTCCTACAGCGGGCGACTGCGCGAGCTCCTACCGCGAGCCAACGGGTCGCTCAGGCGTGGGTTCAGCCAGTCGCTTTTCACGCGGCTGCTCATTGGCGACGGCTACGACGTCAGCGGCGAGCTGACAGATCCCTTCGACACCCCTCGGCCCAGGACTGCGCCAAGCCGCTGCGGCCCGGGCGGGCAGTGAGCTGCCAGATGCTGTGGACGCGATATTGCGGCAGCGCGACGGAGGCGAGCTGGGCCGCGCGGTCCGCGTCGCGCCCGGAAACTACGTTGCAGCAGAGGTGCTAGCCCGCGCCGCACCCCCGCGCCCGGTCAGACACGACCCGAGGCCTTCCCCGCCCGATCATGCGCCGCACGCGCGCTTCCACACTGGGCGCAATCTCTGTCGCGCGTGGCTCACTGTCGAGCGGCACACCAGCACCAAAGACTTCTAGCCGCTCCCGGGTGTAGCTCAGCCCGTATTCGGGACACCACTGCGGGTTACTGAGCTTAACCCGGATGCCGTAGTCACACTCATTGCCCGGGATGCTCTGACAGCCGCGTGGGGTGAACACAATTCGGCCAATGCCAGTGCCCGTGGCCATCGGTTCGTTCCAGCCCGTCCAGTGCATACGGCAATAGCTCAGGTAGCCGAAACCCGGCGGATACTGACCGTTGACGCCCTTGAACAAGCAATCGCCGGTGGTGTGGGCCAGGCGCTCATACCCAGCGTAGTAGCTCAGAGCATGTAGTTGACAGGGCAGCAACCGATGACTGACCAAGCCAAAGTCTCTCGGTTCCGCTTGTCCCGCTGCGAGCGTCAGGACATAGCTCGTGTAAACCGAGTAGCCGCCACAAGCCGTCAAGCCGCCAGCTACGATCGACACCGTCGCCGACTGCGAGGCGTACGGCTGCTCATGGCCCGGCCGGGTGTCGCTCGAATTGAGTATGAGTCGTCCCGTGCCGCTGGCCGTCGCGTCGCCCCAGCTCGACCACGCGATCCCATTCACGAACGCCTGCACCGCACGGAAGTGGCGCGGGTCACGGGACGCGGGCAACGTCGGCAGATCGTCCGTGATCCGGCTCGGCCGTTCGGGACGGGCGCTCGCCGCGTTGAGCAGCACCGAGTTGGCCGCACTGCTTAGCGAAGCCGCAAGCCCGAGCAGCAGCAAGGCGACCGCGCCGATCAGCGCCGTCCATAGGACCTTCATCGTCCGTGGGTTCCCTTCGCGCTCGTGCAGAAGCGACTTACCGACGGCCACTCGTGGGGACGACCACCATCCGTAAGCTCTGGTGTAGACGATGCGCCGCGAGCGTGAAGCATAATGCGGAACCGTATCAAGCAATTGAACCGTGGTCGGAATAGCCCACAGGTAAAGCCAGCCCGAGGCGACTTCTCGCGCCCGTCAGCAGCGGAGCAGTGCCGACAACTCATCGGGAGCCCCAAGGCGATCGAGCCGATTGCGCGGAGCTTTCGGTATAGCCGACATCCAATCGCCTCAGACAGCGCGGGTTCACGCGGCATCCGCAGTACTTCGCCGAGCTCATCGCGGTAGCGCTCTTCAGAGCGAGCCGTCGCCTTGTCACGACTCTGCTCGGTGCACCGCGTCGCCGGCGATCAGACAGTCAGAAATGGCTGTTCAAAACGCTGGAATCTAAGCGCCAACTCTGCGAGCCTGCTGTGGCGGTCGGCTCAGGTCAACTCGCGAAAGGACAATTGTGCGAACTCTGAAGATCGCCCTGGCGCTCACAACAACGCTCGGCATCCTGTCACTTGCGCTGGCTTCACCGGCTCTAGCGCTCGAATTACCCGACGTACATCTCTTATCCGGGGTCTCCTACCCGGCGACGGGGGAAGGGTCGCTCACAGGTGCCGAAGCAGTCGTCCTCGAAACCGAACTCGGCGAAAAGCTCGTGGCAGAAGAAGTGAAAGCGAACCTCACGGCGAGCGAATTATCGGCGTTAGGCCTGCTCACTTTGACCTTTACAAACGTACGCGAACCGAAATCCGCTACGAAATGTCACACATCAGGCAGCGCCGAAGGAACGGTAGTGCTGCCCGGTGAATACCACTTCGTCTATACGAGCACGACGCCATTAACGATCGCCATGCTTCTTTTATTCAAAGAACTGATCGCCGAATGCAACAGCAGCAAACTCAAAGTCAAAGTTCGCGCGCCGACGTTGCTCAAATTGGAAAAAGTGGTGTTGGGCACTGAGCTACACGAATTTGGTATTCAAAGCAAATGTTCCGGCAAAGGAAAACAAGAACTGAAAGAATACCTAAACGATGAAGCAAAACTAACAAAAGGAACACTCACAGCCAACTTCGGACTGGGTTTCGAAAGTGCTTGCCTTAAAACGGAAAAAGAACTCGTAGTCAAAATGAACAAGATGATCGGGTTCACGTCCGCCGAAGAAGAATTAACAAGCAACTTACCATTTCTCGCAGCATTATCGGGCGAAACGTACTCTATCGTGGCAACCGGGGCAGTGCAGGGCAGCAAATTAGTAGAAATTGAAGCGGTATTTCCTGAAAAGCTCGTGGCAGACGAAGTAACGGCTCAGCTGACAGTCAGCGAATTAGCTTCGTATGGTTCGATAGAACTCCACCTTGCCAATACCGTGGAACCCGGTACAGGTACGAAATGCAATACCACAGGACGCCCCGAAGGCAGTGTCTGGATCACGGGGGAATACCACGTGGTTTACGGAACGGCCTCTCCGTTAGCCGCCGAGCTGCTCGTGTTATTCAGCGAACTGACGGTGACATGCAACGTGGAAAAACTGAAAGTCAAAATCAGGGGTCCGGTGCTGTTGAAACTCAACAGAGAGAGTGCTGCTACGGACGTGACAGAATTCAGAATAGCCGCGCGTTGCACAAAAGGTAAACAGGAATTGAAAGAATATCTCGGCGACGAAGGCGAAACGATCAAAGGCGTAATGTCGGTGAACTTCGGGTTCGGTTTCGAAACCGCGTGCCTGCGGATCGGCAAAGAACTCGTTATGAAGCCCGGTAAGATGCTCGAATTCCCGGTGGCAACTGAAGAAGGG
>DATJOE010000117.1:0-9844 GCA_035507305.1 Solirubrobacteraceae bacterium | reverse complement strand
AGGCCCCGGAACTGCCGGTCGCGCCCGAGTTGGCATTCATGTGCATGCCCGCCATGTCTCCCGAGCTCATCGCGCTGGTGCTGGTCATGCTCGTCGAGGCCGCTTCTTCCTTGTTGGCGGCGGCGCAGCCGCTCAGCAGCGCGAGCGTCGCGAGGGCGAGGGCGAGCCGCCGTGCGAGGCGAAGCGTGCCGGCACGCACGTTCAGACCCCCGTTGCCGCGGTGGGCTCGGTGGCGCGTTCTCGCGCGAATCGCCCGCCCTGCTCGCGGGCGCCGGCCGGCTGATCGCCGGCGCGCATGTAGGGGACCACGAGCGCCAGCATCGCCCAGCCGAGCAGCATGAACAGGACGCCCGAATTCGGATCCGTGGCTTGGCCGCCTTCGAAGATCCCGCCGAAGCCCTGCCCGAGCACCCAGAAGAGGAGGTTGAGCACGATCGAGGCGACGATGAACTGCCGCGGGTGCCAATTGAGCGCCACCGAGAGGCCGATCGCCGCGGAGAGCGCCGCGAGGACGAGCGCGATCGCGAGGCCGTTGCCCTTGGCGCCTTCGGCGGCCCACTTCTGCACTTCGGAGAGCCAGCTCATCCCCGATGGTGCGGCTTCGATCGCGCCGCTCGTCGCGTTCTTGCTGCTGGAGGGCTCGAGCAGCCAGGCCCAGGCCAACACAAGCCACAGCGCGCTCCACATGATCCTCGATCCACGCACCCCGAGCAGCCCCGCCGGGCGGCCCGTCGGCCAGACCATCAATCCGATCAGGGCGTAGAGGAAGACCGCCCCCGGTGCGCCCGTGAGGGGTTCGGCCATGTCCATGAAGAGCATGCCGAATGCCTCACCGAACCACCAGACGATGAGCACCCACACGAACGAGAGGGCTAGCGCGGGCTTCGTCGTTCGCCGATAGAGCAGTCCAAGGCCGATCGCGACCTGCACGAGCGCGAAGAGTGTGTTGTACACGCCGAGGTTGTGGTGGGCCAGGTGCGCGCCCCAGATGACGCTGTCGTGAAGCCAGCCCGGCTGCCCGGCGGCGCCTTCTTCGAGCATTTCGACGAAGCCCTTGGAGTACATGAAGGACTGGAACTGGAGCCCGCCGTCGAGCAGCCACACAAGGCCGAGGGCGCTCTGGATCGCGCGTCGGGGGTCGGAGGCGAAGTACGCGCGGGCGCGCGTAAGCAGAGAGCCATCGTCGCTCCCCCGGGCGGTGGGCACGTAGACGCTGGCGCTGCTGGTGCTCATGGTGTGGCCCCTTCCGGTCGATCTCGCGGAACTCCAAGGGTTTAGTCGTGCGAGCGCTCGGAACGGTTCCCGCCGGATTCTGCGTTGCCAACGGTCGCAGGCGAACGTCACGGCTCGCTTCTGGCAGAGCTCGGGCGCGGTGCACTCTTGGCGCTGCGGAGTCCCGGGTCGGGCAAGCGTGACGCGGCTCGTAGGCGGGAGCGCGCAACAGCCCGGCGTTGCAGACCCGGCGAAGCACAGGATCGGCCCGCTTAGACTCCGCCGCTGCACGTGGCCACCACCGCCGACAACCGACTCGATCATCCCGATGCGCGCGCCTGAGGACCGCAAATCGGTCGATGAGCGGCTCCACGAACGCGTCTTCGACCGCCGGACGTTCATCGCACGCGCCGCGCTCGCCACCGGAGCGGCACTCGTCGGCCTCAGCATCGATATCGGCGGCGGCGACCTCGGAGGCGAAGTCGGTCGCCCACCGGGTCCGCCAACGTCGCCGTCGGGTCCGCCCAACATCCTCACGATCATCGTCGACCAGCTGCGCGCGCCTGTGTGGATGCCCCCCCAGTTCGGGCCCCCAGCAGCGATGCCGAATCTCGCCGCGCTGCGCGCAAGATCTGTGAGCTTCGAGAGCCACTACACGGCGGCCAACGACTGCTCGCCCTCCAGGAGCGTGCTGCTGACCGGCCTCTACACACATCAGACCGGAGTGATGATCACGGGCGCCGGCTGGCTCGACCCGCGCTTCCCCACATGGGGCACGCTGCTGCGTCAGCTGGGCTACGAGACCGCGTACTACGGAAAGTGGCACCTCAACCCCAACGAGCGGGTGCCGCTCGAGCAATACGGGTTCTCGGGCGGCACCTACCCGTCGCCCAACGGCAGCCCCGGCCAGGGCACGCGCGTCGACCCGTCGATCGCCGATCAGTTCATCGAATGGCTCGACGGAAACGGTGGCATCGAGCCGTGGGCGACCACCGTGTCGTTCGTGAACCCGCACGACATCGCGTGGTGGTACCGCTTCACCGAGCGGATCGAAGCCGAGGCCGCCCCGCCACGGCGGGCCATCGCCCCGCCGCCCAACTACGAGACACCCGAACAGCTCGTCAAGAAGCGCAAGCCCAAGCTGCAGCTCGCCCTCCAGGCGACGGCGGCGCGGTCGTTCGGGCCGGTCGAATTCACCGGCCCGGTGGCACCGACGTGGTGGACGCAGATGATGGACACGTATCTGCTCCTGCAGGGCTTTGTCGACGTCCAGATCGGCAGGGTGTTGCGTGCCCTTTGGTCAAGGCCGGACATCGCGGCCAACACGGTCATCATCTTCACGTCTGACCACGGCGAGTACTGCGGCTCGCACGGCATGCGCGGCAAGGGCGCCTCTGCCTATGAGGAGGCGACCCGCGTTCCCCTCTACGTGTATGACCCGCGCGGCCTCGTAACGGCGGCCACCGATGTGCCCCGCACCCAGCTGACCTCCAGCGCCGACGTGGTTGCGCTCCATTTGACGATCGCCCACGGCTCAGATGCCTGGCGCAAGGAGCCGGAGTACGCACATCTTGCAGGGCGCCACGACCTCGCGAAGATCTCCAAGGACCCCGCGGCTCGGGGGCGCGCTTGGGTGCTCCATGCAACCGATGAGGACGTGACAGAGTTCGCCTCCAGGGTTTACCCCTACGACGCCCCTCGTCATGTGGTGGCCCTACGGACGCCCAGGGGCAAGCTCGCGCTCTACTCGCACTGGCGACCCGGGACGATGGAGCCCCAGGCGCGCGGTCAGGAATCGGAGTTCTACGACTATGCGACCAAGGAGGGCCGCATGGAGCTCTCGAGCCAGGGAGCCGGCTCGCTGCGGAAGGACGCGCTACGGGCGACGCTGGAAGGGCAGGCAATTCCCGATGAGTTGCGTGCGCCACTGCCCACTGCGCTGCACCAACCCCAACGCGCGGGCCTCGCCAGCTACCATGCGCACGAGCGGGTCGAGGCGATTGCGGTCTACGATGCCCACCGCCGGGAAGCGCCGGCGCCGGCGCCGGAACCGTTGTAACGCGCGGTGGCCTCCAGGAGTGACGCTGCCTGTGCCGTCAACGAGTTGCTCCGCTGGTGCCGGTCGGACGCTTGCCCTTGCGTGGGCTCTGTTCGACGCGCGCCGGTTTTGAGATCCCGAGCAGCGCACCGTCGGCGGCGAACGCCTCCGCCATGAAAAACTGGCCGTCGGTGCTGAGGGGGATCGCGGTCTGGAGCCCGCTACGCTGCGCAACGGCGACGATCGGGCCGGGGTTGGTCTTCACGCGCGCGGCGCTCGCGCCGGTGAAGATCTTCCACGATTTGACCTCGCTGGCGCCATTCCAGCTCACGTAGAGGGTCGTACGAGGGCCGTCGCGACGGGCCGCAAGTTGCGGCCTGCCAGGCGGCGTTCCCCGCCAGCCCAGCCGCAGTGCGCGCTCCGAGGCGTCGCCGGCCGGCAGGCTCGCAGCATAGAGCAGTGCCCCGTCCGCGCTGTATTCGGATAAGTAGGGGAGTGTGCCCCAGCCTATGAGCGCGTTACCGTTGCGAAACGTCTGCATGCTGCCGTGGTCGGAGGTGTACAGCGCCGGCGCGTGCGAGTACCGGTGCAGCACCGTGGCAGTGCCATCTATGTCGTTGAGCCGCAGCAGCAGGCCGTGTGATTCCTGCTCGGCCGGTCCGATGCCCGCTGGTAGCAGCCCGCAGCAGCCGTTGTCGAGCATGCTCACTTCGTCACCGTGGCGGAGCTGCACGTCCTGCTGCCAGTAAAAGCGCGCCGAGGGCATCAGCTTGAAGGTGCTTCTCGCGCCGCCGAGTTGCCAGGCGATCCTGCCCGTGACCTTTTCGACCACGTAGACCGAGGAGGTGTTGCGGACCGACACCAGCACGTGGCCGTTGGGGAGCTCCTGGAGCGAGTCCACCTGATAGGGGTCCCACGGTTCGTCAGCCGGTGGCTTGGTCTGCGATTCAGCGAGGGAGACGTGTTCGAGCAGGTCCCAGCTGAAGAGCACGGTGCCGGTTTCGAGGCTCACTTCCTGGACCTCCATGTCCCACACTTCGCCGTCCGCCGGGCCGCCATAGCGAGCCAGATCCATGGGCACGAGTCGGTCCGCGATGAACAGCGCGCTGTCGTGGGGGGTAGTGACGAGCTCCTGCGGATCGGCGGTCCAGCCTTCCGAGGCGATGATCGTCCTGATCGGTTGATAGTGCTGGTTGAAGAGAAGGAAGCGCGCGCCCGGCTGGGGAAAGCCCGCGGGCGATGCGGCCGCGGCGGTCGGCGTCGCGGTGCCGGCGCCGTCAGCCAGCTTGCCCTGCCACCAGCTCAGAACCGTGTGTCCCTGGTAGCTCTGGGTAGTGAAGTCCAGCGCCTCTTCGCCGCTGGGCACGGGATGAAACCAGATCGGATTGCCATCGCCTTCAAGGATCAGCGGCCCCGCTTCGCCGGTCATAGGCTGCGTGGAGCTCGGGATCGGTGCGACGAAGATGAGGCCGCTTGCCTGGCCTGCTCGATTCACGCTCACCCGCAGCTGGGGGGGACGCAGACCCGGCAGCGACGAGTAGCCGCCCGCGCCGGCGGCGGCCAGTGCCGACTGGCCGCCGGACCCAATTTGCGCGAGCAGCGAGCTGGTGGCCACGGCGGCGAGTGCCCACCGCAGGCACGCAGGCAGCCGCGCGAGGGCCCTCGTCAGGGCCGGCCCGGGCGTGGGCGGCGACGTGCACCGGGACTCCTCGGTCAAGGGATGCTCGTGAGGGCTTTGCGGTGGCGCGGCAGCGTGGAACATCGTGCAGACAGCCTGCTAACACGGGCATCCGCCCGTTGGATGCGGTCGAAGCGGCCTCCGGTGATGCCCGATGCGGCAGCCGCCGTAAAGGCGCGAGAATACCGCGGTGCCGTGCCTGCTTCCGGCGCGGCGCATCGTCCGGGCCCGTAATCTGTTGCGCAGTCAGTGCCCGAGCGAGCGCCAGACGCAAAGCCGCCGCAGCCGGCTGCCGCGGATTCGCGAGCAGCAACCGAGCCTCCGGTCGCCGATCCCGGCTGGGATCGCAGGACGTTTCTCAAACGCGGCCTGCTGACCGCGGGAGGGGCGCTGCTCGGCGTGCACCACTTCGGCGGCGGCACCGCCGCCACGGGCATAGCACATCGCGCGCCACATACGCGCAAGCGCGGCGCGATGCCGCCCAACATCCTCACCATCATCGTTGATCAGCTGCGCACGCCCGCCTGGATGCCTTCGGGGATCGGGCCCCAGGTCGTGATGCCGAATCTCACGGCGCTCCAGGAACGCTCGGTCAGCTTCGAACGCCACTACACGGCGGCCAACGACTGCTCGCCGTCGCGCAGCGTGCTGCTGACGGGTCTCTACACGCATCAGACCGGCGTGATGATCACTGGCAAGAGCTGGCTTGACCCGCGCTTTCCCACCTGGGGGACACTGCTGCGCAAGATGGGCTACGAGACCGCGTACTACGGCAAGTGGCACCTCAACCCCAACGCCTACGCATCGCTCGAGCCGTACGGCTTCTCGGGCGGGACCTATCCCTCGCCGAACGGCAACCCCGGACAGGGCACCACCGAGGATCCGCTGATAGCCGCGCAGTTCGAGGAATGGTTTGAGGGTCGCGCGAGCAGGGAGCCGTGGGCCACGACGGTGTCGTTCGTAAACCCTCACGACGTCGCGTGGTGGCACCGCTTCACGGAAAGGATCGAAGCGGAGGCGAATCCGCCATCGCGCGCAACCATGTTGCCGCCAAACTACGAGACCCCCGAAGAGCTGCTCGCAAAAGGCAAGCCGCTGCTTCAGCGCTCATTGCAGGACACCGCGGCCGGCTCCTTCGGCGCCGTTCCCTTCACCGGTTCGGAAGCGCTGTCATGGTGGACGCAGATGATGGACACGTATCTGCTCCTGCAGGGCTACGTGGACACACAGATCGGCGCTGTCCTCGCCACGCTCGCGAGCAGACCCGAGGTGGCGGCGAACACCGTGGTCATCTTCACGTCCGACCATGGCGAGTACGCGGGCTCGCACGGTTTGCGGGGCAAGGGCGCCTCGGCCTATGAGGAGGCCATTCGCGTGCCTCTGTACGTCTTCGATCCGCGCGGCCTCCTGACCAGTGCCACGAGCGTGCCCCGCACACAGCTCACCTCGAGTTCCGACCTGGTGGCGCTGATGTTGACCATCGCCTCGGGCTCGGAAGCCTGGCGCAAGGAGTCGACGTATGCGCACTTAGCCTCGCGTCTGAGTCTCGCCAAGATCTGCGCCAACCCCCACACTCCTGGGCGTAAGTGGGTCCTACACGCCACCGACGAGGACGTGACCGAGTTCGCCTCCGAACCCTATGCGGCTTACGCGCCACGCCACGTTATTGCCATTCGCAGCGCCAAGGGCAAGCTGGCGCTCTACTCGAACTGGCGCGCGGGCACGATCGAAGTGGAGCCGAGTGCGCAGGAAGCCGAGTTCTACGACTACTCGGGCGAAGAAGGCCGCCTCGAGGTCTCCGGACAGCTCGCCGCCGGGTCAGCGCTCGGCGAGCAGCTGCGCGCGACGCTCGAAACGGAAGCCATGCCGCACGAGCTGCGAGCAACCCTGCCCTCGCACCTGCATGCGGCCCGCCGCGAGGGCATGGCGCAGTACTTCGCCTACGAAGAACGCGAGGCGCTGAAGGTGCTGGAAGCGCACCTGCCACAGGCGCCCGAACCAAGCCCCGAACCGGGATAGCAGCTGGCATGCGAGGCGCGCGCGACGTAATTCCATGGGTGCCGGGAGCTTCCCGGCCGCGCGATCGGTTGCGTAACCGCAGAGGCCCGCACGCGCTTGCAGGCTTGCCCTATAGCGGGCTGCGAGACACCGTTCCATTCGGTCGCCGCGCACCACGGCTTGAATCGCGTCGCCTTCCGGGGGCGCGTCTCGCGAGCGCCAAAGCTCAAGCCGGGTCGGAACACGCTCACGATCACGGCGAGCGACACGGCAGGCGTGCGCTCGGCGCCGGCGTCGTTGAGCTTTCCGATCGTTAGGTAGAGAGCTCGGGGTGGCGCGGCGGCAGCGGCCCGTGGCGTCGCCGAGCACTCCTCGCACCGGGCGGCGGCTACTCGGAGGCGCGAGGAGGGTTACCGGGATCAGCGCCCAGCTCGAGCGCGATCCCGTCCAGCAGCCGCTTGAGGCCGTGCTCGAAGCGCTCCGGGTCGCGCGCGTAGCCCCGAATCCTGCGCATCATCTCGTGTGGGTCCTGTCCCTCCCTGATCTGCTCGATCTGGGGGTACCCGCCGGTCGCGAGCTGCGCCTCGAAGTACGCAGCGACCGTCTTGTCGAGCTGGGACTCGTCCCACGCAGCCTCCTCTCGCTGGTCTTCGGCTTCGCGCAGCGCGTACCCGAACACGTAGTCGTCGACGGCGAGGATGATCTCGAACCGGGCTTGGAGGTCGAGATCCAGGTCCGACACGGCCGCGAGCGACTGGTCGAAGTGGCGCAGCGCGTTCGGCCCGGGCAGCGCTATCGGTCCGGAGAGCGACCACGGATGACGCTGGATCGCGGCGAGCGCGCGACGCGCGATCAGCTCGAGCGCCCCGCGCCAGTCTCGGGGAAGCTCGCCGTCGGCCACGATCACCTCGCCCATCATCGCGTCGTGCATCAGGTCGAGCAGCTCGGCCTTGGTTTCCACGTAGTAGTAGAGAGACATCGTCCCGACCCCCAGGTCTCTCGCCACGCGACGCATCGACAGCGCAGCGATTCCGTCCGCGTCGGCGATCTGCAGCGCGGCTCGGGCGATTTCCTCGCGCGTCAGGCGCGCCCGACGGGCACCGGGTTCGGGCCGAGTCCAAATTGGCGCCTGCGGCGCGCCGTCTGCCCTGCGCTCGCGCCGCCGCCGTTCACGCTGCTCGATCCGGCGTTCGCGCGATTGCTCGCGCGCGCTAACGCGCCGGTCGCGTGACTCCTCGCGAGCTCTGGCCCGCTGCTCACGATCGCTTGACACTCGTACAGTGTACTGCTAGTGTGCCGTACCATGTACGAATCTACAGTACGACATACGAATAACAACCTCGACGGGAGTGCCGTCCACACCGAGGGTCTCGGCAAGCGATACGGCGAGCTCTGGGCACTGCGCGACCTCGAGCTCGACGTCCCCGCCGGCACGGTGCTGGGTCTGCTCGGGCACAACGGCGCTGGCAAGACGACCACGATCAGGATCCTGACGACCCTCGCCGAGCCGACGACCGGCCGCGCGTCCGTCGCCGGGCTCGACGTGGTTTCGGAGGCCGCGCGCGTGCGCGCCCAGATCGGCCTCACCGGCCAATATGCCTCTGTCGACAATCTGCTCACCGCGCGCGCGAACCTCGAGATGATCGGGCGCCTGCACCACCTGCCGCGAGCAACCGCGCGCGTGCGCGCCGCAGAGCTGCTCGAGCGGCTCGAGCTCGCGGGTGCGGCCGAGCGGCTCGTGAAGACCTTCTCGGGTGGGATGCGCAGGCGGCTCGACCTCGCCGCAAGCCTGATCTCGCAGCCACCCGTGCTGTTTCTCGACGAGCCCACGACCGGGCTCGACCCCGAGAGCCGACGCGAGCTGTGGGAGCTGTTGAGCGAGTTCGTGAGCGACGGCGCGACGCTGATCCTCACGACCCAGTACCTCGACGAGGCCGACCGGACGGCCGACCGGATCGTCGTGCTGGACCGCGGCCGGATCGCCGCGGAGGGGACTCCCGCGGAGCTCAAGGCGCGGATCGGTGGTGAGCGAATCGAGGTCGCCCTCGACTCGTCTCAGCAGGTCGGGGCCGCGCGTGAGGCGCTCGCACCCTTCGCCGCCGGGCCGCTGGCCTCCGAGGCCACCGGCGTGATCACGCCCGTGCGCCCGGGCACGCGGCTGATCGAGGTCGTCCGCGCGCTCGAGGCGGCCGGTGTCGAGGCGACCGACGTGCACCGCCGCGAACCGACGCTCGACGACGTCTTCCTGACCGTGACCGGCGGCTGCCGCTCACAGCCCGAATCCGAGCCCCAACCGATGGAGGCAGCAGCATGACCACCGCAATCGCTCCCCACCCGATGCCGCTCAGACAGCTGCGCTGGCAGCTCCAGGACAGCCTCGTGCTCGCGCGGCGCAACCTCGCGCACGTCCGGCAGATCCCCGAGAAGCTGATCGACGTAACGGTCCAGCCGCTGATGTTCGTGCTGCTGTTCGCGTTCGTGTTCGGCGGTGTGATCCACATCCCCGACGGCAGCTACCACGCCTACCTGCTCGCGGGTATCGCGGTGCAGACGCTGGCATTCGGGATGATGGGACCTGGCACCTCGATCTCGACGGACCTCGGCGAGGGGATCGTTGACCGCTTCCGCTCGTTGCCGATGGCCCGCTCCGCGTACCTGCTGGGCCATCTGCTCGCCGAGCTGACGGCGTCGATGCTGGCGATCACCGTCATATCGCTCAGTGGCCTCCTGATCGGTTGGCGGATACACACCGACCCACTGCACGCGGTGGCCGGATTCGGGCTGCTCGTGCTGATATCGCTGACGATGATCTGGATCGGCACGATGCTCGGCGTGCTCGCGCGCACACCCGATGCGGTACAGGGCGCCGTGTTCGTCGTGGTGTTCCCGCTGACGTTCGTCGCGTGCGCGTTCGTGCC
>DATJOE010000116.1:0-28673 GCA_035507305.1 Solirubrobacteraceae bacterium | reverse complement strand
CGCCGACGCCTTTCCGTCAAGCCCGGCATCACCGGCTGGGCGCAGGTAAACGGGCGCGCCTCCTTGCCTTGGTCCGAGCGCATCGAGCTCGACCTTTACTACGTCGAGCATCGCTCGCTGCTCCTCGACCTGCAGATCCTGCTCCGCACCCCGCTGCTCGTGCTCGGCGGCGGCGGCCTCTACAAGGGCCAGACCGGTGGCTGGGACCGCGAGGAGACCCGCGCGTGAAACCCGCCGTCATGCTCACCGGTGCCGGCAAGCGTTATGACATCGTCAGCTGCTTCGCCCAGCTCACCCACACAGTCGTCGCCGACCCTGCCCCGCTCGCCCCCGCGCAGTTCGCCGCTCACACGCGGGCCGCGGTCCCCCGGATCGACGACCCCCACTACATCACCGCTCTGCGTGAGCTCTGCGAACAGCATGAAGTCGGCGTCGTGCTCCCGCTTACCGACCTCGACATCGAGTTGCTCGCCCGCGCCCGCGAGGAACGCCGGCTCCCCGCGTTCGTGCCCAGCGCTGAGGTCGCCCGCGCCACCTACGACAAGTACGACGCCCACCTAATGCTAGGGCGGCTCGGGCTGCCCTCGCCCCCCACCGTGCTTCCCGAGGATGAGCACGCGCTCGACGCGCTCGACTATCCCGTCATGGTCAAGCCCCGCCGTGGGTCCGGGGCACGCTCGATCCATCTCGCCCACGATCCCGAACAAGCCCGCTTCTTCGTGCGCTATCTGCAAGAGCCCGCACCCGACCCCGGACGCGAGTTCCAGCTCCCCACCCCCGAGCCCGTGATGGTGCAGCGCGCCATGGGCGGTCCCGAGCTGTCGATCGACTGCCTCGGTGACCTCTCGGGTCGCTGCATCAACGCGATCCCTCGCACCATGCTCGAGTCGCGTGGCGGCGAGTCCATCAAGGGCCAGGTCGTCCGCGACCAGGAGCTCATCCAGCTCGGTCAGCGCGTCATGGAGGCGCTGCGCGTCACCGGCCCCGCCACGATCCAGGTCTTCCGCGATCCCGAGATCGGCCTCGCCATCACCGATGTCAACACGCGCTTCGGCGGTGCCTTCCCCGGTCCCGCCTACGCCACGCTCCCCGGCCGCAGCTATCCCGAGCTGATTGTCGCTATGGCCTGCGGCGAGCCAGTCGAGCCCCACGTCGGCGAGTTCCGCGACGGGGCCTTCTTCACGCGTTACTACTGGCAGATCGAGCTCGATTCCCAGGGTCGGCCCACCGGCCGCGAGATCGTCGCAGACGGCTCACCTGCGCCTGGTCCGAGGACCGGCCACTAGAATTCAGGCGTGCCCACGGCACTCGCAGATCCGCCTGCCCCCAACGTCGAGCAGCAGGCCCCCGGCTTGCCCGACGGACCCGCGCAGCCTGGCGAGCTCCTGGCGCCAAGCCCTGCTCGCAACTGCGCCAAGTGTGGGGCAGCGCTCGTGTCCGGGCAGGACTGGTGCCTGCAATGCGGTACTGGTTCTCCCGACAGCCTGCGCGCTCGCACGCCCGCCTGGCGTTCCGCCGCCGTGATCTTCACCGCGCTTGCCATCCTCGTGCTCGGCGCCGGTGGCGCCGCGTTCGCTGCGCTAAGCAAAGGCGGACACGAGACCCCTCCCGTCAAGACCGTCGCCCAGGTCGCGCCTCCCGCTGCGCCTACGCCCACCACGCCTACCCCGCCCGCGACCGGGACCACGACCCCCAACGTTGGCGTGCCCACCACGATCAAACCCTCCACCAGACCGCCAAAAATCCCGCTCGCCACGACGCCCACGCCTGTGCCGACACCGACGCCTTCGATACCCAGCGTCACGCCCACGCCCAGCAACAGCGGTGGCAGCACGCCGACCCACAAATCCAAATCCGGCAACCCAAACGCACCCGTTGGGGAAGCCAACGCCGAAGCGCTGCTGCTCGACACTAACGCCGCCTCCACCTACAACCCCTACAACTACTCCGCCGCCAACTTCGGCGACCCCAGCCTCGCGATCGACGGCGACAGCTCGACCGGCTGGACCGCCCAGGTCGAACCTTCCGTCGCCCCCAAGATGGCCGAGGGTCTATTGATCGATCTGAACACCCCGCGCAAGATCGCCGCCGTCGGGCTCACCACCACCACGCCCGGGATGACCGTGCAGGTATACGGCGCCGACGGCGAAGCGCCCCCCGCCTCGATCACCGACCCCGCCTGGGTCGCCCTTACCCCCGCGATCGATGCCCCCAAGCACAAGACCAAGATCAAACTTGGCCACGGCAGCGCCGCTGCTCAGGCAGCCGCCAAGAAGCCCTACCGCTTCATCGTGCTGTGGATCAGCCAGGCGCCCGCGTCCGCCGTTGGGACTGCCGAAGCACCCGGGCACGTCAGCGTCAACGAACTCGAACTGTTTCCTAAAAAGGCGAAGTAGTCGTCGCTATCCGCGTGCGGCTTTCGCCGGTTTCGCCGCCGTGCGTTTGCCTTTCGCCGGGGCTTTGCGCGACGCCGTGCCTTTCCGAGCGCTGCTCCCTTTGCGAGCGCCGCTGCGTTTCGCGCGTGACGCGCCGGCTCGGGGGCTCGTCCACACCTCATCCAGGAACTTCGCGATCTCGTTCGTCAGTCGCTCAGGCTGCGCGCGCAACTCGAAAAACGAGTTCGCTTCGAGCAGCCGGCCATTCGGCAGCTCATCCGCGAGCTGTCCCGCGTCCGAGAACGGATGGACCGGGTCGCGATGGTGGCCCAGGATCAGCGCTGGAGTCTCAAACTCGCGGCGCTCCGTACGGTGCGGTGCGATCCGCCCGAAGAACAGCCCCTGCAGCAGCGCGCCGCCCGGGCCTGGCTCCTGACGCACGAGGTCGAGCGCCACGTTCCCATAGTGCGGCAGCACGCTGCGCGGGACCGCCCGCGTTGCGCGGGACAGCAGCTTCATCGCTCGCTCGCCAAACGTCAGCGCCACGAGCACTGGTGTGAACGCGAGCGCGCTCCACAGCAGCGCGTTGTCCAGCACCGGCATCTCGATCACCATTCCGCGCAGGCGCTCCGGATGATCGAGCGCGATCTCAAGCGCCGTGTTCGCGCCAAGCGACGTGCCCATCACGACCGCCTGCTCGATCCCGAGGTGGTCCATCAGCGCGATCACCTGCTCCGCGAAGAAGTGCATCGAGTAGCGCCACATGTCTCGTGGACGGTCCGATTCCCCGTGGCCCAGCAGGTCCACCGTGATCACGCGGTTGCCTCGCGCCGCGAGGTCTTCTGCCAGTGGCTTGTGCATCTCCTGGGAGAGCAGCAGGCCGTGCACCAGGATCACAGGCCGCCCTCGCGCCGGCGAGCTGCGCGCCGTGCGCCCGCGCGCGCCCGACTCCGTCACCGCTGCTGGCCCACCGCCATATTCCGTATAGGCGATTCGCTGGCCCTCGAACTTGAAGCTGGCCATATGTCAACCCTACACACCCGACAGCCGTCTCACCAGGCGACTGGCCAGGCAGCCAGCATCGGCTGACTCCGCGCGCTAGCTTTCGTCTCCAGGCGCGCTGCGTCCCGACCGCGCAGCCGGCAGTACAGCATCGCCGCCCGCGCACTTCGCTCGAGACACAGGAGGAACCACCAATGGCCAAGCAGCCCCGCATCCTCGCCGGACAAACCGTTGCCATCACCGGGGGCGCACGCGGCATCGGTCGCGCCACCGCGAAAGCACTGCTTGGCCAGGGCATGAAGGTCGCGATCGGAGACGTCGACATCGACGCTGCCCGCGCCACTGCCGACGAGCTCGGACCCAGCGCGATCGCGCTTAGCCTCGACGTCACCGACCGCGATTCGTTCGCCGCCTTCCTCGACGAAACCGAGCGTCAGCTCGGCCCGCTCGACGTGCTCATCAACAACGCCGGGATCATGCAGATCGGCCGCTTTATCGACGAGGACGACCTCACCGCCAAGCGCCAGATCGACATCAACCTGCACGGCGTGATCCTCGGCATGAAGCTCGCTCTCGATCGCATGATCCCCCGCAACCGTGGGCACATCGTCAACATCTCCTCGCAAGCCGGCAAGTTCGGCGCACCCGGTGGCGCGACCTACTCCGCGACCAAGCACGCCGTCGTCGGACTCTCCGAGGCCGTGCGCGGCGAGCTGCGCCTCATGGACGCGCCCATCGACCTCAGCTATGTCATGCCCTATGTCGTCAACACCGAGCTCGGCGGCGGGCTCGGCCAGGCGCGTGGCTTCTCAAACCTCGAGCCCAGCGAAGTCGCCGACGCGATCCTCGACGCCCTGCGCTACGGCACCGTCGAAGTCTGGGTGCCCAAGTCCGGCAAGCGCACCAACGTGCTCGGCCAGGTGCTGCCGCGGCGACTGTCCGAGGGCATGGCGCGTGCCATGAAGGCCGACCGCGTGCTCGCCGACGCCGACTCCATGGCGCGGCGCAGCTATGAGCTGCGCGCCTCGCGCTCCGAGCCCGGGCTCGAGAGCGGCGAGCAGCAGCCGCAGATCCCGAGTTCCGCGGGCAGTTAGCCCACAGCTGCGGGGTGGCCGGCTCCATCCGGCAATCGGCCGGGTGTCGGCTAGCTCAGACGGATTAGCCCGACGTCAGCCATTCCGCGATCAGCCGGCCGATCAGCGGCCCTTGGTCCTCCTGCAGGAAGTGGCTCGCATCGGCGATCGGGCGCGGCGCGGGCGCGTTTACCGCCTCCGCGAAGCGCTCGCCCACGTGCGGGGGCAGGATCGGATCCGAGTCGGCCCACAGCACCAGCTTCGGGCGCTCATCCGTGCCCAGTGTCTCCTGCACGCGCTGCCCCGCCGCCGCGCCCGGCTCCTCGGGTGTGCGCGGGATCATCAGAGGGAACGCCCGCGCGCCCGCCTTCGAGGCCGCGTTTGGATAGGGCGCGTCGTAGGCCGCGATCACCTCGTCGCCCGGGTCGGTCTTGCAGGCTCCGCGCACGAGGAAGCCCACCGGCAGGTCCTCCGTGCGCTCGACGAAGTCGTGAAACGCCACCCACGCGTCGCTCATCCGCTGGTGACCCGTGAACAGTCCCGTGTCGAGGATCACGATCCGCTCGATCCGCTCGGCTTGCTCGACCGCAAGCCGCAGGCCGATCGGCCCGCCCCAGTCGTGCACCACGATCGTCGCCCCACGAACGTCCAGGTCGTCGAGCAGCGTTGCCGTCAGTTCGGTGTGGCGGTCATACGAGTACCAGCCCAGGTCCGTCGGCTTGTCCGAGTTGCCGAAGCCCGCGAGGTCCGGCGCGATGCAGCGAAAGCTCGCATCGCGAACCGGGGGGATCACCTTGCGCCACAGAAACGACCACGTCGGCTCGCCGTGCAGGAAGATCACCGGCGCTCCCTCTCCCTCGTCAAGATGGGCCAGGCGCAGGCCTTCGACCTCGCGGTAGCGCGGGGTGAACGGGTAGTCGGGTAGACCCTCCAGCGCCTCGGGCGGCGTGCGCACCGTCTCGACCATCGCGTCGGGCAGCATATCCGGGGTCGCATCGGCTAGGCTCGCGCCCGTGCACACGCTGGCCGTACAGCTCGCGCCGCTCGCTGCCGAGAAGAGCAAGACCCCATTCTTCGTGGCCGGTGGCGTGCTCGTCGCCTGGGCGCTGTTCGTCTCGCTCGGGCTCGGGATGCGACTGCCCAAGTTCCCCGGCAACCTCGGCGGCCAGCGGATCGTCTCGGCGATCACCGCCGTGCTCGTGCTCGCCGCGGTCTCCACCGCCGTGATTACCTCCGGGGGCGAGTCCAAGGCCGAGGGCAAGCCGCCCAAGTACGAACGCTTCGGCGAAAACACGCCCGACACCGCCGCGCCCGAATCGGCGACTGCCTCGACCTCGACGCCCGCCGCCACACCCGAAAAGCCTGGGTCCGAAACGTCCGCGGAAAAGCCGCCCGCCGAACAGCCTGCATCCACGAAGACCTCGCCCAAGGCGACGACCGGCACCCCCGCTCCGTCTTCCTCGCCTGCGCCCAGCGCCGCGGGTTCGCAGCTAAAGCTCGCCGCGAACCCCGCGGGCCAGCTCGCCTACACGACCAAGCAGCTCAGCGCGAAGGCCGGCAAGGTCACGATCGATTTCACGAACGCTTCGCCGATCGAACACGATGTCGCGATCGCGCAGGGCAGCAGCGTCGTCGGTCAGACCCCAGTCTTCACGGGCGGCTCGAAGACGCTGACCGTGACCCTCAAGCCCGGTACCTACACCTTCTACTGCACGGTCCCCGGCCACCGCGCCGCGGGGATGGAAGGTACGCTGACCGTCTCATGAGGATGCCGATCGCGCGATGAAGCTCTACGTCTGCTGGGGCACCTTTCCTACGCCGCGCCCCGGTGGACACCCGTGCGCGAATGCCTACCACGCACTGAAGGACGCGGGCCACGACTTCGAGCTCGTCAAGTCCTATGGCTTGGGCGTACTGCCCGATGCACTGAACAACACCTCGGGGCGCAAGCGCGCGAAGGAACTCACCGGGAAAAACTGGGTTCCCGTGCTCGAGCTCGACGACGGTAGCGCGATCTTTGACTCGCGCGAGATCGTTAAGTGGGCCGCCGCTAACCCAGCGTAGCCACAACGCTGCCCGCGAGATCTAACTACTAGAATTCCGCGCCGTTTTGATTGGAGCGCGTAAATATGTCGCCCTGGGCCTCGTGCTGCTGACCGCGCTTATCTGGGGAGTACCCACTGCCGGCGCCGATGAAGCGTCCACGATCATCGAACGCTGCACGCATGGAGAATCGCTCGTTGGGTTCAGCGCCGCCGCGTACACGAAGGCTCTAGCGGAATTGCCTGCGACGGTAAAGGAGTACACCAACTGCGAAGGCCTGATCCGAGCGGCGGCACCGCCCGCCCCGATCCTCGGCCGGACGGAGACCCTGCAGCTCCTATCAGGGACCGTCAGGGTGCGTTTGAAGGGCACCAACAGGTTCGTGGACTTGAGCGCTTTCGCCGCCCTGCCCGACGGCAGCGAAGTCGACGCTACCAACGGCCGCGTGTCAATTACTTCAGCTACGCCGACGAACGAAACCCAGAGCGCAGAAGCATCCGGCGGGCGCTTCGTGGTCCACCAGGAGCACACGGGCACCGGTCAGACCAGTCTCACGCTCTCACAAGCGCTTACAGGCTGCGGACAGGTTTTGCGCCGGCGTCGTCATGCTCGCTCAGCGCGTCTCGCCGGTACTTCGCACGCCGTTCGGCGCACGCAGGGACCGAAGTCCCGCCATATCTGGGTGTCAGATTCTGGCGGCAACTGGAGGACCAACGGCCGCTACGTGAGCACAACCGTCGAGGGCACGCGCTGGTTCGTGCTCGACGAATGCCGCAGCTCCTTGGTTGTCGTGGAGGAAGGGATCGTCAAGGTGCGTGACCTGGTCCGCCGGCGGACGAAGACAGTCGCGGCAGGGCACGTCTATGTTGCGGCACCGCGCTAGCTTGCGACACCGCGCTGCGGCCGGAACAACTGGCAAAACCGCGGCTATCTTGGCCTCGCAAGGCTAGTTCGCCACGTTCAATCGCCAAGCGAACAACACCGCCGCGACCGAGGTCGCGAGGTTCAAGCTCGACACCCCAGCCCGCATCGGGATGCTGATCCGCGCGTCGGCCCGCGCCAGCAGATCCTCGCTCAGCCCGTAGCGCTCGGTGCCGAAGGCGAGCACCGCCTCGCTCGGCAGCTCACCGGGCACGAGTGGCTCCCCATCGGGGTCGAGCGCCAGTAGCGGGCGGCGCGGCGCTCCCGAGGCATCGCTCGTGCCGAGCGCGTCGAGGTCTTCGATGCGTGCGACCGCCAGCGCGAAATGCAGGCCCGCCGCGCCGCGCAGCGCGTCCGGCGCCCAGGGGTCGTGGCTTCCCGTGCTGAGCACGCCTGCCGCGTCGGCGGCTGCTGCGACCCGCACGCAAGCGCCCATGTTGCCGAGGTCGCGGGGGTCCTCGAGCAGCACGACCGGGCCTTCGCGGCGCGGGTACTGCTCCCCGGAGGATCGGTCTGCGAGCAGGGCTGCCACGTCGATCTCGGGGCGCCGCGCGAGCGAGATCACGCCGGTCGTCGGCGGCTGCGGCGCGAGCTGCGCGAACGTCTCCTCGCTCACCGCGTGCGCCAGCTCGCGCATACGCTCGGCCTGGTCGGACGCGAGCCGATCTGCAAGCGCGCCGAGCGCATCGATGTCACGGCACACGACTTCGAGAACGTCCGCGCCGAAGCGCAGCGCGTGCTTCAGCGGGTGGAAGCCTTCGAGCACCGCGAGTGAGGGATCGCGTCGCGCGCGACCGAAGCGAGCTATCAGTGGGCCTTCTTGCACGCGGCGATATTGTCAGCTGGGAGATGAAGCTCGAGGGCATCCATCACATCACGGCGATCACCGGCGACGCGGTGGGGAACGTCGAGTTCTACACCGGCCTGCTCGGGTTGCGCATGGTGAAGAAGAGCGTGAACCAGGACGACCCAACGGTCTACCACCTGTTCTACGGCGACGACGACGGCTCGCCAGGGATGGACCTCACGTTCTTCGAGTACCCCGGTGCTGCGCGGGGCTCTGCCGGCGCGGGGATGGTGCATCGGATCGTCTGGCGCGTGGGCTCGGCGGCGGCACTCGATTTCTGGGAGGCCCGACTGCGTGAGGCGAACGTCGAGACGGCGCGCGCCACCGAGGAGGTGCGAGGCGCGGAGAGCCTGCGCTTCTCAGACCCCGAGGGCTTGGACCACGAGCTCGCGGTCTCCACGAGCGATGACCCGCCGCTGCGCGCAAGCGCGCCGGGCATCCCCGCCGAGCACGCGCTCCAAGGCTTCGACGGTGTGCGGGCCTACAGCGCGAACCCCGCGCTGAGCGCGAGCCTGCTCGGCGAGACGCTCGGCTTCACCGCAGGAGCAGGCGCGGCTCAGGACGACCGCGCCGGACTTGCCTCGCGCTGGGAGGTCCAGGGCGATAAGCGCCACGGCTTCTACGTTTATGACCCGCCGCCGCAGACGTCCCCGGAGCAGGGCGCGGGCAGCGTGCACCACGTCGCGTTCGCCTCCCAGCCCGAGGACGAGGAGGCCTGGCGAGCGCAAGTGACCGAGGGCGGCGGGCACCCGACGCAGGTGATCGACCGCTTCTACTTCCACTCGGTCTATTTCCGCGAGCCAAGCGGGGTGTTGTTTGAGATCGCGACGATCGGCCCGGGCTTCGCGGTCGACGAGGACGCCGCTCACCTAGGCGAGCGGCTGTCGCTGCCCCCGCGCTTTGAGCAGTTGCGTGAGCGGCTCGAGGGAATCCTCACGCCGCTGCCGTATCCGCGCGGGTAGCTCGCCGGACGCAGCCGGGGCCGGAGCGCCGGTCGCGGACGCCGAGCGCCGAGCGCCGTGCGGCGGGCTTGGACACCTGTCGATAGCCGTGCAGGCGCGCACGAGCGGGTGAGATTGTCCATTTGCGCCAGTGCCGGTGTCTCCGGGGGCGAATAGACTCGCCACGGATGGCGACGGGTGGTGGCAGGACGATCGATGCCCCGACCCCGGGTTCGGCGCCGCCCGGGGCGTCCACGACCGTGCCGGCGGTGCGACTGATCGGCGTGCGCAAGACGTTCGGTGCGGTGGTCGCGATCGAAGATCTGACACTCGACGTGTTAGCGGGGGAGTTCTTCACGATGCTGGGGCCCTCGGGCTCGGGCAAGACGACGACGCTGCGGGTGATCGCGGGCTTCGAGCTGGCCGACACGGGCACGGTGCAGTTGCATGGCACGGACGTAACGCGCGCGGCGCCCTACGAGCGCCCGCTTAACACCGTCTTCCAGGACTACGCGCTGTTCCCGCACATGAGCGTGACCGACAACGTCGCGTACGGGATGCGTGTGAAAGGGGTCGGTAAGCAGGAGCGCCGTCGTCGCGCGGCGGAGGCGCTTGAGATGGTGCGGCTACCCGACGTGGGGGACCGCCGTCCGATCCAGCTCTCGGGCGGTCAGCGCCAGCGCGTGGCGCTCGCCCGCGCGCTGGTGAATCGTCCACGCGTGCTGCTGCTGGACGAGCCGCTGGGCGCACTTGACCTCAAGTTGCGCCAGCAGATGCAGCTTGAGCTGAAGTCGATCCAACGCGAGCTAAGCGAGCAGATCACATTCGTCTATGTGACCCACGACCAGGACGAGGCGCTGACGATGAGCGATCGGATCGCGGTCTTCTCCGACGGCCGGATCGAGCAGGTGGGCACCCCAGGCGAGGTGTACGAGCACCCCGCGAATGAGTTCGTCGCGACGTTCGTGGGCACCTCGAACCTAATCCACCGCGACGGCCTGACCTACACGGTGCGTCCGGAGAAGATAAGGCTGCTCGCCGAGGGCGAGCAGCAACCGGCGGACTCGCCGGGCGCGCTTGAGGGGAGGGTGCGCGAGGTCGCCTACCTCGGTTCGGTCACCCGCTACGAGGTCGAGCTCGCGGACGGCACGAGCCTCGTGGCGCTGGAGCAGAACCTCGACACGACCGCGGACCGAGCGCAGGCGATGCGCGGGCGCCGCGTGCGACTTGCATACAGGGCGCAGGACGCCTCACCGCTGCAGACAAACAAACAGGAGGAGACGAGCAGATGAGATTGGCAAAGATCGACTGGCTGTTGGGGGCGGTGCTGCTCGCGATGACGGTCGCGGTGAGTGCGTGCGGCAGCTCGTCGAGCAGCAGTTCCTCGGCGTCGAACCTGCCGAGCAAAATCGGCAAGACCGAGGGTCAGCTGAACCTGGTGGCGTGGGAAGGCTACGCCGAACCTAAGTGGGTCAAGCCCTATGAAGCGAAAACGGGCTGCAAGGTCCACGCGAAGTACGCGGGCTCCTCCGACGAAATGGTGACGCTGATGCGCCAGGGGGGCGGCAGCCAGTACGACATGGTCTCGGCCTCCGGCGACGCGAGCCTGCGCTTGATTCGCGGCGGCGAGGTGCAGCCGATGAACGTGGCGCTCGTGCCGGAATGGAAGAACTTCTTCCCGCAGCTGCAGTCGCCCTCGCACAACACGGTGGACGGCAAGCACTACGGGATCTCGCTGCAGTGGGGGCCCAACACGCTGCTCTACAACACGAAGTCGGTGACGCCCGCGCCGACAAGCTGGTCGGCGATCTACGGGCCGGAACACAAAGGCGAGATCTCGGTCCCGTCGAACCCGATCCAGATCGCGGACGCGGCGCTGTACTTATCAAAGACGCAGCCGAACCTCGGGATCTCAGATCCCTACGAGCTGACCGAAGCGCAGCTGAACGCGGCGGGCGAACTGCTGAAAAAGCAGAAGCCGCTGATCAAGAAGTACTGGGCGCTGGCCTCGGATGAGATCGAACTGTTCAAGAACGGCGACGTGGTGATCGGCGCGGCCTGGCCGTACCAGTACAGCCAACTGAAGGCGGCGAACGAGCCGGTCGAACAGATCATTCCGAAGGAGGGCGCGACAGGCTGGGCGGACACCTGGATGCTCTCCGCGCACGCAAAAGACCCGAACTGCGCCTACGAATGGGTGAACTGGGTGTCGAGCCCGAAGGTGCAAGCCGAGCAGGCGACGACCTACGGGGAGACGCCAGTCAACACGAAGGCGTGCCCCGAAATGGAAAAGATCGAAAAGGGCTCGTGCGGGGTCTACCACGCGAATGCGCCCGCCAGCTACTTCGACAGCATCAAGTTCTGGAAGACGCCCGTGGCGGAATGCGGCAACGGCCAGAACGACTGCATGGACTACAGCAAGTGGCAACAGAAGTGGACAGAAGTAACCGGGTAGGGCAAACCGACGACGGGCGCGGCTTCCGGGCCGCGCCCGGTCCGTCCAGGCTGCGGCGCGAGCGGTGAGCGCGGCCGGCTTCGCGAGCCCGGCTGGACCGACGGCCCGGCCGAACGCTCGGACCCGTATTTCGGCGGCGCTGTTTCGCCGCCCGTGGCTGCGCGGCGGCTTGCTGCTGAGCGGGCCGCTCGCGTGGTTCGTGCTGATCTACCTCGCGGCGCTCGTCGTGCTGTTCATCTCCTCGCTGTGGAGCGTGGACTCGTTCACGGGCAACCTCGTCCACAGCTGGACGCTGAAGAACTTCGAAACGCTGGTGAAAGTCGACACCTACCGCACGATCGCGCTGCGTACGATCGGGATCGCGGCGGCGGTGACCGTGACCGACGCGATCCTCGCGCTGCCGTTCGCGTTCTTCGCGGTGCGGGTCGCGGGCAAACGCCTGCAGGGCGCGTTGTTCGTCGCGGTGCTAATCCCCCTGTGGTCGAGCTACCTGGTGCGCGTGTACGTGTGGCGCTTGATCCTCGCAAAGGACGGGGTGCTGAACTGGGCACTGGAAGGCATCGGCCTCGGCTCGCTGAACATCGGCTACTCCAACTGGGCGATGTGGATCGTGTTCAGCTACATCTGGCTGCCGTTCATGATCCTGCCGATCTGGTCGGCGATCGAACGCGTGCCGGACTCGATGATCGAGGCCTCGGCGGACCTCGGCGCACGGAGTTGGCGCACGTTCCGCTCGGTGCTGTTCCCGCTGATCCTGCCGGGGATCGCGGCGGGCTCGATCTTCACGTTCTCGCTTACGCTTGGCGACTACATCACGCCGACCTTGGTGGGCGGCGCGGGCTCTGACTTCATCGGCAACGTCGTCTATCAGAACGTGGGCGTCGCGAGCAACGTGCCGTTCGCCGCGGCGTTCGCGACGGTGCCGCTGATCGTGATGGGGATCTACCTATTGATCGCTAGGCGGCTAGGAGCGTTCGAAGCGCTGTGATTGGTTCGAGCCGCCTTAGCCGCGTCGCGCTCGCCGTCTGGACCGTGGGGATCCTGCTGTTCCTGTTTATCCCGATCGTGTTGATCGTCGTCTACGCGTTCAACCCCTCAAACGTGCAGAGCTGGCCGCTCGATGGGCTCTCGACGAAGTGGTTCGGGAAGGCATGGCACAACGAAGAAATGCGCCACGCGCTATGGCTATCCGTGCGAGCGGGGCTGATCTCGACGGCGATCGCGCTGACGCTCGGCTCGCTCGCGGCGTTCGCGGTGCACCGCTTCCGCTTCTTTGGGCGCGAAGCGATCTCGTTCCTGCTCGTCCTGCCGATCGCGCTGCCGGGGATCATCACGGGGATGGCGCTGAACTCGTTCATCAGCTTCAGCGGCATCGGCTTCTCGCTGACGACGATCATCGTCGGCCACGCGACGTTCTGCATCGTGACCGTCTACAACAACGTGCTCGCGCGCCTGCGGCGCACGCAGTCCTCGCTCGTGGAGGCCTCGATGGACCTGGGCGCCGACGGCTGGCAGACGTTCCGCTACGTGACGCTGCCGATGATCGCGACGGCGCTCGTCGCGGGCGGGCTGCTCGCGTTCGCGTTGTCGTTCGACGAGATCGTCGTGACGACGTTCACGGCAGGGGCGCAGAACACCCTGCCGATCTGGATCTTCGGGAACATCCGGCTTGGCCAGCAGCTGCCGCAGGTGAACGTCGTGGTGTTCTTCGTGATCCTGGTCAGCTTGATCCCGGTGGCGCTCGCGCGTCGACTCTCGCGCGACACGGGCGTGCTGCGCCCGGGCGCCGCGGAGGCGGGCGCCGCGGCCTGAGCCGGGCTTCCTCGCGCGCGCGTCAGTCGTCCGGCGCGATCACGGGTCTTCGCGCGTAACCCCCGCACCGCCGCCGATCAGCCGCGCGCCACGGCCGTGGGCGAGGAAGCTGAAGGCCCAGCGCATCAGCACGAGCAGGCGGTTCTGAAAGCCGATCAGGTACCAGAGATGGACGGCGAGCCAGGTGACCCAGGCGATGCCGCCGCTGAGGTGGATGCCTTTCAGATCGGCGACGGCCTTCGCTCGGCCGATCGTCGCGAGGTTGCCCTTGTCTTTGTAGCGAAACGGCTTGGCGGGGCGACCCGCGAGCCGCGCGCGCACGTTGCCCGCGGCGTGACGACCCTGCTGCATCGCGACGGGCGCGAGGCCCGGCAGCGTTTCGACACCGTCCTCGCGGCGCAGCGCGACCATGTCGCCGAGCGCCTGCACCTCGGGGTAGCCGGGCAGCGAGAGGTCCTCCTGCACGATCAATCGCCCCGCGCGATCCAACTCGGCGCCCGCGGCCTGGCCCAGGTCACGAGCCAGGCCCGAGGAGGTCACGCCCGCGGCCCAGACGACCGTGCGCGCGGGGAAGCGTTCGTGCGAGCCGTCGGCGACGGTCGTGGTCACGGCGTCGCGCGCCACGTCGGTGACCGAGTGTCCGAGCAGGGGGGTGACGCCGAGCTTCTCGAGCGCCCGCGCCGCGCGCGCGGAGAGCGTCGGCGGGAAGCCGGTCAGCACGCGGTCGGCGGCCTCGATCAGCAGCACCCGAGCCGAGCGGGTGTCGGCACGGCGGAATTCGGCGCTGCTGTCGTGGGCGATCTCGGCGATCTGCCCCGCCATCTCGACCCCGGTGGGTCCCGCGCCGACGACGACGAACGTGAGCCAGGCGGCGCGCCGCTCGGGATCCGGCTCCCACTCGGCGGCCTCGAGTGCCGCGAGGATCCGACTGCGGATGTCGAGCGCTCCCTCCAGCGACTTGAGCTCGGGCGCGAACGCGTGCCAGTCGTCGTGGCCGAAGTAGGAGTAACGCGAGCCCCCCGCGGCGATCAAGCTGTCGTACTCGATCGACTCCGGCGTCGGGACGTGCGGATCCACGGCGCGCACGCGCACGCTCCGCGCGTCCAGGTCAAAGCCGGTGACCTCGGCGAGCAGCACGTCGACGTTCTCGCGTCCGCGGAAGATCGTGCGGAGCGGGTAACAGATCTCGCTCGGCGAGAGCGCTCCGGTCGCGACCTGGTAGGCGAGCGGCTGGAACAGGTGGAAATTGCGCCGGTCGACGAGCGTCAGCTCGAACCGCTCGCGTGCGCGGGCGAGCTTGATGCCTGCCTGTAGGCCGCCGAATCCACCACCCACGACGACGACGCGATGAGGTGAGCGCTCGGCCACGTATCCAGGCTAGCTGTCGGCACGGGTGGGCGGCGACGAGGTAGGTTCAGGGAGATGGCCGGCGCGGCGCTAGGCGGCGCGTGCGCGGCTCGCGTCCGCAACCGCGGCTTCGGACTCCGTAATGGGCGGGCCGCCCGGATGCTCCTCCTCGGATCCGACTGCCCGCAGCAGCGCGTGGACAACAGCGGGGTCGAAGTGCGAGCCAGCGCAGCGCAGCAGCTCGGCGTTTGCCTCGGCGAGCGGCATCGCCTTGCGATACGAGCGAGTCGTGGTCATCGCGTTGAAGGCGTCGCATGTCGAGACGATCCGAGCCTCGAGTGGGATCTCCTCGCCACGCAATCCATCCGGGTAACCGGTGCCGTCCCAGCGCTCGTGCGAGGCACGCACGATCCAGCCGATCTCACGCATGAAGCCGCCGATCTTCTCGAGCATTCGCTGCCCCTCGATCGTGTGTGTCTTGATGATCGCCCACTCACGCTCGTCGAGCTTGCCGGGCTTGTTGATGATCTCGTTTGGCACGGCGATCTTGCCGACGTCGTGGAGCAGCGCGCCGAACTCGACGTTGCGCTTGCGATCAGGGTCAAGGCCCATCTCCTCACAGACGTCGAGTGCGAGGCGCACGACGCTCTTGCAATGCTCGCCCGTGTAGGTGTCGTCGGCCTCGACGACGTCACCGAGCAGCAGCGCCGTCCCCTGGTAGGCGTCGTTCAGCTCGGCGAGTTGGTGCAGGCGCTCATGGCGCTCACGCGAGAAGTACCGAAGCACCCCGAACAGAGGTGCGATGAACAGGACCGCTAGCTGGCTGTGCTCGGAGCGGGCGGCGAACGCCATCGCAAGGCCGACAGGCGAGAGCGCGAGGTCGATCGCATAGATAGGGAACACCTCGTCAACTAGCTCACGCAGGACCAACTCGCCGTAGATCCGCTCGCGGGCAGCGCTCGCAGCGAAGTCGAACGCGAACTGGGCGACAAGCGCCGCGAGCAGGACTCCCCACTGGCCGCTCGCGTTGTGGTCGCCAGCGAGCTGTAGGACGATCGCGGGGCCGAGCGAGAACCAGCTGTTGCCGAGCGCTGTGATGAGCCAGCCGGGCGAGATCTCCTTACGCAACAGGCGCGGGAGCAGCGCGAGCGCGAGCGCGAGCGGGATAAGCAGGGGCACGAGCGTGGGCGGCAGAGCGAAGAGCATCGGCACAAACACCGCCTGGGTCGGGACCGTGAAGCCCGCGCCAACGTCGAAGCGAACCTGGCCTGCGAGCGCGATGCCGAAGATAAACAGGGTGGCGTCGACGAGCGAGAAGGAGCCGATCCCGCCAAGCGCGGCGAACGCGATCGCGGCCACGAGGAAGCAGCCTCCAACGAGTAGCTCGGCAAGCCGCGATCGCACGGCCATCGGCCGCCCGCGCTGCTCGGTGGAGCTACGAGTTCTCTCTGCTTCGCGGATCGCGTGTACCGACATGGGCGTTCCGTTCGGTATCGGACGCGTCCCGCGAATGGGTTTAGGGCTCTTGCCGAGTAAGGACGCCTCGCCGAGGACCCTGTCCAACATCTGTCCGTCGCCCTAAAAGGGCAGCCTTGTCGTCCCGATAGTGAGGTTGTCAGCAATAACCCCTATCACTGAAAAAAGGCAAACCCGTCGTGAGGCGGGGACGCAAAGCTAGAGGTCTCAAGGATGAGATAGCTCGGCCGCCAGTGGAACGTCACGGAGGACACCATGTCTCTGTCGCGCCCCACGGCATTTCCAAAATCGCGCCAGACAATCGTCTGCATCGCGTTTGCACTACTCGCATTCACGTTCACAACGCAGTCCGCGCTCGCGGTCCAGTTCCGCTTTCCGGTTCAGGCCCCGCGTGCGTCGCAGGTGCCTGAAGATAGTGGCTGCCCGTCGGCGCCGACGTCGAACCCGTTCGCGCGGTTCGGCGACAACGCCGACTACAGCGAAGTACCCGGCGGCACGTTCGAGCCGGGAACGGAAGACTGGTCACTCAGCAACGCGGCGGTCATCAGCGGCGGTGAGAGCTACGGCGTGGCCGGCGGCTCGCACTCGCTCGCGATCCAGCCGACCGGCGTCGCTATCTCGCCGTCGTTCTGCGTGAGCACCGCGAACCCGTCCTTCCGCCTGTTCGCTCGCCGAACGAGCGGCAGCTGGGGCGTTTTGAACGTCCTGCTCCGCTGGACGGACGCGAACGGCTCCACGCACGACACGATGGTGGTCTCGCTGCAGAGCGGGACCTCATGGACACCGTCATCCGTCTTGCCGCTCGCGACGACCCTGCCGCTATGGCAGGGGGGCGAAACGCTCAGCGCGCGGCTAGTGCTCAAGCCCGAAGCCTACGGTGGTGCCTGGGCGGTCGATGACGCGTTCGTCGACCCGCGCATGCGCTGACAAGTGGGTCGACAGCGACTGGCAAACCTCATAAGCTCGCCTCGCGGTCCTCGTCGCGGGGCGAGCTTCAGTTCGATGACCCTCACTGAGGCGCTTTGGGAAAGCGCCCCGGGACGGGCGCAGACGCTACGGTGTCACGGCGATGAGAGGGACATCGATGGGGGCGGGGGTACTTGCACGCACGGTGGGTGCGTTGCTCGCGCTGTTCGCTGTCGCCGCGCTTCCCTCGATCGCGGCGGGTACAAGCTCGCCGCAGGTTGGCAGCAAGTGGACCGCATCCTTGAAGGGTGAGAAGTTCGAGTCCGGGACCGTCTCCTTCACGGTGGTCAGGCAGGGCAAGAAGCTCTACGCGAAAGGCAAGGCCACACTGCATACGGCGTGCTTCGCGCTGGAACCGGGTCAGACGCTGAAGGCCGGCCCGACGCGGACGCTCAGCTTCAGCGGCCGCTTCGCGGGCGCGACGTTCGTGGCGAGGAAGGGCACGACCGACGACCTGTTGCACTGGGAACTGCGGGGCTCGCTCGCGAAGCGCAAGCTCGAAGTCCGCTACGCGGAGGAAGCCGAAGGGCCGCCGCGGATCTCCTGCGGGTTCGACGAAGTCGCGAGCGGGAAGCTGACCGCGAAGTAGGGCCGCGCGTCGCTCGGCGTCCGCCGCCGCGCCTAGCGGCCTGCGGCGTGCCGATAGCGCGAGACGGCCAGCGGGGCGAACACGGCGACGATCGCGATCGACCACACGACCGCGCCCCAGACGTAGTTGCCCGCGGGTGCGCCGAGCCACAAGCTGCGCATCGCATCGACGATCACCGTGAAGGGGTTGTATTCGGCGAACTGACGCAGGCCGTCGGGCATCGATTCCACGGGCACGAACGCCGAGGAGATGAACGTGAGCGGGAAGACCGCGATGAAGCCGACCGAGTTGACCGATTCGGGCGAGGAGACGAGCAGCCCGATAAACGCGAGGAACCACGAGAAGCCGTAGCCGAACAGCAGCAGCAGGCCGATGCCCGCGGCGGCGTGCAGGAAGCTCGTGTGGAACGAGAAGCCGATGATCACGCCCGTGACGAGCAGGATCGTGATCGAGAGGGCGTTCGTGGCGATGTCGGCGAGCGTGCGCCCGCCGAGCACCGCGGCGCGAGACATCGGCAGCGAGCGGAAGCGGTCGATCAGCCCCTTGCTCACGTCCTCGTTGAGGCCGAGCGCGGTGGCAAAGCCGCCGAAGGCGGTGTTCTGCACGATGATCCCCGGGATCAGGAAGTCGACGTAGTCGTAGCCCGGCGTGCGGATCGCCCCGCCGAACACGTAGCGGAACAGGAGCACGAACATGATCGGCTGGATCGTGAAGCCGATCAGCAGTTCGGGAGCGCGCGGGAGCCTGATCAGGTTGCGCTCGGCGATGATCAACGTGTCGGTGACTAGGCGTCTCACGCCGCATGCTCCCGGGCTCGCTCGTCGTCGTGCTCGCGATCGCGCTCGCCGGCTGGATCGCGCTCGCCGTCCCCGTCGGCGGTTTCTTCCGCAGCGTGTCCGGTCAGCGCGAGGAACACGTCGTCGAGCGTCGGCCTGCGCAGCGCGAGGTCTTCGACGCCGGCGCCCACCTCACTAAGCCGCCGCACGGCCTCGACGATCGAGCCGCGACGCTGTCGCACGTTGACTTTCACGACGCCGCCCTCGATCGTGGGCGGCTCGTCTGACATCGGCGCGAGCGCCCGCTGCGCGACCTGCGGGTCGGCGCCGTCCTCGAGTCGCACCTCAAGGCGCTCGCCGCCGAGCCGATCCTTTAGCTGGTCGGAAGTGCCCTCGGCGATCAGGCGGCCGTGGTCGATTACGGCGATGTTGTCGGCGAGGCGGTCGGCCTCGTCGAGGTATTGGGTTGTCAGCAGCACGGTCGTTCCTTCGGCCACCAGCCCTTCGATCACGGCCCACAGGCTGAGCCTGCTGCGCGGGTCCAGTCCCGTCGTGGGCTCGTCGAGGAACAGCACCGGTGGCTTGGCCACGAGCGCGGCCGCGAGATCGAGCCGGCGACGCATGCCGCCCGAGTAGGTCTTCGTGGGTCGGTCGGCCGCCTCGATCAGGTCGAAGCGCTCTAGCAGCTCGCGCCCGCGCGCCTTGGCGGGGCCGCGCGTCTCGCCATAGAGACGCCCGACCATCGTCAGGTTCTCCAGGCCCGTGAGGTTTTCATCTACGGCCGCGTACTGCCCCGCGAGCCCGATCCGTTCGCGCAGCTCGGCGGCGTCGTTGTGGACGTCGAGACCGAGCACGCGAGCGCTGCCAGCGTCAGGCACGATCAGCGTGGCGAGTACGCGCACCAGCGTTGTCTTGCCGGCTCCGTTCGGGCCGAGCAAGCCGAGCACCTGCCCGGGGTTCGCGGTCAGCTCCAGCCCGTCCAGGGCGCACACATCACCAAAGCGCTTGACCAGCCCCTCGACTTCGATCGCGGCCTCACCGGTCACGCGCGCCACGATAGAGGCTCTGGTTCGAGGCTCTGGTTTTGGCCGGGCAGCCAGTATGATCGTCGGCGAGGGAGCAGGAACCGGACGGAAGGCACCTCAAAGGAGCGACATGGCAAGCGTGACCGAGCCGGCCGCAGTTCGACCAGAGCGAGCGGCGGAGCACGTAGACGTGGTGATCGTCGGCGCAGGCCTGTCGGGGATCGGCGCGGCGTATCACCTGCAGCGTGCCATGCCCAGCAAGAGCTACGCGATCCTCGAGGGCCGCGACGCAGTCGGTGGCACGTGGGACCTGTTCCGCTACCCGGGAATCCGCTCAGACTCCGATCTGCACACCTTCGGCTACGCCTTCAAGCCGTGGACGAACCGCAAATCGATCGCGGACGGGCCTTCGATCCTTAGGTACATACGAGACACGGCGAGCGAGAACGGGATCGAGCGACGTATCCGGTTTGGCCATCGCGTGACGCGTGCAGAGTGGTCGAGCGCCGAGGCGCGCTGGACGGTGCACGTCGTGCGGGCGGACACCGGCGAGCAACTGCAGATGACGTGCTCGTGGCTGTTCGGCGCGACGGGCTACTACCGCTACGAGCAGGGGTATCAGCCCGCTTTCGAGGGTAGCGAGCGCTTCGCGGGGCGGATCGTCCACCCACAGCACTGGCCCGAGGACCTCGACTACGGCGGCAAGCGCGTGGTGGTGATCGGCAGTGGCGCGACAGCGGTCACGCTGGTGCCCGCGATGACCGATCGTGCTGCGCACGTGACGATGCTCCAGCGCTCGCCGACGTACGTCATCTCGTTGCCGGAAGAAGACGCGCTGGCGAATCTGCTGGGTCGTGTGCTCCCGGCCGAGCGCGCCTACGCGATAACCCGCCGCAAGAACATCTGGCTGCAGAAGACGTTCTACAAGCTCAGCCAGAGTCGCCCCGAGTTGGTCAAGCGGGTGTTGCGTCGCGGCTTGGAACGGCGGCTGCCGCCCGGCTATGACATCGACCGGCACTTCACGCCCGCGTACAACCCCTGGGATCAGCGGCTCTGCGCGGTGCCGGATGGCGACCTATTCGCAGCGATCTCAAAAGGCAAGGCGTCGGTGGTGACCGACCGAATCGAGACATTCACCGAGCGCGGGATCAGGCTGCTCTCAGGCGAGGAACTACCGGCGGACATCGTCGTCACGGCCACGGGTCTTGATCTCGTCGCGCTGGGCGAGATCGAGCTGGTCGTCGACGGCGAGCCAGTCGCGCTGGCCGAGCGGCTCGTCTATAAGAGCGCGATGCTCGGCGGCGTGCCGAATATGGCTTTCGTGTTCGGCTACACAAACGCGTCTTGGACCTTGAAGCTGGACCTCGTTTGCGAGTACGTGTGCCGCCTGCTCGCGCACATGGACCGCTTCGGCTACGACAACTGCACGCCGGTGAATGCGAACGAGACGATGCCCACGCGGCCGTTCCTCGACTTCGAAGCCGGCTACGTGAAGCGTGCGCTGCATAAGTTCCCCAAGCAGGGAGCGTATGGGCCGTGGAAGGTGAAGATGAGCTACGCAGAGGACCAGCGGGTGCTGCGCGACGGCCCGGTTGAGGACGGCGTGCTCGCGTTCGCGCGTTCGCGCAGCGCAGCCGGGGTCGGCGTCGGGGCGGGGGTCGGGTAGGCCGCCTAGCCGGTGCCGGCAGCCTCAGCCGGCACCGGGCATCGGCGGCTCGCCGCCGGGCTTCGATCACTGCTGGGAGCCGACCAGCTGATCGCGACCGGCGCAGGCGCTCGCCGCCTGCTCGATCAGCTTCACCACCTCGTCGGGGTGGGTCACCATCGCGAGGTGACCTGAGGCGACCTCGATCGTCTCGGCGCCCATGCGCTGGGCGAACTGGCGCTCAGCGTCGGGCGGGATCGCTTCGTCGTTCGTCGCGACCAGGAACCAGGTCGGCTGCGACTTCCAAGTGGGCACGCCGACCACGTCGTCGAACGTGCTCATCGCTAGGGGCTGCTGGACTGCGTAGAGGACCTTTGCCTTCGCGCGATCGACGTCGGCGGCGAAGTGCTCGACGAAGTCTTCTTCGGACAGCCAGGCGAATCCCCGCTCATCGACAATCAGGTGTGTGAGCGCGGGAGTCGGCGGCCCGCCGCCGAGCAGCGCGCCGAGTGACTCGCCTTCATCGAGCCCGAACGCCGCGACGTAGACGAGCCCGACGACGTTCGGCGCGTCCGGTCCGAGCGCGGTAACGATCTGCCCGCCGTAGGAATGACCCGCAACGATCGTGGGCCCGCGCTGAAGCGAGAGCACGTGGCGCAGCCGCGCCACGTCGTCGGCGAGGGAGGTCTCGGGGAACTGCGGCGCAGTGACGTTGTAGCCCTTGGCCTGCAGCGACTCGATCACGTCACTCCAGCAGGAGCCGTCGGCCCACGCGCCGTGGACAAGAACGATGTTCGGCAGCTCGCTCATAATCTTCTCCTTCTCTGTCGGCTTTGTCCGGTCCGGTCGGATCGTTTGAGGTCGGCCCGGGCGTTCGAGAGCGATCCTGGCGTGCCGCGTTCATACTCGCTTGAGTCAACCGACTGTTTCTTCTCGCCTGAGCGGGTCGCTTGACCATAAGAGCGGGGCGCTTGCGCTGCGTTACCCTCGCGGTGCCGATTTGCAATTCGACCAACGTGGGGGCGGGCGATGCGCGGGGCGAGAAAGATGCGCAACCGAGACCGAGGCACGGGTCTCACGCGATGACCGTCTTGGTGGGTCGTGAGTCCGAGACGCGGAGCGTCGAGGAGATCCTCGACGGGCTGCGGGAGCGCGGCGGCGCGCTAGTCCTTCGCGGGGAAGCCGGCATTGGCAAGTCGGCCCTGCTCGATCATGCGCGGGCCCACGCGCAGGCGCTGGGCGCGCGCACGCTGAGGGCGGTCGGCGTGGAGTCAGAGGCCCACCTCGCGTTCGCGGGCCTGCACCAGTTGCTGCGTCCAATCGCGACTCAGATGAGCACGCTGCCTGCGCTTCAGCGCGAAGCGCTCGACGCGGCATTGGGCGTGAGCGAGGCAACCCACCCTGACCCCTTCCGCGTGGCGCTCGCGGCGTTTGGGCTCATATGCGACGCGGCCGATACGGGGCCGCTGGTCGTGATCGCCGACGACGCACAATGGATCGATCGATCGAGCCTGGAGGTGCTGACGTTCGTTGCTCGCCGGCTCGAAAGCGAGCCGGTGGCTGTCCTCGCGGCCGTCCGCGACGGATTTGCGACCTCGCTGGAGGATGCGCGCCTGCCGACGCTGCAGTTGGGTGGGCTAAGTGAGAGCGCGGCGATGGAGCTGATCGATCGGACCGCTCCGGACTTGGCTCCCGCGTTGCGTGGAAGGGTCCTAGCCGAAGCGGCGGGGAACCCGCTCGGCCTGGTCGAGCTCGCTTCAGGCGCGAACCACCCGGACGCCTGGGGCGAACGACTCTCGCCCGGACCGCTCGCGCTGAGCGAACGCCTGGAGCGAGCGTTCGCGGCGCGACTACGAGGATTGCCTGAAGCGACTCGCCTCGGGCTGCTGGCTGCAGCGCTCGACGGCGGCGCCTCGCTCGCGGAGCTTGTCCAGGCCGCGGCGCGACTCAGCCGCGAGCCCGTGACGCTGGCGGTGTTCGACGGCGCAGCGGCGACGGGCTTGATCTCGGTCATGGAGGCCAAGGTCCGCTTCCGTCATCCGCTGGTGCGCTCGGCGATTCAGCAGGAGGCGCCCCCGGCGGAGGTACTCGCGACATACGGGGCACTCGCGGAAGTGGTGGCCGATCCTGAGCGCAGCCTTTGGCACCGGGCGATGGCGACGGTCGAGCCTGACGAGCAGGTCGCCGACGCGCTCGAGGCCCACGGCCGCGTTGCGCGGCGCCGCGGCGCGGTGACGGTTGCAGCGGCCGCGCTCGAACGGGCGGCGGGTCTTACGCCCGAGAGACGGCGCAAGGGCGAGCGGCTAGCGCGGGCGGCCGAGCTCGCCTACGAGCTGGGGTCGATCGACGTGGTGCGTAGCCTGCTCGACCAGGCGGAGGCGCTCGAGCTGAGTGGCTTGGAGGCGGCGCGGCTGGACTGGCTACGCCAGATGATCGCCGGGGATATGTGGTTTGAGACCGGCGCGACGAAGACGTTCGTCACGATCGCGGAGCGGATGCGGGTTGGCGGCGATGCGGACATGGCGCTGCGCTCGCTCGTGCCGATCGCGCTGCGCTGCTGGTGGACGCACCCCCGGGCACAGACGCGGCAGTACCTGGTAGATGCGGCTGAGCGAGTCGACGTCCCCGAGGACGACCCGCGCCTGCTTGCGGTCGTCGGCCTGGCGCACCCGGAGGCCCGGGGGACGGCGGTACTCGGGCGGATCGCGGGTAGGAGGCTGCATGAGCTGACAGACCCGGTCGCCGCGATGTACGTCGGCGTCGCAGCGGGCGCAGCGGGCGACTGGTCGACGGGCGTGCCGTTCCTGGCGCGGGCGGCCGAGCGACTGCGCGAGCAGGGCAGGCTTGGGATGCTGACGCAGGCGCTCGTCCACTACGGGTTTGCGGCGACCTACGCGGGCGAATGGCGGAACGCGGCAGCAGCGGGCGCCGAGGCGGCGCGCCTGGCACGCGACACTCGCCAGCCCCAGTTCGGTCTGACAGGTGAGCTGATCGCGGCCCACGCCGCGGCCCTGCGTGGCACGGACGAGGAGATCGACGCGCTCGTCGCGAAGCCCGAGCGAACGCTGCTTGCGATGAGGAGCGGTCCGATGCTCGCGACCGCGCATCTGGCGCGTGCGACGGCGGCACTCGGCGACCGACGCAACGAGGACGCGTTCGCGCACCTGTGGCCGATCTTCGATGCCGAGGACCCGAGCCACCACCTGTTCATGCGCTGGTGGGCCGTGCTCGATTTGGCCGAAGCCGGCGGTCGCGGCGAGCACGCGACACGGGTTATGGGGGTGCTCACCGAGCTGGAGGAGATCGCTGAGCGAAGCGAACCTCCGATCCTGTGCGCGGGGCTCGCGTGCGCGAGGCCACTGATGGCACCGGACGAGCTGGCTGAGTCACTGTTTGAAGCGGCGCTCGCGCTCGAGGAGACGAACCTGCCGTTTCTGCACGCACGTACGCTGCTCTCCTACGGCGCGTGGCTACGGCGCCGGCGTCGGATAGCGGACTCGCGTCGTCCTCTGCGCACCGCGGGCGAGCAGTTCGACGCGCTCGGCGCAGCACGCTGGAGCGAGCGCGCTCGCCAGGAGCTGCGCGCGACGGGGGAGACGATCGCGCGTCGCACGCCCGAGGCGCGCGACCGCCTGACACCGCAGGAGCTGCAGATTGCGCAACTCGCGGCTGAGGGGCTGTCGAACCGGGAGATCGGCGAGCGTCTGTTCCTCTCGCACAGGACGATCGGCTCGCACCTCTATCGGATCTTCCCGAAGCTCGAGATCACGGCACGCGCTCAGCTGCGCGCGGCGCTCGAGCCGACGCCCTGACCAGCGTGCGAGACCGCATCGGCTCTATACATCGGCGAAGATCCGCGACGATGCCGACGTCTCGATCCGCCAACGGCGTCACGGCGGCGGCCGCGAACGGCGTCGCGCCGTCGAGGAGCCCAGGCGGGGTCGAGAGAGCCGCGGCGAATGATTCCTTGCGAAGGCTGCAGCTCGCCACGGCGGCTACCTCGCTGGGCAAGTGGGCGTTTGCTCTGGCGCTCGGCGTCTACGCCTACCGCAAGGGTGGGACCGGGGCCGTCGGGCTGGTAGCGCTGATCCAGGCGATCCCGGCGGTGCTCTCGGCGCCGTTCTTGAGCCTCGCGGGCGATCGCTATCCACGCCAGCGCGTGCTGCTGGCGACGAACGCGCTCAGGGCGCTGTTGCTGGCCGCAGTTGCGGGAGCGATGCTGCAGGACGCAGGGACGATCGTGGTGTTCGCGCTCGCGGCGCTATTTAGCGCTATCTCGACCGCGAATCAGCCGGCACGCGCCGCCTTGATACCGGTGCTGGCGCGCTCGGCGAGCGAGGTTTCCTCGGCGACGGCGCTGCTCGGCACGATCGACACCTCGAGCTTCCTGCTCGGCGCCGGTGGCGGCGGGCTGGTCCTGGCGGGGACCAGCGTGCAGTTCCTCGTGGCGCTGTGCTGCCTGGCCTACTGTGCGGCGACGACTCTGATCCTGCGGATCCCCCGCGACACCCGTCCGATCGCACGAGCACACGAGCGGCCACTGGCGGCCCTCGCGGCAGGGGCGCACACGGTCCTGACGGACGATCGACTGCGCTTGGTGATCGGGATGGCGGCGGTGATGTCGGTGATCGACGGGATCACGAACGTATTCGTGATCGTCGCGGCATTGCGGCTGTTGCATACGGGAACGGCGGGGATCGGCTATCTGAACATCGCCTGGGGCGTGGGTGGCCTGGCGGGTGGCGCGGTTGCGTTCGCGCTGTTTGGGCGCTCGCGCCTAACGATCGCGCTTGGTCTGGGCAGCCTGGCGTTGGGCATCCCCTTCGTGCTGCTGGGCTTGCTCCCGTCGGTCGCGCTCGGCGTGCTGGCGTGGGGCGGGCTGGGCTTCGGCAGCGTGCTCGTGAAGGTCTCGAACCTCACTACGGTGCAGCGCCTAAGTGGTGACCGCGTCCTGGCCCGGGTGCTGGGAGTGCTGGAGACGACGCTGGTCGCGACGATCGGCCTGGGTGCGATCCTCGCGCCGGGTTTGGAATCGCTCTTGGGTCTGAAGGGCGCGTTGATCGCGACGGGTGCCGCGCTGCCTCTGCTGGCGATAGCGCGTTGGCCGGCGATCCGGCGACTGGAGCTGGGTAGCCCGGTGCCGCAACGGGCGTTTGCCCTGCTGCGCCAGTGCCCGCTGTTCGCGCCGCTGCCGCTGGCGACGATCGAGGGGCTGGCGCGACGTCTCGTGCCGATCGAGCTCGCCGAAGGTACAAACGTCGTGACGCAGGGCGAGACTGGCGAGCGCTTCTACTTGATCGATGATGGAGAGGTCGAGGTGGTGCAGAGCGGCACCCTGCTACGCAGGCAGGGGCCGGGCGAGTCGTTTGGCGAGATCGCGCTGCTGCACGAAGTGGCCCGTACGGCGACGGTGAGGACGATCACTCCGTCTCATTTGCTCGCGCTTGAGCGCGAGCCGTTCTTGCTCTCGGTGACCGGGCACACCGACAGCCACGACGCGGGGTTGGAGGTCGCGGAAAGATTCCTGCGCCACAGTGAGGGAGTCGAGGCTCAGGTCTAGAGCAGGTGTTGGCGCTCAAGTCAGGCGTGCCGCGGAGCGTGCTGGGCGGTGGTGAAGAGCGCGGACCCGGGCGCCGCGAAATGTTGCGAGGGTGTTATTTCTCCGAACCGCAGCGAGCAGCGCCCTTTACGCTGACCCGTCTGGGCGGCGCTGAAACTGGCAGCGCCGGAACGTAAAGCCGAGCTTCGGGGGATGAAGAAACTTGGGTAGCTTGCGAGCTGGTCGTCTACTTCGCGGGAGTCTCGCGGTTGGGGCATGCGTGATCATGGGCGCGCTGGGCGCCGTGAACGCCGGCGCCGAAACGGTGGTACTCAATCCCGGGCCTGAGCAGTCGTTCGTCGTCCCCGCAGGCGTTACGCACATCAAAGTTCAGGCGATCGGCGAAAAAGGCCAGGTCAGCTGCTTCCTGGGCTGCGTTACAGGTTTCTCCGAGAAGGTGACCGCCACGCTGTCGGTCACGCCCGGCGAGAAACTCTACGCGAACTTCATGGGCGCCGGGCCGGGGTCGGGCAACGCGAGTCGCGGAGGCAACGCAGCCGACCTGCGCACGATCCCGAGCTCTGAAGGAGGGTCGCTTGGCTCTCGCCTGATCGTCGCGGGCGGTGGCGGTGGCGAAGGTGAAGAGGAAGAAGGGAACTTCGGCGGGCTGGGCGGAAGCGCCGGTAGTGCCGAAGGCCAAACCGGCAACTCCGGCAGTCCAGGAGGTGGCGGTGGCGGTGGCGGTGGCACGCAGAAAAACGGCGGCTCGGGTGGCGGCGCGGCGGGCGGTACGGCCGGCGAAGCCGGCCAGCTCGGCAAAGGTGGCAAAGGCGGCACGGGTTCGCCTTCGGGTAGCGCCGGCGGTGGCGGCGGTGGTTACTTCGGCGGTGGCGGTGGCGGGGGCGGCAACTTCTCCGGTGGTGGCGGCGGCGGTGGATCGAGCTTTGTCGTTGCGGGCGCCGAAGAAACTTCGTTCGCCACTAACTCGATGGAAGCTCCGTCTGGGATCACGATCACGTACCCAGGCGGTACGGAAACCGTGACATTCAATTCGAGCGGGGCCGAGCAGTCGTTCGTCGTTCCGGTCGGCGTCTCACGGATCAAGGTCATCGCGACAGGCTCGAACGGCGACGCGCGGTGCCTTGGCTGCAACGGGGGAGCTGGAGCGAAAGTATCGGCCTCCTTCTCCGCGAAACCCGGGCAGAAATTCTTCATCGACTTCCTCGGCGGTGGTTCTTCGAACACCTCGCTCGGCGGTAACGCAGCCGATGTGCGCACCCTACCTCGCGCCGAAGCCGGCTCGCCGGCGTCTCGGATCGTCGTTGCGGGAGGGGGTGGCGGTGACGGCATTGACGAAGAAAACTCACGCGGCGGTGCAGGCGGTAACGCCGGCTTCGCCGAAGGCTCGGCGGGTGGCTCGGCGCTCGCAGGCTCCGGTGGCGGTGGTGGCACGCAGAAAAACGGCGGCGCGGGCGGCAAAGGCGAAACCAACGGCGAAGCTGGACAGCTAGGCCAGGGAGGTAAAGGGGGTCCGAACAGCGGAGGCGACGGTGGTGGCGGAGGCGGCGGTTACTTCGGTGGCGGCGGCGGCGCAGGCGGCTTCGGCGGCAGCGCAGGCGGCGGCGGTGGATCGAGCTTTGTGGCCGCCGGCGGAGAAGAAGTGTCTTCCTCGCTGAATGGCGTCAAAGACCAGCCCAACGTCGCGATCGTCTACAAATCCGCGTCTCCCCCGGGCGTGTCGATCACGACGCCGGTCGAAGGCGCGAAATACAGCCAGGGCCAGAGCGTCTTGGCGTCGTTCAGCTGCACGGAGGGCGCCGGTGGCCCTGGGCTGGCCCCCG
>DATJOE010000115.1:0-6767 GCA_035507305.1 Solirubrobacteraceae bacterium | reverse complement strand
CCGGGCGATGTGATCGTCGCCGAGGCGCCCACCTACCCGGGCGCGGTGCCGACGTTCGGGGCCTATCAGGCCGACGTCGTGCAGATCGAGATGGACTCAGACGGAATGCCGATCGAGGAGCTGGAGGCGACGCTCGACCGGCTGGCGAGCGAAGGGCGCCGGCCGAAGTTCATCTACACGATCCCCAACTTCCAGAACCCGGGCGGCGTGACGATGTCGCTGCCGCGCCGTCGTCGCTTGGTCGAGGTGGCGCACGAGCGCGAGCTGCTGATCCTGGAGGACAACCCCTACGGCCTGCTGCGCTACGAGGGCGAGCCGCTGCCGACGCTGCACTCGCTGGAGACGCAGATCACGGGCCGCGGCGGGTCGGCGGATCTCGTGATCTACCTGGGCACCTTCTCGAAGATCCTCTCGCCGGGTGTGCGCCTGGGCTGGGCGGTGGCCCCCCGCCCGGTACTGGAGAAGCTGAACCTCGGCAAGCAGGGCGCTGACCTCTGCTCCTCGCCGGTGACGCAGATGTTCGTCGCAGAGTACTTCGCGCAGCGGGCGCGTGACGGTCGCCCGCTGTGGCTGGACTACGTCGAGCAACTGCGCGCGCTCTACAAGCGCCGACGCGACGTGATGCTCGGGGCGCTCACCGAGCACTTCGGCGACACGGCGAGCTGGACGCACCCGCAGGGAGGGCTGTTCGTGTGGGCGACGCTCGATGGGCGAATCGACACGACCGACCTGCTGGCGCAGGCGCGCGAGAGCGAGGGTGTGGCGTTCGTGCCGGGCCGCTCGGCCTACATGGACGGCCGCAGCGGATCCAGCTCGATGCGCCTGAACTTTGCGGGAGTCCCCGACGAGGACATCCGCGAGGGGATCGCGCGGATCGCGCGCGCGCTTGAACCCGACGCGGGCCTGCTGGGCACGTTGATGGGGGGCTCCGCGGCAAAGCGCCCCACACCGACGCACTCAGGAGAGCTGCCGAGCGACGGCAAGTCCGACGACGCGCGGGGCGACGACGACGCGCGCGGCGCGGGCTTGGCCGACGTGGTCGAGCTTCCCCGCCGTGAGCAAGGTGCGCAGCGCCGCAGTCAGGATCGATGACCGCGACCAAGCGGGTCGCGGTGTTGAAGGGCGGTGGGTCGCTGGAGCGAACCGTGTCGCTACGCTCGGGCGCGCGCGCCGAGGGCGCCCTGCGGCGCCTCGGGCACGAGGTCGTAGCGATCGACGCGGGCCAGGACATGCTCGAGCAACTGCTCGCGGCGCAACCGGACGTCGCGTTCGTGGCGCTGCACGGTCGCGACGGCGAGGACGGCACGGTGCAGAGCCTGCTCGAGGCGATCGATCTCCCCTACACAGGCTCAGACCCGGGCGCGTGCATGCGCTGCACGGACAAGGCGCTCGCGAAGTATCTGATGCGCGAAGCGGGGATCCCGACGCCGGAATGGAGCACGTTCAAGGAGAGCGCGGTCAAAGACTTGGGCGTAGCCGCGGCGCTGCCGGAGATCGGGCGCAAGCTCGGCTTCCCGATGGTCGTGAAGCCCGCCAGCCAGGGCTCAGCGCTCGGGGTTAAGTTCGCGCGCGCGGCCGAGGAGCTGCCGGGGGCGATCGTCGGAGCGCTGTCTTATGACCGCAAGGTCGTGCTGGAGCGCTACGTGCAGGGACGCGACCTCGCTGTGTCGGTGCTCGACGCCGAGGCCGACAGCGGGGAGCTGGTCGCGCTGCCGGTGATCGAGGCGATCCCGCGCGACGAGGAGTTCTACAACTACGAGGCGCGCTACGAGATCGGGATGACGACGTTCGTCTGCCCGGCTGAGCTGCCGGGCGACGTCACCGAGCGCGCTCAGGAGCTCGCGCGACGCGTATATGCGTTGCTCGGCTGCCACGGCTTCGCGCGCGTGGACCTGTTGCTCGACGCACAGAGTGGGGAGCTGACCGTGCTGGAGACCAACGTCGTGCCGGGGCTGACCGAAACGAGCCTGTTGCCGATGGCGGCGGATGCGGCCGAGGTCTATTTCGACGCGCTGATTGACCGGATGTTGCACAGCGCGTTCACCCGGGGTGGGTAGCGGCATCCGGCTTCTGGGCCTAGCCGGCCTTGGGTACGACGTAAACGGCATCCGGCCTCCTAGTCGAGTCGACCTGCGCTTCTCGGTTCAATCTGTGGCCGCTCCGGTCGCCACGACGGTTACATGGCCGGCCATCCAGGCCGGCTCTCTGCGCGAGCCATAACCGCAGGCGGCTCCTGAGCAAGCGAGACAAGGACGCACCGAGCGTGGCGTGCGAAATAGCACGCGAGCGAGGGAGGACGCAGTATCGCGCCGCTCAGGAGTCGCCTGCGGCGAAGTCCTCTGGACTGACCTCGTCCAGGAACTCCTTGAACTTCTCGACGACGTCCTCGGACTCCTCGACGTCGTGCTCAAACTCGATGGCGGACTCGGCGATCACGTCCTCGGCGGCGAAGATCGGGGCGCCGCAGCGGACGGCGAGCGCGATCGCGTCGCTGGGACGGGAGTCGATCTCGAGCTCACGCCCATTCACCTGAAGGGTGATCGAGGCGAAGAAGGTGTTCTCGCGCAACTCGGTAACCGATACCGAGGTGCATTTGACCTCCAGCTCGCCGAGGATGTCGCTGAGCAGATCGTGGGTCATTGGGCGCGGAGTGCCCGCGCCCTGCAGCTTCATCAAGATCGAGGCGGCCTCCGGGTGACCAATCCAGATCGGCAGGAACTTGTTGCCCTCGACGGTCTTCAAGAGCACGATCGGCTGCTTGCCAACCATGTCGAAGCTGACGCCGTAGATGACCATCTCCTGCAACTCAAGTCCTCCGAGAGGGGTTAGGGGCCAGAGTATAGGTGCCGCGAGAGCCCGCCAGCGAGGGCCGAACAGCCCGCCTCAGGCCCTCGGCGCCGCGTCGAGCTGGGCATTCGAGCGGAACGTCCAGAGCTTGTTGCCGAGGAAGTTCAGGGGCATCGAACCGGCGACGGCGAGCGCCTGCGCGGGCACCTTCGGCAGGTGCGCCGCCTCGACGAACAACGTCAGCAGCAGCAGGCTCACGGCCTCGGCGACGAGGCTCACGAGCAGGAAGCGCATCGCCTGGTGATGGGCCCGTCCCTGGTCGCGAGCATCGAACGTCCAGTGGCGGTTAAGGACGAAGTTATTCAGCACCGCCACGAGCCAGGCGGCCACGGACGCGACCCGGTAATCGAGACTCGCGGCGTGGACGAGCACTGCATAGACGCCAACGTTGACGACGAATCCCACACCGCCGACGAGGCCAAAGCGGACGAGCTGCAACCAGTTCGCGGGCTTGCGCATCCCGTGCCACAGCCGCACGTGGGGACGGAGCTGGACGGATGAGCCGATGTTGCGAGCGTGAATGTCTACGACGGTAGCCTCGTCGGGCATCGGAGCAGGTTAGCTAAGCCGAACCGCGCGCCCGCAGGCACACGGCGCGTCGCACAGGCATCACGGTCAACCCGTACGTGCTCTGAAGGGTATCGAGGGCGCTAACGGTCACGCGGCCTGGAGCAGGCGCGCGGCGCGCGAGTGGTCGCTAGCCTTGCTGTCGTGTCCTCGGAATCGAGCCAGGCCCAGGCACAGCGGCGGCCGGGCGCGTCGCTTACGCGCTGGTCGCTGATCGCGGCCGTAGTCGCGGTCGCCCTGATCGCGCTAGGTGTCGTGCTCGCGCTGAACGGCGGCTCCCACGAGCACGGCGACTCGGGGACGAGCGTCGTGAACGCGGCGGCTAAAGCACGGGCGGCGCGCGCGGGTCACGACACGAAAGCGCCCGCCGACGCAGCGAGCAACGGGGGCTCTAGCCACCCCGGCGCGGCGAGTGCGACCAGCTCGAGACCCAGCACGGCGGCGAAAGTCGGTGCTCTCCCTCCGGCCTCGGCGGGAAGGCAGAGTCCCGCGCAGGGCAGGGCGGGACGCACGAACGTCGCCGAGGTCGCAGACCCAGAGGAAGCGAACAGCTTCCCGGCTCCAGCGGGCGTGCACCACAAAGCAGCCGCGGCGCCGGCTCAAGCCAGCGAACAGGCTGTCGCCCAGGGCGCCCCCTCGGACGCTGAAGTGAAGCGGGAGCTGGAGCAGATGCATGCGGTGGAACGCACCGCCAAGCAGGCCCAGCAACAGCGCCTGAAGCCTGTCGCGGGCGGCAACTCAGTGGGTGGCAACGGCACGATCCCGATCCCGCCAAACGTGCCCGAAGCGGTCCAGCGGGTGATCGCGGGGGCGAACGCGATCGCGAACTTCCCCTACGTGTTCGGCGGTGGTCACGCGTCGTTCGTGGACAACGCATACGACTGCTCAGGCTCGGTCAGCTATGCGCTCGCGGCGGCGGGCCTGCTGAGCACCCCCGAGACCTCGGGCGAACTGGAGAGCTGGGGAGCTCCAGGCCCGGGCCGCTACATCACGATCGAGGCAGCGGCGGGTCATGTGTACATGTACGTGGACGGCATTATGTACAACACGGCCGGTCGCAGCGGCGTATATGCCTCGCGCTGGCAGGTCAAACCGGTCGATAACAGCGGCTACGTTACGCGCCACTGGCCTGGGCTGTGAGACCGGCGCCGTGACGCTCGCGCTGATCCCGCTGGCGCTCGACGGGGAAGCGGCGGTCGAAACGGGCGGCACGGGCACGGCGATCGCGATCGTCTCGGCGATCTCGCTCGTCGCGGGCTACGTGCTCTTGTATCTGCTCTGGCGCTACGTGTTCAGCGCGAAGGCGAAAGCCAAGCGCGGCGAACCGCCCGAACACTGAGCGGCCGTCGGCGCGCTAGCGCGAGAGGCTGGCCGTGCTCAACACGGTCGTCGCGACGGGGCTGCTCGCGTTGTGCACGACCATTCGGATCATCAGCGAGACCTTGCTCAGCTTGCGCAGCTTCGCCGCGGTGGCCTTGCTGAACTTAATCTTGTAGCTGCTGTGCCCGCCTTTGGTGGTGACGAGGATCGCTTTGGCGATCACGATCTGCGGCGCCGTGCCCTTAGCCATGCCTTTCGCCGCCGGACCATGAAGCCCGATTTTCTTGGCGATCGATCCGGCGAGCAGCACCTCGAAGCGGCCTGTGGCCTGTGAGCTGACCGAGTAGTGGACGACGATGCCGTTGCGCAGGGCCGAGCCGAGGTCGTGCGAGCTGACGGCTTGGGTCGCCGCGAGCGGGGCGGTCCTTCCCGGGCTCTCGCCGGTCGAAGTCTTGTGGCTGCCCGAGGAGACATTGCTCGAGGCGGAGCCGTTATCGCCCGCGGTCGTCGTGCCCGGGTTCGGGGGGGCAGGCGGTGCCGGTGGGGCAGGCGGCGCGGGGCCGTCGACCGTCACGGGATTCGTGATGCTCGCGGTGTTGCCGCCGACGTCTTTGACGGTGAGGGTCACTTGGTAGGTGCCGCCGTACTCATAGCTGTGGAACGTCGAGGCGGCGCAGGGTTCGAGCCAAGGCGCTTCGCAGGGCGAAGCAGCCGGCGAGTTCTGGGACGCGGACCCCGGGGCAAATCCCGAGACCTCGGGTGTGCCGTCGCCGAAGTCCCAGGTGTATGTCGGGTAGTTCGCCGTCGGTTCGCCCGAAGCTGGGTATTTCACACCTGCGTTGAGCGTTATCGCCGACTCCATGCCGTCGAAGCCCACGACTTCGCCCGCGTTCACCGGGTTCGGGGAGGTGAACTGCGGCTGCAAGATCAGGCCCGGGACGCATGGCACACCGGGGTAGGAAAAGGTGAACGCGGCGAGGTTAAAGGCCGTCTGGAGGTAGTAGTTCAGACCGTTGAGCTGCTGGTTGTAGAGCGAGCCTGCCCAGGATCCTTCGGTTCCCTCTTCGGATTCCCCGACGCTCAAGTTGCCCCCGAACACGGGCTCGAAGTAGTTGCGGCACTCATCGGTCGCCTCGAAGTGCGCGACGTCCTGCCAAGCATTGAGCAGCGGGTCGGTTGTGATGTTCTGTTGCTCGATCGCAACCTGGCCGATGATCATGTCGGCCAGACCGGTGTCGCAGCCTCCGTCGATGCTCGGGCAGGGAGCCTGATTGGGCTCCTGTACGTGTGCGCCTTCGCGTTCTTTTTGTTCTTCTTTCTTTTCTTTTTCTACTTTCGTGGCCGCTTCGAATTCTTCTTTTTCCTCTTTGGTTTCTTCTTCGGGTTTCTCCGTCGTTGGCGGGCTCACCGTTTGGTTGAAGCCGCCGTCCTGGCAGTCGAATGCGGAGCGGCGGTCGGGCGGCAACAGGTGTGTGTCGCCCTTGCCGCCTGCAGTCCAAGGGATCGCCGCGTAGAGCACCGTGCTCGCGCTCCCCGATTCCAGGGCGCCCGGGTTGATCGCCCCGTGGTAGCTGCAGAAGCTGTTTTTGTAACTCGTTTCGCCGACGGCGCCTGTGTAGTCCGAGCAGTGACCCGTCGGGCCTCCGCCATCGAGGCACATCGCGACGCCCGGAGGCGTCAGCAGGTAATAGATCGTGCCCATCCCGGTCGGCAGTTTGTGCGCAGAGATAAACCGGCCCAACTCGACTCGGACTTGTTCGTCGGTCAGGCACACAGTTACGTGGACTTTGTTGATCAGCAACCGATCCGCCGACAGGAACGGAGCAGGATCGGTGCAACCCGAGGCCGGATAGGCGTCGACATCCGTGGACGAGCCCATGAACACCGAGTGGTTTGTCAGCGGCTGGTTCGAGCGGTCGGTGTACTGCTCGTTCACGGCGAAGACTGTGTCGAGCAGGCCACTGCTCGCGCCCACGCCCTGCAGGAAGCCGTTCACCAAATGCTGCCAATCACCGTGGTAGCTGGTCGTCGGG
>DATJOE010000114.1:0-10539 GCA_035507305.1 Solirubrobacteraceae bacterium | reverse complement strand
ATTAGTCATTGACGGGCTCGCGGCCCAGATGCACAACGGCCTGCCCACAACGCGCTTCCACGAAGGCCCCTGTCCCGGTCAGCCGACCCTAGGGCCGGTGCCGGACAGCGCCTCGGTGGCATTTTCATGCCCTAGTCTGTGGGGCTGTAGTCGCTGTGCGCCGTGGCAGAGGGGCGCTGAGCGAAGCGAAGTGCGAGTGGCAGCCGGAGGCTGCCTGGCCGGCGTGCGGCGTCGAGGCGCGAGCGAGCCGAAGGCGAGCCGCGCGGGTAATAAGTAGGGTCGCTTCCGTGAGGTACGCGTCGATCACGATCAAGGACATCGGCCTTCACGAAAACCCATCGGACAGGGTGAACCCGATTCTCGACAAGTTCGCGGATAACGGATGGGTGCTTGATAGTCAATCCATCACGTTCTGCCACCCCTATCTCGTTGTTCTTCTGATATTCCGGACGGGCTAAGTCGGGCGTACCAACTGATGAGGCAGTCCGCAATTTCCGGGTTCTACTTGACATAGGAGCAACGGCCGTAGGCGCCAGGCGGCGGGAGCGTTGAGCGGAGCGGGCGCAGGCTGAGTGACCAGGTCTGGAGCGCCGGAAGGCGCAAGCAAGCGAGACAAGACCGGGCATCCGGGTTTCGTGTGCAGGTGGCGGCCGGAATTCCGACTTGACCGGCGAGTGCATCTCTGCGGACTACCTATCGCGGGCGACGTCCGGGCGTTATGGCCCGCCTGAGCGCCCGCGTCCGCCCTCGGCAGTAGCTTCGATTCGTGTCGTCCTACGACCGCATGGCGCCCGGGCTGTTGCGAGCGAGTTCATCCAGCGGGCCTCTCGGTCGTCTTGAGAGCTGGGTGCTGGATAAGATCCTTAGGAGGGTCGTCGAGGTCGTTCAGATCCTCGAGTGGAGGCGACTCGCACCTGGCGGCAGCCCACTGTGGGTAATTCCGGACCGGGATCTCGAGGTGACCATCGATCGTCTCGCCAGTTCGAGTCGAGCTCGAACCGTCGAGCTGACCTACTACCTCGCGGAGTTCGAGCGAAGAGAGCGCCGACGACTGAACGAGCAGTTGGCACAGGCAAATCGCCAAATGGTCTTGCTCACCCGCGTCGTTCTCGTGCTAACTGCCGTGTTGGTACTGCTGGGGATTCTCAGCACGATCCTCGTCGTCGCGTAGACCAAAGGTCGGCGTGCCGCGACGTGACGGCTTCCGGCAGCCTCAGCGTTCGAGCGCATCATCGAGCGCGCGCTCTTCCATCGCACCGAGGGCCTGCACTGCAGCGGGGAGGTGCTTCTCGAAGATCGCGAGGTCTCGGTCGGCGCTGTCATAGCGCGTTAGAACCTCATCGAGAGTGCGGTAGTTCAGGAGCTTCTCGGCCTGGCGGATGGCTGCTTCGACGGAGGCTTGGCGAGCCTTGGGACGAAACGCCCGGCGAAGCTCGACGTAGCGCTGGTTGCGTAGATTGTTCGCGAGGCGCATGTCAGCCTCGACCTCGTCAGGAAGGCGACCCGGCGAGTCGCCCTCCTCGCGACGACGCCACGGGTCTGAGCGCTGAAGCAGCTCCACGAGCTGCTCGTCGCTGCCGTGCGTCTCCCAGAACTCATCGTGCTCGATCGCGAAGTAGAGGTTCTGTGACGGCAGCCCTGCTTCGAGTACCTCACTGATCACCCCGAGCGCAGCATCCGCGCGATCCAAGAGATCCGAGGCAAGCGCCGCCTTGACGCCCGCAAGGGGAAGCTCGAGATCGCCCATGATGCTCTTGGCCACCTGCTCGGCTGCGGCGCGCAGGTCGATCGCGTGACGAAGGCCGCTGACACCGCCCGCCTTGACTCCGTGGCGAAGGAGGACCGGGATGTCCTCCGGCACCCCCACGACAAGGCGCGATGTCTTAGCGGAGAGCAGTCCGCACACCGCTTGCAGCTGGAGCAGGCAGATCAGGTGGAGGATGCCGGGGTTGTGATCATCGCGGTGATAGGCGGCATTGCGATGGCGGTGGGCGAGCCGCAGGCAGGCGGCGAAGTCCCCATCGATGATCGGCTTGACCTCTGCGCCGAGTTTTCCTGCGCCCGACGCGACGTCGAGCTTGCTGGCGAAGTTCGCGCGGATCTTGCTGCGCTCGGTTTTCTTGTAGGCGCGGCCGACGAAGGGGCCTTTGCCATCGCCAGCCCGGAACAGGGACTCGCAGTGCCGGCGCAAGAGGATCTCGGCATGATGGTCGAGCAGGATCAGAGCGGCACGAACGTTGGCCACGGAATCGCTGCGCAGCATCGTCGCGGCCAGATCTAGCTGTTCGACCACGAGCAGGAGCTGGGCCAGCTCGTCGTGCTCGTAGCGGGCCACCAAGCGAGCGATGTCGCTGCCGTCGGTTATGGCGGCAGCCTAGTCAGCGACATCACGCGTTGCGATCGCGGTTCGCGGCAGTCGCGGTCCACTCGGTGCCCCGTAGAGCGTGCGCCTCGATGCCGTCGAGCCGCCGTGGCCGGTGGAAGACTGAATTTCGTGGAAGCCGGTAAGCCGCTACGGCAGCAGGGGATCGACCGACTGATGGGGGCCTACGTAACGGATGACACCCACCTGACCAATAGAGATGCTCGACGGCTCGCCCGAGCCATGCGAATCATCGGCAAACGCCCGTCGTATCGAGAAGTAAGCCACTACATCGGCGCGCACTGGAACCGCTGGCCAGACGTTGCCGCCCTGATGCGCGATGGCTGGCGTTCCGTGAGCCGGGCACAGACTGCGTTCGGTCGCGAATCGCATTGGTACGGCACGCCACTTCAGCTGGCGGATGTCCTGATCGAGAAGCATGAGCCGCAACTGAGAACCGAGGCGCGCCTCGCCGCGGTGGCCCACGACGCGCTGGACGCACTAATCGAGGCCGCGGAGCAGCCCGACACGGCCACGTACTTGAATCGGAAGCGTCAGCTAGCTGACGCGCTGCGAGCCGTTCAGCACCTTCGTTACCTACGTCAGGGCGCAGGGGCGCTCGGTTTTCAGACCCTAGACCCCGGAGCGGCCCCCAGGCCAAGGTGGTGATGAGCAGAAGGGGCAGACTTACCCGGCCGGATGTCACGTCTCGGGGTCATCTAGTGCATGGCCGTCTATCTCACCGTCCAAGAGGTCGCACGCATGGCCCGCTGCGAGCACAAGTCCGTCAGGCGGGCAATAGCCCAAGGGCGACTCGTCGCCTTCCAGCCAACGAACAAGCTCCTCATCCGAGAGGGCGACGCCGAGGCATGGATAGAGAGCAAGCGGGCGGTCACCACCGGAGCCGAAATGACGGCGAAGGGAGGGCGTCCGCGACTTCGCGCAAAGGCATCCCACGGCCCCGGTAGCGTGGCAGAGCTGCGCGAGATCGAGCGAAAGGCAGTGCACACATGAGCATCCACAAGCGAAGCGATCGGGGCGGTAGGTACGCGGTGCGATGGCGCGAGGGCGGCCGCCAGCGGACGCGACTGTTCGACAAGAAGGGTGACGCGGTGGCCTTCGAGCTCGACGTGAAGCGGCGGCGACAGCTCGGACCCCTGGCGGCGGGCGTAATCGAGAGCCGGGTCACACTCGGGGAGTTCGTCCGGGACGAGTGGTGGCCGCTGTACGCCGTGTCAAACCTCAAGGAGTCGACGAGGCGTCGCTATCTGGAGGTGTGGGGGACGCATCTGCAGCCCCGGCTCGGCGACTACCAGCTACGCGAGATCACACCAGCCCTTGTCGAGGATCTATGCGCGCAAATGCGCGGCGCCGATGTTGGAGTCCAGACGCAGCGAAAGACGGTAATGCTGCTCCAGGGGATTCTCCGGCGAGCGGTTGTCCGTGGCCTGCTCCCGAGCAACCCCGTGAGCGTGATCGACAAGCCGCGACAGCCAGCGACGAAACGGCCACAGCCCCTCTCGCCGCTCGTGGTGGAGCGCATCCGCACCGAGATGTCGTTGCGCGATGCGACGCTGACCTCATTGCTTGCGTATGGCGGGATGCGCCCAGACGAGGCAACTGCCGCGCGATGGCAGGATCTCGGAGAGGGCATCTTGCACGTACACGCGGGCAAGACCGAGACGGATCGGGTCGTCGACGTTCTCGCCCCGCTCTCGCAGGATCTCGCGCGGAATGGCGCCTCGCTCAGGGTCGGCCTCCGGCAAGCGCGTTGATCTTCCCGCGCCAAGGCGGCAAGGAATGGCAGCTACACGACTGGCAGAACTGGCGACGGCGGATCTATCAGCGCGCGGCCCGGGCCGCAGGGGTCACAGGAGATATGCGGCCGTACCGCCTTCGCGGCTCGTTCGTCTCACTGCTGCTTTGGGAGGGGCGTTCCCCGACCTATGTCGCGGAGCAAGCCGGACACTCGATCGCAACGCTCGCAAAGCACTACGCGGGCGTTCTCCGAGAACTTGAAGGGCAGCCCCGCAAACCAGCGGCGGAGGTGATCCGCCATGCGCGTGAGCAGGTGCGGTGTTCCCCGAGCGTCCCCCAGGCGGAGGCGCAGCATGGTTAGGCGAGGCGACGGAAAGACAAGAAAGCCCGCAGGAACGGGGCGTTCAGGGCAGTGGGCGATACTGGGCTCGAACCAGTGACCTCCGCCTTGTCGAGGCGGCGCTCTCCCAGCTGAGCTAATCGCCCTGGAAGAGGCTGAAGCGTATCAACGCGTTGGCCGCGCGCAGAGCAGGAGACGAGCTACCCGGAGCGCGGCCGTCGCGCTGTGGAAGGAGCGGGCCAAGGATCAAAACCCGGGCCTTCCCGCCCTCTGGTCAGGGCACGATCAAGACTCGTCCGCCGGTGCCCGGGACGGCTTCGCTGTAGCCGCCGGAGGCGCTTTCTTCGCTTGGAGCCACTTCTTCGCCGCCTTCGACGCGGCCGCCTTCGGGCCGGGAACCTTCGACTCGACTGCCGCGTTCGGCTTCGCGGCTACCTTCAACTTCCCGACCACCTTCAAGTTGGCGTTCGCGAGCTTGGCCCGCTTCGACGCCTGCACGCTCCGCGCGCGATCCGGACCCATTCGAGGAGACGCCCTTCCCGGCCTCGATCGACTTGATGGCTTCCGCGACGGTGTCGGAGGAGACCGCGAAGCCGACGCCGGTGCTGCCGGGCTGGGAGCCACTCACGCTCGCAGCCTCACTCGCGATCTGCGAGTTCACCCCGATGACTTCGCCTTGTTCATTAAGCAGCGGACCACCAGAGTTGCCGGGATTCAGCGCAGCGTCGGTCTGGATCGCGCCCGTTATCTTCGCGCCGTTCGGCGCCGAGATCGAACGCCCGAGCGCGGAGACGATTCCGCGCGTGAGCGTCTCATCCAGGCCGTAGGGGTTGCCGATCGCGTAGACCGCGTCGCCCACCTGCAGCGACTTCGAGCTCGCGAGCGTCAGCGGCTTGAGCCTGAGGCCCGCGGGGTTGACTTTGATCAACGCGAGGTCGTCGTTTGCTTCCTCGCCTACGAGCGTCGCCGAGCGCGTGACCGAGGTCGAGCCTTTCGCCGCGACCATCAGGCTGTTCGCTCCCGCGACCACGTGGTCGTTCGTGAGGATCAGGCCTTTGTCGTTGAGCACGATCCCCGTGCCGCTGTCGCCGCCTTCAGCAGTGACGGCTCTGATCGAGACGACGCCGGGCGAGGCCTGTTTGTAGATCTGCGTCGCGGATAGCGCCGTAGAGGCGACCTGCTCACGTTTGCCCGCGGTCGAGCCCGCGATGCTCGCGGTAGCTGTCGTCGTTTTTGTCGAGGAGGAGCCTCGGGCGCCGAGCGCGATCACGGCGACGCTCGCGAAGCCCGCTCCCAAGAGCGTGGCGAGTAGGAAGGGAATGGATCGACGCTTCACGGCTGACCTCCGGTCTATTGCGGGACGAGGTCCATCCTGCAAATCGCGGCTGAGCAGCCACTAAGCAGACCTCTAAGCGCAGCTAACGGGTGCGGAAAAGGTTCATAACTACCGTTACTCCCTGGCCGACGCTTGACTTTGCCCAAAGGCCTCAGCCGGCCGATACGCTTGCGGTGTCCTCACGTCCCGGACTGACCCCGGCGACGTGGCGGAGTGGCTACGCAGCGGCCTGCAAAGCCGTTTACACCGGTTCGATTCCGGTCGTCGCCTCTTTACGTGAGGACACCCCTGGAACCCCCGCGGTGAACGCGGGGGTTCCAGGCGCTGTCGCAGAGCGCTCCACGCTGACCGACGCCAACAGGTCGAGATCGACTCGGCGACTTAGAGGCGCCCGGGGCCCGGCCCACCTGCCGGACCCCGGGGCGCTCGTCTTCGCGGGCTCGTCGCCGCCGGGGTTGACCAGCCCGGCGCCGGACTCGAGCAGCGGGAGCAGCGGGCGGGAGAGGGTCGCACGCTGCTGTCGGCAAACCTAAGCTCGTTCCGGGATCAGGTTGTTACCACCCTGATACCAAGATATGGAATTTGTGCCGAGACACGAAGACGGCGCTATACGGACCGCGGTCGGTTGTTCGGCGCGACGCCGCTAAGGAGCCAGGCGCTCCATAACCCAGGCGTCGTCCGTGCCGCGCCTGTAGCGCAGCCGATCATGCAGCCGGTCATCCCGCTGCTGCCAGAACTCGATCTCTTCCGGCACGACGCGAAAGCCACCCCAACCCTCTGACAGCGGTAGCTCGCCCTCGCCATAGCGCCCTGCCAGCTCCGCCACACGCGACTCCAGCTCCTCGCGACCGGCAACGACCTGGCTCTGCGGAGAGGCCAGCGCGCTCAGTTGACTCCCGCGAGCGCGAGTACGCACGTAGGCCGCCGTCTCCTCCGCGCTCGTGCGCGTGACCGGGCCCGTGATCCGCACTTGGCGCCCCAACGGCTCCCAGTGGAACAGCAGCGCTGCCCGCGGGTTATCCGCGAGCTCTCTGCCCTTGCGACTCTCATAATTCGTAAAGAACACAAAGCCACGCTCATCGACGGTCTTTACGAGCACCATCCTCGCCGAGGGCGCACCCTCTGCCGAGGCCGTCGCCACCGCCGCCGCTTCCGGGAAGCGAACACCCGCCCGCCCGGCCTGCACATACCAGTCTGTGAACTGGCTCAGCGGGTCGGGGTCGACGTCCTGCTCGCGTAGCGGGATGCCGTAGTCGGGGTGATCGCCCATACCCGCATTCTGCCCGACGGATGAGCCGCGCGAGACGCCCGCAATCGGCGCTGGGGCAGTCGGCGCTCGGTCAACTCGTGCGCGCCTCAGCGAACCCGCGTAGCGTCGCGGTCATCTCCGCGTCCAAGATCGCCATGCGATCCCCGGGCTCGACCCGCTCGTCGCGATCATCCTGGGGCAGCTCCGCGTTGACCTGCCCTACCGCGCTCTCCAGGAAGTGCCGCAGGTCCTCCTCGGCTTCGGGTCGCAGCCCTTCGACCTCGATCGCCTTGTGCACGAGCCGCACCTCACCCCAGCCGCCCGAGCCAGATCCCAGCAACGCGAGGACCCCCCGGAAGCGTTCGCGCCACGCCTTTGTGACCTTCCCGTTCAACGCGACCGTCACGTCCCCCTCATGCACCTCCGCGCTCGTCCATTCGATCTCGCATCGCCGTGGCGCCATGACGATCAGATACCCGCGACGCTGGATTCGACGCGTGCTTCAGGGGTATCCCACACCCATGAGGAATGGCCCCACATTTGCGATACCCGCACCCAGCCCGCCCGCTCCAGCGCCAACGCCACCCACGCCTGACCCTCGACCCGGCCCGGGACCCGATCCCGAACCGCCCGTGCCGCGACCCAACCCTGCACCTCCCGTACCCGGGCCTGATGTCCCGCCCGCGCCCGAGCCCGCGGCACCCAGCATTCTCACCCCCGCCTAGCGCACCCGCTTGCCGTAGTCGCGGTCTTCCCCCTCGCCTACGGTCAAGAACGCGAGCGAGACGAACACAATTCCCGCGAGCCCCAGCAGGAACGCGCCCACCATCACGGCCGCGAACGATGAGGCGAACACAAGCAACGCGGCGCCGGCAATCAGGCTAAGCAGACCACCCACCGCGGTCAGCTTCCCCGTGCGGCTCAGCGTCCCGTCCGATCGCGTTCTGTTCATCAGCTCATCATTACCCTTTCGACCGCTCTTGACCCCGCGCGCAAGTCATTCGCGAGGCGCGTGGATTAGGAATCTTCGCGCCAGGGAAAATCGAGCGCCATGCAGGAGCTGATTCCGGGACTGTTTCACTGGAGCGCCCACCACGATGGCATCGGTGCGACCGTGTACAGCAGCTTTCTGCTCGACTCCGCGACGCTGCTCGATCCCATGGAGCCCCCAGAAGGAATCGACGCGATCGCCCAGCTCGGGACCCCGCAGCGGATCGTGCTCAGCAATCGCCATCACTATCGGCACAGCGCGCGCTTTATCGAGCGCTTCGACTGCCCCGTCCTCTGCCACGAGGCCGGGCTTTACCACTTCGACGAGGACCAGCCCGTCGAGGGCTTCTCCTTCGGAGAACAGCTCGACCACCGGATCTGGGGACTCGAGCTTGGCGCGATCTGCCCCGAGGAGACCACCCTGCTGCTCGACGCCGGACCCGGCGCGCTCTCCTTCGGCGATGGGCTCACCCGCGACGGCGCGGGTCAGCTCGCCTTCATGCCCGACCGGCTGCTCGGCGAGGATCCCGAGCGTGTGCGCGCGGGGCTGCGTGCGAATCTGACCGCGATGCTCGACGAGCGCTTCGACGCGCTGCTATTCGCCCACGCTGATCCCGTGCTGAGCGGGGGACACGAGCTGCTGCGCCGCTTCCTCGAGAGCTAGTCGACAGCTCGAGCAACAGCTCCTCATCTGCGAGGCAGCCCATGCAGACCACGCCCAACTGCTCACCGTCTTCGCCGAGCAACAAGTGCCACTCGGCATACTCGGCCGAGGACCAGTTCGGCGCCTCGGCCAGACAGCGCTCGCACCACTCGATTGCCGACATCGAAAAAGCGTAGGCACGTCCGCGGCGGCAGCGGACAGGCCAACGCCCAGGCCGACGCCGCGATCATTCCTGCGGGACTTGACAGCAAGATTCCGATACCTACACTCAGCCCAGGGAGACAACTTGCCCGGCGCGAGCCGGGCGCGGGGAGAGGAATCAGGGATGACTATGGGGAAAGCGCGCTCAGCGGCGCCTTACTGGCCGCGAAGGGCGACAGGGATGGCTCGCCAGAGCAAGCAGATGCGCGTGCGCCAAGTGACCTTCGCGGCGTTGCTCGCCGACGTGGTCTACCGCGTCGCGATTCGTTCGCACGTACGCCGGGCGATCGGGATGTAGTAGTTGGAGACGAGACCGACTCAAGACCCCTCGGTCTCGTCTCGGTTCAACATTTGACATTCATAGACTGGCTTGACTCTCATGCGAACATACGTTCGCATGATGGGTGTGGGTCCCTACCGTCCGACGCGCGAGCTCGAAGCCGCGCTCGAGCGCCGAGAACTCGAGATCGCGATCGGGATCGCGAAGGACATCGCCCGCGAGCGGCGTCCCATCAACCTCGCGCTCGCGCTGCGGCTCGTCGCGCTAGTTGCCCAGCAGGGCGAGGACTACGACCTGTGGGCCTGTCGCTGGCTCGCCCGCTGGCTACGCGAGACGCCTGATACTACGATCGCGCTCGCCGCCGAGGTCGCCGCCACACTCGCCGACCTCCCCGCCGAGCCGCAGGGTCTTGACGCGATCCGCGAGATCGTCCGCTGAGTAGTGCTGGGCCCTGCCGATCAGGCCGTCAACAAGGTCAACCCGTCGATAGGCCGAGAGGACAGGACGTCCGGCCACGCTAGTCCGGGCCGGTAGAGATCGCCGACCAGGAGCGGGACGACCGGCCAGCTAGGCCGCGAAGCGTTCAGCCGAGCGCGCGCGACGCTTTGCCGCCTCGACCTCGCGGTCTTTCGGCGGGGCTGTCGTCACCAGCCCGTCCAGCAGCCGTTGCGTAGCCGCCGACACCTCCGCGACCGCGCGCTCGAACACCTCGACGTTCGCCTGCGAGGGCTTCGTCGAACCGCTGATCTTGCGCACGTACTGCACCGCCGCGTCATGCACCTCGCGATCGCTCGCCGGAGGCTCGAAGTTGTGAAGCGTTCTGATGTTTCTGCACATAGCCTCAGCCTAGAGCAATCAACCCGTGTAAATCTCGATCAGAGACCCCCGACGGGGGTCTCCATATCAACTCCTACCCTGCGCGACCCAGCAACCGTCGCGTCACCCCTTCGATCGTGCGCTCCCCGTAGACCATCGAGGGGTCGTGGGTGCTCAGTACCGCCAGCGAAAACACGATCCCTCCGCGCTCGAGCCGCGCCGCCTGATTCACGAGGCCTTCTACTTCCGGCAGCCAGCCCCCCTTGAAGAACACCTCGAACTCCGGGCGCGCCACCGCCGGGATGCCCCAGCTCTCGCTCGCTTCGATGCTCGACAGAAGCCAGCGCGCGTAGCCCACGAAGCGTCGCGGGATCATCCGGTCCTGGCGAGCGAAGAAGCGTGCTAGATCCGCCGCCGAGACCTCCGTAAAACCCCACGTCGCACCCGCCGGCTCGTAGTCGCGCATCCGCGCGTCGCGTGCCACACGGTTCAGAGCCCGCTCCCCCACGCTCTCCAGCACCTCACTCGCCGCGTCGTTGTCCG
>DATJOE010000113.1:0-32432 GCA_035507305.1 Solirubrobacteraceae bacterium | reverse complement strand
CGGCCTCGGCCTTGGCACCACCAAGGCCTTCGGCCTGCGTCCGCGGCCGACTCGACTATCCGCACCCCCGGACCACGGCACACGACCGTGGAATCAGCCATCTGAGTGGCCGATCTCGGTCGTATCTGCCTGCTGCTGGCGCTGATCGTCTGCGTCTACGGCATCGGCGTCTCGCTGTACGGCGTCCGCACGGGGAGGCTGGAGTTCTCGGACTCCGGGCGCCGCGCGGTCTATGCGCTTGCGATCGTGCTGACGGTCGCCTTCGCGGTGCTGGAGATCGCCTTCCTGCGCAACGACTTCGCGTTCAACACGGTCGCGGACACCTCGAGCCGCACGACCCCGACGTTCTATCGCGCTGCGGCGGTGTGGTCCTCGCAGGAAGGCTCGCTGCTCCTGTGGGCCTGGCTGTTGTCGCTGTGGTCGAGCCTCGCTCTGTTCCTGGTGCGCAAGCGAATGCGCGACGTGGCGGCCTACGCTACCGCGATCCTGCTCGGCTTCGGCGCCTTCTTCATCGCGCTGATGATCTTCTACGCCTCGCCGTTTGCGACGACGACGCCGAAGCCAGCGGAAGGCGTCGGCCTCGACCCGCTGCTGCGCTTCCCCACGATGATGATCCATCCGCCGATGCTGTACTCGGGGTACACGCTCTGCACGATCCCGCTGGCGTTCGCGGCGGGGGCCCTGCTCGCGCGACGTGTCGACGCCGACTGGATCAAAGCGACCCGTCGTTTTGCGTTCGCGGCCTGGCTATTCCTCGGGGTGGGCATCCTGCTCGGCGCGCGCTGGTCCTACTCCGAGCTCGGCTGGGGTGGCTACTGGGGCTGGGACGCGGTCGAGAACGCCTCGCTGATGCCGTGGCTCACCGGCACCGCCTTCCTGCACTCGCTGATGATCCAGGAGAAGCGAGGAATGCTGAAGGTGTGGAACGTTTCGCTCGTGCTCGCGACGGGCACGCTCGCGATCATGGGCACGTTCCTGGTGCGCAGTGGCATCCTGAACTCGATCCACGCGTTTGGTGGAGCCACGCTGGGCGTTCCGTTTGTCGTACTGATCGGCTTGCTGATCGCCGGCTCGATCTACCTGGTGGTCTCACGGCGGGAGATGCTGCGCTCCGAGCACCGCTTGGATTCGCTGCTCTCGCGCGAGTCGATCTTCCTGGCGAACAACCTCGTGCTGGTCGCGCTCTGCTTCGTGATCTTCTGGGGCACGTACTTCCCGCTGATCTCCGAGGCGCTGACCGGCAATGAAGCCTCGGTCGGGCCGCCGTGGTTCGATCGCTACACGGTCCCGCTCGCGCTGGTCCTCGTGCTACTCAGCGGCATCGGCCCGGTGATCGCCTGGCGCCGCGCGACGCTCGCGAATGCAAGACGGAACTTCCTGGTGCCGCTCGCGTTCGCGCTCGCGACGCTCGTGGTGCTACTCGCGGCGGGCATCGCACATAAGCCGCTGGCCTTGACGATGTTCTGCTGCGCGGCGTTCGTGCTCGGCAGCGTGGGGCAAGAGTTTTATCGGGGAGTGCGGGCCCGCCGCGCGATGGCCGGCGAGCCTGCGCCGCTCGCGCTGCTCGCGCTCGTGCGGCGCAACCGCCGCCGCTATGGCGGCTACGTCGTGCACATCGGGATCGCGGTGCTGTTCGTGGGCGTCGCGGCGTCCTCGTCCTTCCAGCACGCGGTTGAGCAGCGGCTCTCGCCTGGCCAGACCACGCACGTGGGCGCCTACGCGGTGCGCTACGTGCGTCCGACCGCGACGATCACGCCAAGGAACGACACCGCGCACACGGGCTCGACGCTCAATGTCGGCGCGGTGCTCGATGTCAGCAAGGGCGGCCGGCACGTCGCGACGCTGCGCCCGAGCGAGGGCTTCTATGACTCAGGCGAACCAGCTCAGGGAACCGTGGGCCACCTGATCGGGGGTCAGGCCGTGAGTCACATCAGCATGGATGCGGGGCTCACGCGCGACGTGTGGAGCGCGGTCGCGCCGGACATCTCGACCCCAGCGCTGCAGCGGATCGTCTCGGTCGGTAACCGCACGTTGCCCGCCGATGAGGCGGCCGTAGCGATCGGCTTCCTGGCCCGCGAATACCTCAAGCACCCGCCGCCGGCGCAGTTCCACTTCATCGTCTCACCACTGGTGATGTGGATCTGGATCGGCGGCCTGATCGTCTTCGGCGGCGGCCTGATTGCGATCTGGCCCACCCCCAGCGCGGTGCGCCGTCGCGTCGCCTTGCGCTCGCGGGCGCGCGCGGCGCACGGGCTGGCCCGCGCCTAGTCGGGCGCGATGGTCCGCGTCGTGTGGGCGTCTCGCCGATCCGTGGGCGAGGTGGGCTGAGTGGAGCTGATCGTCGTGTTGGTCGCCTGCCTGCTCCTGGCGGTCGTGGTTGCGCTGGTCGGCGCGCCGCTGCGCGCGGCGCGAGACCGGGAACTCGCTGGAGAGCACGTCATCAGCGATGAGGACCCCGAGCGGCAGGCCGCTTACGAGCGCGCCCGTCTGGAGTCGGCGCGCGAAGCTAAGTACCGCGAGATCCGAGACGCCGAGCTGGATCTGCGTACCGGCAAGCTCTCGCGCGAGGACTACGAGGCCGTCGACGGGACCCTGCGGTCAGAAGCCGTAGAGATCTTGGATCGGCTGGAGCGACTTGAAGCTAAGCCTGAGGTAGAGGGTTAGCCACCCTCAGACTCCAGGGCGCGCCGCGACTCCACTCCAGGGCGCGCCGTGACTCCACGCGACTCCAGGAAGCTCAGCTAGGCCCGGCTCCCGCCTAGGCCCAGGGCGCTCAGGCCCAGGGTTCCTTGAGCAGCAGGATCGCGTTCAAGATGAACAGGACGATAAACAGGATCGTCCAGCGGTTCAGGTTGCGCTCGACCAGCGAGCCGCCGCCTAGCGGCCCGGTGCCGCTACCGACCCCGAAGGCCCCGGAGAGCCCGGAATCCTTGCCCGAGTGCATCAGCACGAGGAAGACGACGATCACCGCGAAGATCACCTCGAGCACCGAAAGAACCGTTTCCATGCGCGCAGCCTAGCGAGTGAAGGCGCTCTCGTGGGGCAAGGACTGGCAACGTTTCTGCCATCGCATCGCGGGATTTGGCTCAATGCCTCTAACTCTGGACGGGGCAAGTGAGGCGGTCGAGGGGCGCTGGGCGCCGTTGCCGGCGACCCGCCGAGCCCCCGAATCGGTGGGCGAAATGCGCCATGAGGGCGGTTTGAAACGAGTTTTGCTGTTTCCTGCCTCGGGTACGCTTAGCTTTGCCAATCAGGCGGGAGGTCTCGAGCGCCCGCACAACGGATTGTGGACGCGATTACGAATCCTTTACCCCTTGATGCTTGCCTGCCGATATGAATCCGGGTGGGCGTACCCCGCGTTTGTGGGCTGTTTGCGCCAACCACAACCATGGGACGACCATCAGATGACAGTGAGCGGTGCATGACGGCCCCGTCCGGCATGCGGAAATGGGCCTGGCGTGCATTCGTTTCGGCGATCGCAGGCGGCGCGGCAGTTGGGCCGCTTTCGGGCAACGCCCTCGCGGCGGAAAACTGGTCGGGCAGCGAACCGGAAGGCACGGGCACGACGCCGACCGAAACGACCCCGAGCGAAAAGCCGACGACGACGAGCACGACGCCGACCACAACGACGTCTACACCCACCGCGAGCACGCCCGCGCCTGCGCCGACGACGTCGAGTACGGCTTCGACGCCTCCGCCAACGACGACGGATTCCAGCGAAACCGCGAGCGCGGAAGTCAAAGCGCCTAAGCGTCCCACCCCCAAAAGCCCGGCGGTCGTCCTGCAGCGCCGCCAGAAGGGCAGCGAAGCCAAGCCGAGCGAAACCGGCAACTCGAACCAGACGACCACGACCGCGACGCCGAACGCAGCGAACGCTCCCGCGAACGACAACGTCGCGATCCCACCCCAGCTGATCGCCGCGCAGGAGGAAGCGCTCGCCGCACAGCTCGCGGGCTCAGCCGCCTCGACGCAGGCGCTCTCCTTCTACCGCATTCCGCTATTCCTGCTGCCGATTTACCAGGCGGCCTCGGTCCAGTACGGCGTGCCATGGCAGATCCTCGCGGCGATCAACGAGATCGAGACCAACTACGGAACCGACCAGTCGGTCTCGACCGCAGGAGCCGTCGGCTGGATGCAGTTCATGCCCTCGACCTGGATCCAATACGGGGTCGACGCGCTGAACGCAGGCTACGCCGACCCCTACAACCCTGTCGACGCGATTTTCGCTGCCGCCCGCTACCTGCGCGCTGCCGGCTCCGCAACCGATCTGCATGGCGCGATCCTTGCCTACAACCACTCTGAGGACTACGTCAAATCGGTGCTGCTGCGCGCGAAGCTGATCTCGAGCTACCCGAAGGGCGTGATCGCGACGCTCACGGGCCTCACCGACGGCCGCCTGCCCGTGTCGGGCAAGCAGGTCGCGTGGGGCTCGCTCTCGGCTGCCCCGAGCCCCTCGTCGGTGGCTTCGGGCTCCAGCGCGACCGCCTCGGCCACGCAGGTCGCGAGCGACTCAGCCGCCCATCTGTCGGCGCCGACGAGCGCCGCCGGAACCCCCGGTTCTTCGGCTGCGCCGGCGCCCAGCGCCGCGGCAGCCAGCGCGGGCAAGCATGCGAAGCACCCGCCCGCTCTTCAGCTCGTCGACCTGATGAGCGCGCCAGGCGCCTCGGTCGTGGCGGCGCAGGACGGGCGCGTGGTCAAGCTCGGGAGTTCTCGCAAGCTTGGCAAGTACCTGATCTTGCGCGACGTCTACGGCGATGTGTTCACCTACGCCGGCCTCGGCAGCATCGCTACGCACTACGCCAAGCCAAAGGCGCCGAAGCTGCCGCAGGTGAGCGGGACCGAATCCTCGGCGCTTCCCGCGGTCGCAGAAGCGGGCGAAGCAAAGCCGACGCAACCCGCGAGCGCCGGGCATCACGCGCCGGTCACGCTGAAAGTCAAAATTCCCGCCAAGCACGGCAAGGCGGCCAGTTCTGGTGGTGCCACGGTCGCGAACGCGAGCGAACCCGCCGCCCCCGCGACGGGCAAGGTCCGGCTATTCGCCCATCCAGGCAACCCCGACGCGCTCGCCTCAGCCGCGAGGCACAAGCGCACGAACGCCGTCGGGCACCAGCTGCCGCTGCGCGCCGGTTCGATCGTCTCGATCGGGACCGTGCTTGGCAAGGTCCGTACGCCCGCGGGCGCGCGTTCTGGGCACCTGCGCTTCGCGATTCGTCCCGGTGGCGACCAAGGCACGGTCGACCCGCGCCCGATCCTGCAGAACTGGGCTCAGCTCAGCGCGGCGCTGCACCCACAGGGCGCCGGCCAGGAAACCGACCTACTCGGTGCGACCGCGAGCGGCGTGTTCTTGATGTCGAAGGATGAACTCGAGCGCGCCGTGCTCTCAGACCCCGGCATCAACATCTACGAATGTGGGCGCCAGGACATTGCCTCGGGCAAGATCGACAAGCGTGTGCTTGCGGTGCTCGCGTTCCTCTCCCGTACTGGGCTGAAGCCGACCGTGAGCGCGCTGGAGTGTGGGCACAGCGAGATCACCGTGTCGGGCTACGTCTCAGAGCACTACACCGGCGACGCGGTTGACATTTCGGCAATCAACGGCATTCCGATCGCGGGCCACCAGGGGCCCGGGACGATCACGGACCTTACGATCCGTACGCTGCTGACGCTCCAAGGCGAATTCGTCCCGCACCAGATCATCAGCTTGATGCAGTACCCAGGCGCCGCGAACACGCTCGCGATGCCCGAACACTGGAACCACATCCACGTCGGCTTCCACCCGACCTCGGCCGAGACGCTGGGCCCCAAGGCCGCTCAGGCTGCGCGTGCCGCCGGCGCAGCCAAAGCCACGCCGGTGCCGGTGATCGCCTCAAGCGATCTCAGCGCGACACAGTGGGACCAGCTCGTCGGCCGAATCGGCTCGCTACCTCAGCCGAAGGTCGCCGGGAAGCGCAGCTCAGCTGCGATCAAGGACCCGACGAAGCCGAAGGGCTCCGCCGGGTCTGGCCACTAGGACGGGTCCTCTAGGCGCCGGGCGACGGGCCTTCGGGCGTCGCGCCCGCCTCTGCTCCGCCTTGCGGGGAGACTCCACCTTCGTCGCTTGATCCCGGGGCGCTGCGGTCGGGGCGGAGTTCCTTCATGCACTTTGCGTCCGCGGCCTTGAAGGCGGCGCCGTTCGTGTTGATCCCCTTCGTGTTGAAGATCGGCCCTTTGCCCGAGGTGTTGGGCGTGGGCAATTTGATCCCGTTCTGACGCATGCATTCAGCGAACTTGGCGAAGCGCTGACGTCCCTGCGCGGTGTTGAAGCCGCCGCGCCTGAGCACCCCGCCACCGCACTTCTTCATCGCCGCTTCAAACTGCGCGCGGGTGACGCCTTTGGGAAGTTGCGGGCCTCCTGCGCCGCCGGAGCCGAAAGGTCCGCGGCCGCCGGGGGCGCTGCTTGGAGGCTGTCCGTACGGCCCGCCGGTTGGCGGCTGCGCGTCGTAGGGGCCGCCCGGACCGCCCGCGCCGGGGGTACCCTGCCGATCTTTGCGTTCCGGCAACGTGATCCCTTCCTTTTTCAAGCATTCGCGCAGGGCGGAGGCGCGCACCGCGAACGGGCCGCCGCGCTTGCCGGTCGTCGTGCTCGCGCTGGCGTTCGTCACGCCGGAGGAACTGTTTGAGGATCCGCCGCACGCTGCCAGGCCCAGCGCAGCCAGCAGGATGAGGAGCACCCCAGCCGTGCAGCGGACGCGTCTGTTTCGGTGTATGTGAGGCATGTAGATCTCCTTCTCGATCGTCGCCTGGTTGAAGTTCATTCCTTGCCGAACAGCGCCGGGCCGCCCGTCGAGCCGCCGGAACCGCCGTTGCCGCCCGCGCCTGAGCCGCTGCTGCTCGAGACGTTGCCGCCGACGCTGCCGCTCGGGGCGCCGTTCGCGCCGGCCCCGAACAGGGCGGCGCCGGAGCCCCCCACTTCCCCGGCACGGATCGAACTGGCCGAGATCGAGCCGTTCGGGTTTGCTGCTCCCGAGACGATCACGGTTTCGCCGGGATGGATCCCCTTGACGTGCGTTTCGACCGTCTTCGTGACTATGGACCCGGCGGCTGCGGTGACCTTCACCGTGTTGCCTTCGCTCGTCGTCACATATAGAGCGCCTTTCGACACATAGGCGACTTGGCCGATCGTGATGTCAGCCTCGCCTCCATCCGAGCGGCTTGTACTCGACTGCTCGAACCGCGAAGACCCTGAGCCTGAGGTAGAGGTTGAGTCGGCGCCCGCGGCGGCGGACGATCCCGTGCGGGACCCCTCTCTGGATCTCGCGCCCGCGCTGCCGAGGGCGCTCGCGCTGCGCGGCGACGAGAAACCGGTGCCACCACTGGATGAGCCGCCTTGACCCTTCTGGACCAAGACGCCGGCGATGAAGCCGCAAGCGAGCGCCAGCGCGAGCAGGAGAGCGACGGGGAGCGGGGCGAGGATACGCTTGCGCGGGCGGGCCGGCAGCTCGGCGTGCTCGAGCCAGACGCCCTCGTCGTCCAGCGGCAAATCCTCGCGCAGGTCCTCCTCGCGCGGTGCTTCGTCGCGGGGCGCATCTGTGGTCGGCGGGCTGTCGTTCATCGGTACTCCTCGGTGGGGGACGGTTGCTCACTCAAAGCGCAGCGCCTCGATCGGGCGCAGCGCGGCTGCGCGGGCGGCGGGATAGGTGCCGAAGAACAAGCCCGAGAGCGCGGCGGCGCCAAAGGCGAGGAAGATCGAGTACGTCGCGATCTCGGGATGGACCCCGGCGATCGTGAACTGACTGCCGAGCACGCCGACGAGCACGCCGAGCAGCCCACCGATCAGCGAGACCAGCACGGCCTCGGTCAAGAACTGCGTGAGGATGTCGGCGCGCCGCGCGCCGATCGCCTTACGAATGCCGATCTCGCGCGTGCGCTCGGTGACGCTGACGAGCATGATGTTCATCACGCCTATCCCGCCGACGAGCAAGGAGATAGCGGCGACCTCACCGAGCAGAGTCGTGAACACGCTGCTGGTCGAGCTTGAGGTTTCCAGCAGCGAACCTTGATTGAGGACCTGGAAGCCAGGTTCTTCGGTGTTCGTGATCTTGTGGCGTTCCTCCAGGGTCTGCGTGACCTCGGCTTCGGCGGCGTTCAATGCGGATTCCGACTTCGCCTGCACGGTGATCGAGTCGATCGCGCCGAACCCCGTGAGCGAGTCCTGCACCGTCGAGATCGGCGCCATCAACACGTCGTCCTGGTTGCTCGCGCCGTTCGAGCCCTTTGCCGCGAGCACACCGACGACTTCGAAGTTCGAGCCGTTCAGCTTGACGCTCTGGCCGACTGGGCTTTGGCCGCCGAACAGTTCTTCCACCACGGTCTCGCCGACCACCGCGACGCGCTTGTGCGCCTTCACGTCGGCTGCTGTGAACGAGGAGCCTTCGCTGAGCTTGTAGCTGTGGGCCGTGAGATAGGAGGGCGTGGTCCCGACCGTCGAGGACGGTTCGTAGCTGGAGCTGCCGTAGACGAGCCGCACGCTCGTCGCGTTGACGACCGGCGAAGCGCTCATTACGTCGGGTGCGAGGCTCGCGTTCTGCAGTGCTTCGGCGTCTTGCTTCGTCAGCGAAACACTGCCGGCGCTGCTGGCGCGCGCCCCGCCTCGCTGGCCGCCCGCCATCACGATCAGGACGTTTGTGCCGAGGCTCTGGATCTGGGACTTGACCGCCTCGGAGGAGCCGTTGCCGACTGCGATCAGCACGATCACCGAGGCGACGCCGATTGTCATGCCGAGGATCGTCAAGCCGGAGCGCAGCTTGTTTGCCGCGATCCCGCCCCAAGCGATCCGCAGCGCCTCCCGACCGATCATCGCCGTTCGTCTTCCACGATCTCGCCATCGCTGAGGCGGATCACGCGCTCGGCCTGCTCGGCGACTTCGGGCTCGTGCGTGATCAGCACAACCGTCCGGCCTTCCTCGTTGAGCCGGGCGAAGATCCGCAGGACCTCGTGCGTGGAGCGCGTGTCGAGGTTGCCGGTCGGCTCGTCGGCGAGGATCAGCGAAGGGTTCGTGACGATCGCGCGCGCGACCGCGGCGCGCTGCTGCTGGCCGCCTGAGAGCTCGGAGGGGAGGTGGTCGAGACGGTCGGACATCCCTACCGAGGCGAGAGCCCGCTCGGCGCGCCGTCGGCGTTCGCCGCGAGGCAGGCCCGCGTAGGCGAGCGGCAGCTCGACGTTCGCGAGCGCGCTCGTGCGGGGCACGAGGTTGAAGCTCTGAAACACGAAACCGATCTTGCGACTGCGCAGGTCGGAGAGGTCGTCCTCATCCATCTCGCCCGCGTCGGTCCCGTCGATCAGATAGCGCCCCTCGCTTGGCGCATCCAGGCAGCCGAGGATGTTCATCAACGTGGTCTTGCCGCTGCCGGAGCTGCCCATGATCGCGACGAAGTCGCCCCGTTCGATCCGGAGCGAGACCTGGCGCAACGCGCGCACCGAGATCTGCCCGAGCTCGTAGGTCTTGCTCGCGCGGTGTAGCTGGATCACGGGCGGGCGTCGCAACTCAACCTCCCGGTCCGACCGCGACACGCGGCCCGCCGCCGGCAAAGCCACCGCCCGCGAAGCCGCCGCCGCCGAGTCCGCTGCGAATCGCTCCTGCACCGCCGCCGCGCGAGCCAAGCCGCGAGAGCAAGTTCGCGCTACTGCTGCTTGTGGCCTGCGGCAGCGCGACCCGTTCGCCGGCCTTCAGCCCGCTGAGCACGATCGTCGCGCTGTTGCCCGCGAGACCCGTCGTGACGGCCCGGCGCACTTGCTCGCCGCCTTCGACCACCGTCACGGACCCGCCGGAGATCGCGCTGGTCGGGACGTTCACGCCTTCCGCTTGCTGGACCACGACTTCGGCCGTCGCGCTCATCCCCGCTTTCAGGCCCGCAGTCAACTGGTCGAGCGCGAACGTGACGTCGTAGCTGACAACGCCGCTGTTGCTCGTCGGCAGCGCGGCCACTTCGCTGACGTGCGCTGCGAGCTTCGCCCCTTTCAGGGCTTCGACCGTGACAGTCGCCGTCTGTCCGCGTCTAACGCTGCCGACTTCCGACTCGCTCAGCGGCACGACCAGCTTCATCGAGCTGAGGTCGCTGAGCACCGCGAATGCGCTGGAGGATGAGTTCGACTGCGAGGAGTCGTTCGATTCCGAGCTTCCGCCGCCGCCTCCGCTGCCGCCGGAAGATTCGCTGGATTCGCTTGCCGCGCGGCTGGTCCCGTCGCCGGAGACCGTTTCTCCGACTTCGCCGCCGAGCGAGACGATCGTGCCGCTCTCCGGCGCCGTCAAACGCGTGTCAGCGACGCTGCGTTCGTCGTTTTCGACCGTCAGCCGGTCGCTCTTGACGGCCGCGCGCGCCGAAGCGATGTTCGCTTCGCGCGTCGCCGAACTGATTTCGGAGGATGACGAGCTTTCCGAGGATTCTTCGCTCTTTTTTGGTTCTTCGCTCGTCCTCGAGCCTTTGCTCGCGTGCTTTTTCTTCGCGGAGGAGGATTTCCGTGTGGCTGGAGGCTTCGCGGCTGCTGTCGTCGCGGTCGCGGTTTCCGCGCGCGCGGCACTGTTCGCGGAGGGAGAGCTCGACGCGGAGGGAGGGCTCGACGAGGAAGACGATTCGCCGTCGGTTTCTTCCTCGCGTGCGAGCTCCGCTTCGGCGGACTGCAGGTTCGCCTTCGCCTGCTCGAGCGTGACTTCGGCGCCGTGGGGGTCGAGCGCCGCGACCAGCTGTCCCTGCCCGACTTCCTGGCCCTGTTTGACGTAGATGTGTGCGACGGTGCCAGAGGTCTTGAAGCCGAGGTCCAGCTCGCTCGACGCCGCGACGTTGCCGCTGCCTGAGACCGTCGACTGCACGACGCCGCGCTGTGCGGTGATGACTCGCGTCTGCGTCGCCGATTGCCCGGAGGCGGGTCCAACGACGAGGACCGCGGCTGCGATCGCGCCGAGGAGGAGTGCCGTCAGCACATAGACGACCCACGATGCCCGGCCCCGTTCGATCATGCTTATCGAGATGCTTCAAGCGCGCTGTAAGAAGCGGCGAAGCTGGGGTTCAAGGGCGGCTAAATCTCTACGCAGAAAATTCCTACAAGGTGCTCTGCGATGATCAACAGGCATGGCCGACTACGGCGGCATCGACCTCGGCGGCACGAAGATCCAGACGGTGATCGTCGACGAGCGTCGAGAGGTGCGCGGTGAGGCCCGACGCCCCACGCCGACGAGCGGGGGGCCCGCGGACGTGGCGAGCGAGATGGAGCGCGCGCTGCGCGAAGCCGCGAGCGCGGCCGGGGTCGAGCCGCACGAGCTCGCGGGCGTCGGCGTCGGCTCGCCCGGGACGATCGAAGGCGGCACCGTGACCAGCGCGCTCAACCTGCCCGGTTGGAAGGGCAGCTTCCCGCTCGCCCAGACGCTGCAAGCCGCGCTCGGCTGCCCGATCGCACTCGGCAACGACGTGCAGGTCGCGACCGATGCGGAGTTCAAGCTCGGGGCGGGCAAGCCTTACGACTCTCTGCTTGGGGTCTTCTGGGGCACCGGCGTCGGCGGTGGGATCGTGCTCGCGGGCAAGCCCTGGGTAGGGCGCGGTGCAGCGGGAGAGATCGGACACGTGGTCGTAGAGATCGACGGCGCGCATTGCACGTGTGGGCGGCGCGGCTGCATGGAGGCCTACGCGGGGCGCTCGGCGATGGAAGCGCACGCGGCCAAGCAAGTCGAGAAAGGCAAGCACACCGACCTGTTCAAGCTGATGAAGGAGCGCGAACGGCCACGCCTTACGAGCAGCATCTGGGCTAAGGCGCTAGAGCGCGAAGACAAGCTCGCGGTGCACATGATCGAGCGCGCGCTGCGCGCGCTCGGCGCGGGCGTGGCGTCGGTCTGCAACGTGCTCGACGTCGAGTGCGTGATCCTCGGTGGCGGGCTTGGAGTGCGCCTGGGCGAGCCGTACGCGAAACGGATCGCGCAGGAGATGCAACCTCACCTGTTCGCGGATTACCACCCGCCGGACATGCACGTGGCCGCGCTGGGCGACCTCGGCGGCGCGATCGGCGCGACGCTCTTGCTGCAGGATGTCGCCTCGGCCTAGAGCCCGGCGAGTGTGATCACGACAAGCCCGAGCGAGAGCGTCGAGGTCACGAGCACGGTGATCCCCGCGGCACCGTCGAGCAGGCCGCGACTGCGCTGCTCGCCCATCAGCGCCGCCGAGCGCGACAAGCGCCAGATGAAGAACAGGTTGATCGGCAGCAGCACGCCGTTGACGACCTGCACGCCGACGAGCAGCGAGAAGACAGGCACGCCCGGAACGACCGCGACGATCGTGGCGATCGCGATCATCGCGGTGATCACGCTGACGAACACGGGCGCCTCCTCGCGCCGGCGCCCGATGCCCTTCTCATAGCCGAGCGACTCCGAGATCACGTACGCGGTGGCAATCGGCAGGATCGCCGCGGCGAGCAGGCTCGCGCCGAGCAGGCCGATCCCAAACAGCGCCTCCGCGTATTGCCCCGCGAAGGGATTCAGCGCCCGCGCCGCCTCAGCGGCGGAGGAGACTTCGTGGATCCCGTGCGTGAACAGCGTCGCGCCCGTGGCGATCACGATGAAGCCCGCGATCAGGTTCGCGAAGATCGCCCCAGCGACCGCCTCGCGCTGCTCGTGCCCCAGATCCTCCTCGCGCACGCCGCGCTCGACGACCGCGGACTGCAGGTAGAGCTGCATGTAGGGGGTGATCGTCGTCCCGGCGGTCGCGATCAGCAGCAGCAGGTACTCCGAGTTGCCGTGGATCTGCGGCGCGATGATCGCTTTGCCCACGTCTCCCCACTTGGGGTGGGCGAGGATCGCGGCCACCGGGTAGGCAAAGAAGGGGATCGTCAGCCAGATAAACACGCGCTCGGCCGAGCGATAGGAGCCGCGCACGATGATCGTCCAGATCACGACCGCCGCGATCGGCACCGAGACCTGTGCGGGAACCCCCGTCAGCCCGACCGCCGCGCCGATCCCCACAAAGTCCGAAATGCAGATGCCGAGGTTCGCGATCAGCACCGCACTCGTGGCGAACACCGACCAGCGGATCCCGTACTCCTCGCGCACTAGCTCGGCCAGCCCCTTGCCGGTCACGACCCCCATCCGCGCCGCGAGCATCTGCACGATCGCGAGCGAGATCGTGATCAGCACGATCGTCCACAACAGGCCGTAGCCGTACTTGGCACCGACCGAGGAATACGTCGCGATCCCGCCCGCGTCGTTACCCGCGTTGGCGGCTATCAGGCCGGGTCCAAGCAGACCGATGAAGGCGAGCAGCCGCGCCCGGCGGGAGCTCAGGCGAGCGGGTATGCGCGGCCGGCTAAGCCGTGCAGGCAGACGCGGCCGGCCACGGCTGGCCGACCGGATACGGCGCATGACGGGCGGTACTCGAACCGCCATCGAACTGTCCGCCTGAAACGCTCACGGATCGCAGTCTATTCAGTACCCGGCACGGCGAGCGAAATGCACCTATCAAGCGCAAACCGGGTCCGCACCCGGCTGCTCAGTCCTCACCGAGCAGCCCGAAGCGTCGCCGCCAACCGCGTGGCAGCATTGCCTCCAGCACGTCGTCGACGGTCACGACGCCCACCATCCCCGTCTCGTCCGCGACCGGGATCGAAGTGAGGTTGTAGTCGGCCATCTGCCGCGCGACCTCCTCGAAGGGGGAGTCTGGGGACAGGCACGGAGTCTCGTGCTTGACGACCGACTCCAGGCGCTTGCCGGGATCGGCGCGCAGCAAGGCGGGGACGGGCACGCTGCCTTCGAGCGAGCCCTCGGGCGAGCTGACGAAGATCGTCGTTAGAAGCTCGGGCGCGATCCGGCTGCGGCGCACGGCCTCCAGCGCGTCGCCCGCCGAGGTCGAGCCGCGCAGCAGGATGAAGTCTGGGCTCATCAGGCCGCCCGCCTCGTCGGGCTCGTAGCCGAGCAACGCGCGCACCTTCACGCGGTGGCTGACCGGCAGCGCCGCGAGCACCGGCTCGCGGCGCTCCTCGTCTAGCTCGCCGAGGATGTCCGCCGCGTCGTCGGGCGCCATGCGCGCGAGTATCTGGGCGACCTGCTCGTCGGGACGGTCCTCGAGGAACTCCTGCTGGTGGTGGTCGTCGAGCTCCTCGAACACGTCGGCCTCGAGCTCGCGGTCGTCGTCGCCGACGGCCTGGATGATCTCCTCGCCCTCGCGCCGCGAGGCCGCCTCGACGAGGTCGGCGATCTGCGCGGGGTGTAGCTTCGCGAGCTTGGGGTGCGGCACGCGCAGGCGCACGGTCGGCACGTGCCCAACGAACGGCTCGACGCCGGCCCAGTCGAGGAACTCGCCCGTGGCGATGTGCGTGCCGATGCCCTTCGGCAACAAGCGGCGTAGCCCGCCGCGCGGTCCGGTGTCTACGCCCACGACCCGCCAGGAGCCCGCGACGAGCGCCAACTCGATCTCGTTTGCGCGCACGAGTCGCGCGCCCTCGACGTTGATCAACTGGCGGTCGAGCAGGTCGCGCTTCAGCAGTACCTCCTCGGGGCGGCGCTCGAAGCGGCGCAGGTCGAGCTTGGCCTTGCGCAACACCACGCCGTGGGGGCCGATGTCGGAGACGCGCTCGACGCCGAGGTAGGAGGTGCGTCCCGCGACCTTTACGAGAAAGCCGGTGATCGGCGGGTAGCCGATCCCGCCGAGGCGGACGATCAGGTCCTCGACCTTGCCCAGGCGCTCTCCGTCGGCATCGCGCAGCGGGCTTCCCACCACCGTGGAGAGGTGCAGAATCGGCGGCGCCTGGGCGCTAGGCGCATTCATCTAGCTAATCCTAGGCGGCGAACCGTACCCCGCACGGGCGGCGGGAATCTATCTTCCTAGGGGTGCTGCCGTTCTGGCTCTCGATCCTGATCCTCTCGCTAGTGCAGGGCGGGATCGTCGCGTTAGCGCGCGTGCCCGAGGTGCCCGTGCTCGCGCGCCTGCGCGACCGTCGCTGGGCGCTGGTCCCGCCTCTCTCGGTGCTGGGCTTCGTACTAATCGCTGCGCTGGCCGAACGCGCGAGTGCGCAGGCGCTGACCTACCTGGCGCTCGTCGCGGTGCCGCTGCTCGCGGCGCTCGCGCTCGGCTGGCTCACGCGCGGGGCCCGTCCCGCCGCCGCGCTGCTCGTGCCCATGCTATTCGCGCTGGCCTGGGCCGACGCGGGCGCGCTGCCAGGGCAAGCTGCCGCGCTCGTGCTCTCTGCGCTTAGTTGTGTGGCCCTCGGCGCGCTACTCGCGACCGTCACGCCCCCGCGCTGGCTGGCCGCGGGGGTCGTCGCGATGGCGCTCGTCGATGCGGCGCTCGTGATCGCCCACCTCCTGCAACGCCCGAACAGCTCACTGAACGCGGCTCATCCCGCCGCGGGCCTGCCTCGCTTGCAGAGCGCGCTGCTCGGCTCGGCCGTGATGGGCTACGGCGACCTGTTCGTCGCGGGCGTGCTCGGCGCGCTACTCGCCTACACGTTCGGGGGCCGGGTTCAGTCACGCGCCGCGCTGCTCGCCGCGGCGTTTGCTGCCGCCTTCGACCTGTTGTTCTTCTTCGTGGACGAGCTGCCAGCGACCGTGCCGGTCGCGCTTACGCTGATCGTCGTGCTGGTCGTGCGCCGGCGGAGATCCGCATCGGCTCTGCCGGATCGAGCGCTTGCAGCACGCGCTCCTGAGATGGCTCAGGCGGCACGAGCTCGTGCGTCGGGTCACTCTCCGAAGGCGCGAACCGCGCGGTGATCGCGCGGGCGGTCGTCTCGACGCCAGGCGGCGCCGCGACCTCGCGATCGGAGGCAGCGCCTGCCTGCTCGATCTTGCGCACTTGCGGCACAACGCGCGCGTCGAACGAGCCCACGGCCTCGTTGTAGGCGGCGGTCGCCGCGTCCAGCTGCCGCCCGACCTTCGCGAGCGGAGTCACGAAGCGGCCCAGCCGACGGTGCAGCTCGCGCGCGGACTCCGCGATCTCACGCGCGGACTCCGCGATCCGCTCTTCACGCCACCCGTAGTGCGCCGCCCACAGCAGCCCGATCAGCGTTGTGGGTGTTGCGATCAAGATCTGCTGGGAGACGCCGAACTCGATCAGCGCCGGGTCGCCCTCCAGAGCCGCCTGGTAGATGCCGTCGGAGGGCACGAACATCACGACGAACTCCGGCGTGGCCTCCAGCTGCGCGTGGTAACCCTTGGCCGCGAGTTTCGTCACATGCTCGCGCGTCTGCTTGGCGTGGCGCGCGACGTGGTGCTCGCGCGCGTCCTCGCCGTCGGCCTCCAGCGCCGCGAGGTATGCGTCGAGCGGCACCTTGGCATCGACCACGATCAGCTTCCCGCCCGGCAGGCGCACGAGCATGTCGGGCCGCAGCGCGCCGCCGTCGACCCGAATCGTGCTCTGCTCGAGGAAGTCGCAGTGGGCGACCATCCCGGCCATCTCGACCGCGTTGCGCAGCTGGATCTCGCCCCAGGAGCCGCGCGTGGAGGGGCGCTTGAGCGCGGAGACGAGGTTGCCGGTCTCCTGGCGCAGCGTGCCGACGCCGTCGCCGAGCGTGCGCACCATCTGCGAAAGCTCCCCGTGGGCCTGGCGGCGCTCGCGCTCGAGGCGGGCGATCTCGCCCTCCATGCGCCCGAGCTTCTCCTGCATCGGCACGACAAGACCCTTGAACTCCTGCGCCCGCTGGGCTAGCTCGCCGCTCGTGCGCTCCTGCTCGATCTGGCGCTGCTCGGCGACGCGCTGGGCGAGCGAGTCACTGGTCTGCGCAAGCACATCGGCGGAGATCGCCTTCAGCTCCTCGCGCATCCGCTCCTGCTCGCGGCGGCGCTGCTCCTCGCCACGGCGCAGCAGCAAGCCGGCGACGGCGGCGCCGAGTGCCAGGCCGAGGATCAACAAGAGAACGCTCACGTCCGACAAGCTGGCACGGGCTTCGGACACGATGCAAGAGCGCTTGCGCGGCTGGCCGGCGAGGCCCGATGCCCACGCCGGGAGGCGTGCCCGCGCCGCGGACACGCCGCGCGGGCGGCTCTCGCAGCGCGATAAACCACGCTTGACACTTGAACTTAGCCTTGGCTATCCTTGCCCGCACCGCTTCCCTGCGTTCGCTTGGGGAGCAGCTACTAGAGGGACAATTCCAAGAGGGGGCTGGGCTCACGAGGATCAGTGGCCGTAAGGGCCCCGTGAAGGAGGATGTGAGATGTCAGCCATGAACGGCTCTTCTGCGCGTGGATCGCGCAGGCGACTGCTCGGGCCCCTAATGGCGCTCGCGCTCGTCGTCTCGGCGATCGTGATCGCGCCCGCCGCCGCACAGGCGGAATCGGAGCCTGCCACCACCACGTACCTGGCGCTCGGTGACTCGATCTCGTTCGGGTACTCCCAGGAACGCTTCAACAACCACTACCCGGTCGAGTCGCCCTCGTTCTTCGAAGAAGGCGTGGCGAACGACTTCGCGAAATTCCTGCACAAGCCGGCCGAGGTCGGCAAGAGCATCCGGATCGTGAACGACGCGTGCCCGGGTGAGACCTCCAACGGCCTGATCGGTGAAAACCCCGCGGTCGGCGGCAAAGAATCGACCCAGAGCTACGAAGAAATCGAAGCTCCGAAAGGCAGCGAACAGTTCCCAGCGGGCGGTTACCAGGGCCTCGGCGACTACCACCCCTGCAAATACACCTACCGCACACACCTGCCGCTGCACAACGGTGGCTACGTGCAGGGCGGTAAAGAACTGTCCCAGCTCGAGGAGGCGGTCGCGACGGTCCAGGGCACGAAAAGCCCGGTCAAGGCGATCACCCTGAACATCGGCTCGAACGACGAGCTCGCGGCGATCACGCAGTGCGAAAACGAAGTCGCGCTCGAATTCGGCAAAGAAGGCAAAAGCAAATACGGCGCTACGCCGCAGCTTGCCGTCCTCAACTGCATCAAAGAAACCTCAGAAAAAGTCACGGTGCCGCACATCCTCAACAACCTGGGGACGATCCTCACCGTGATCGACGAAGCGGGCTACAAAGGGCCGATCATCCTGATGGGCTTCTACAACCCCGACACGTTCATCCTGCCGGGCAGCGACACGCTTCAGAAAGCGACGAACGAAGCCGTTGAAGCGCTGGTCGTCCCGAACTTCCCGAACGTCACGTTTGCCAACCCGTTCCCGGTGTTCAACGCTGGCTCGGGCGAAAACGCCGAAAAGGAGAAAAAGGCGATCTGCAAGCTGACCGAAATGTGCAACCCGAACGTTCCGGGTGGCGCGGAAGGCAAGGGTGACATCCACCCGTCGATCAAGGGCTACAAGGCTCTGGCGAAGCTGGTCAACGCGGCATACCTGGCCAACCCGGCCAAATAAGCCGCTGACGCAGTTGCAGTAGGTCTCGAATTCGGGGCGCCTGGCCTAAGCGGTCAGGCGCCCCGTCTGTTTAACCCCGCCGCCTGCCGCCAGCGTGTCGGCGGCCTCGCCGAGCATCGCGAGCATCGTGGGCGCCGCGGGCACCAGGCGCGCCCCCTCGGGCGTGGCGGCGATCACCTGGCGCACCGGCGGAGCGGGGGAGAGGGCGCGGATCGCGACGTCCTCGCGCACGACCGAGAGCGCGAGCTCGGGGATCAGCGCGACGCCGACTCCCGAGGCTACGAGGCCCTGCACGGTTTGGTAGTCGTCGCTCTCGAAGGAGACCGTGGGCTCGAAGCCCGCGGCGTGACAACAGCGCACGACGTGGCGCGCGCAGGCGCTCGCGCTGGAGGTCTGCACCCACGCCTCGCCCTGCAAGTCGGACAACCGCAGCCGGCGCTTATCGGCGAGGCGGTGATCGCGGGGCAGCGCGAGGTACATCGGGTCCCCAAGCAGCGGCGAGCGGGCGAGGTCCTCGGGTAGCGGGTCCTCGCCTTCGAACTCAAACAGCAGCGCGAGGTCCAGCTCACCGGCGCGCACGCGCGGGACGATTTCCTCGGGTTCGCCCTCGGCGAGCGTCAGCTCAACATCGGGATAGGCGGCGCGGAAGTTCGCGATCGCCACCGGCATCAGCGTGGCCCCGGCGCTGGGAAACGAGGCCATCCGCAGCCTGCCTCCGCGCAGGCCCGCGATCGCCGAGAGCGCTGCCTCGGCGGTGTCCAGGCGCGCGAGGATCCCCTCCGCGTGACCGACGAGCGTCTGCCCCGCGGCCGTGAGGCTTACCCCGCGCGGGTGGCGCTCCAACAGCGCCATGCCGGTTTCCTCCTCGAGCGCCGCGATCTGCTGGGAGACCGCGGACTGGGTGTAGGACAGGGCCTCGGCCGCCGCGGAGAGTGAGCCCCGATAGGCGACCTCCTTCAAGACCTTCAGGCGGGCCACATTCAGCATAAGATCATCTTATAATAAATATAAAAAAGATCATTGGAGCTGATGGCAGGAACGTGCGATATTGATCGAGAAAGCAAGCGAGAAAGAACTTCAAAGTCGGTCGCGGAGGCCGGCGAGAACGCACAAGGAGCCATCATGTCCACGAAGATCATCGTCTCTTACGACGGCACCGCAAACGAGAACGACGCGATCGCGCTCGGCCGGGTGCTCGCCAACGCCGGCGCCGAGGTCGCGCTGGCCTACGTACGCCACGCCCAGGAGCTTGACTCCAGCCGCGAGCAGCTCGCTCAGAGCGAGGCCGAGGAGCTGCTGGCCCGCGGCGCCCAGCTGTTCGGCGACGCCAACGTCGCGCGCCACGTCGTGACCGACCGCTCGACCCCCGAGGGCCTGCGTGCCCTGGCCGAGCGCGAGAGCGCGAACGTCGTCGTGTTCTGCTCGGACTCGCACACCGCCAAAGGCCACGTGTCCGTCGGCAACTCTGCCCAGCAGCTGATCGAGGGCGGTCCGGTCGCCGTGGCGATTGCGCCCGTCGGCCTGGCCGAGGACCCGCAGGCAGGCATCCGCTCGGTCGTCGCGATCGGCGACGGCGACGGCGGCGCGCGCGCGACCGCGGACTCGCTCGCCACGGCGCTGGGGGCGAGCGTCGCGCCCGTTGCCAACGAGGACACCGGCCTGCTCGTCGTGGACTCGCGTCCCGAGGCCGAGCAGGGTCGCGTCGGGATCAGCTCCTCGGCCGCGCACCTCGTCGAGATCGCCACGAGCCCCGTGCTCGTGCTGGCGCGTGGCGTCGCGCTGAGCTTCGGCCGTCAGACGGTCGCCGCGTAGACGACGAACCGCGGGAGGTCCGCCACACCGGGCGGGCGGCGTTCTCAGCCAACGCTGGGGCCGTCGCCCGCCTTTCGTTTGTCCCTGTAGAACGTCGCCAGGCCCTGGGCCACGTCGAGCGCGCCGCCCAGGAAGTGACCTACCGGGCCGGTCCACAGCCACGCCTCCAGGCGCCTGTGCAGCTGTCCATTGCGGCGAGCCTTCATGCGGTGGCACGGTATCGTGGCAGCCGTGAGCGCCGCGCCCGAGACGACCGTCGCCGAGCTTCCGGACTCGCGCGTGCGCGTCGAGGTGAGCGTCGCGCCGGTCGAGGTTAAGGCGCGCCTGGAGGGCAAGGCGCGCGAGCTCGGGCGCGAACTGAAGCTGCCGGGCTTCCGTCGCGGCAAGGTGCCCGCCCCGCTTGTGATCCAGCGGATCGGGCGCGACGCCGTGCTCGACCAGGCTGTCCGCGACTCGCTTGGACGCTGGTATGCGCAAGCGCTCGAGCAGTCGGGCATCGTCCCCGTGGGAGACCCGAAGCTCGACGTCGACTTCGAGAACCTCCCTGACGACGGTCAGCCACTGCAGTTCTCGATCGAGGTCGGCGTCGTGCCGAAGGCCACGCTCGGCGACTACACAGGCCTTGAGGTGCCGCGCCGCGAGCCACTCGTCGATGAGGAGCAGGTTGAGCAGGAGATACAGGCGCTGCGCGAGCGCCTGGCCAAGCTCGAGACCGCCGAGCGGGCGGCGACGCAGGGCGACTTCGTAGTAATCGACTATCTCGGTTCACTACCCGCCGAGGACGATCCCGAGCGGTTGGAGCCTTTCGAGGGCGGCGAGGGTCGTGACCAGCTGATCGAGCTGGGCGCCGGCAACCTGATCCCCGGCTTTGAGGAGGCGCTCGTCGGGATGAGCGCGGGCGAGCAGAATGACGTGAGGCTCACGTTCCCCGCCGACTACCCCGCCGAGCATCTCGCCGGCAAGGAGGCTTCGTTTGCGGTGACCGTCAAGGAGGTCAAGGCCAAGGAGCTGCCGCCGCTCGATGACGACCTCGCGATCGACGCGGGCTTCGACGACCTGGGAGAGCTGCGCGAGGACATCCGCACGCGCATGCTCGAAAACGACGAAGCTCGGGTCGCTGGCGAGTTTCGTCAAGCCGCGCTCGACGCCGTGGTCGCCACAGCAACCGTGCCCGTCACCGACGAGCTGGCCGAAGGGCGCGCCCGCGAAATGTGGGACTCGCGCCTGCATTCGCTTGCTCACCAGGGCATCTCGCGCGAGGCGTTCCTGCAGATAACCGGCCGCGAGGAGGCCGATCTGCTCGCCGAGCTCAAAGACGAGGCCGAGCGCACGCTGCGCCGTGAGGCCGTGCTCAGCGCGATCGTGCAGGCCGAGCAGCTAGAGCCCGACGAGGAACGCTTGCTCGAGGCGATCGCTCCCACCGCCGAGCGCGAAGGAGTCGAGGCCGAGAAGCTGCTGCAGGAGCTGCGCTCGCGCGGTCGTGAGGAGGAACTGCGCGAGAGCGTCGCGGCGCGTATGGCCGAGGAGCTCATCGCCGAGCGCTCCAAGCCGATTACGCCCGAGCAGGCACAGGCGCGCGAGGCGCTCTGGACGCCCGACCAGGAGACCGAGGCCGAGGGTGCCGCCGCGGGCTCCGGCGCCGGCAAGTTGTGGACCCCAACCGAGCGGAGCTCAGCCGGCTAGCCTCTGTGGGAGGAATCCGGCCCGCGAAGCGAAACCAAAGCGAGGACTATGAGCCCACTTGTTCCAATGGTCGTCGAGCAGACCTCGCGCGGCGAGCGCGCGTTCGACATCTACAGCCGTCTGCTCAACGAGCGGATCATCTTTCTCGGCACGCCAGTTGACGATCAGATCGCCAACCTGATCGTGGCCCAGCTCTTGCACTTGGAGTCCGAGGATCCCGAGAAGGACGTCTCGCTGTACATCAACTCGCCCGGCGGGTCGGTCTACGCGGGACTGGCAATCTACGACACGATGCAGTTCATCAAGCCCGACGTGCAGACGATCTGCGTCGGCATCGCGATGTCGATGGGCGCTCTGTTGCTCGCGGGCGGGGCCGAGGGCAAGCGCATGGCGCTGCCTAACGCAAAGATCCTGATCCACCAGGTGTCCTCCAGCTTCGAAGGCCAGGCCACCGACATCGAGATCCACGCCAAAGAGATCATCGACGTGCGCAAACGGCTGGATGAGATCATCGCCAAGCACACGCACAAAGACCTCGAGCAGGTCGGCAAGGACACCGAGCGCGACTACTTCATGTCTTCCGAGGAGGCCAAGGAGTACGGCATCATCGACCGGGTGATCTCAGAGCACTAGGGGGCAGGATGGCGCGACCGACAGACTCCAACGAGCAGCTCCTCTGCAGCTTCTGCGGCAAGTCCCAGCGCCAGGTCAAGAAGCTGATCGCCGGCCCCGGCGTCTACATCTGCGACGAGTGCATCGATCTCTGTAACGAGATCATCGACGAGGAGCTCTCCGCGCCGCCGGCCTTCGACCTGGAGAACCTGCCTAAGCCGAAGGAGATCTACGACGTGCTCGACGAGTACGTCGTCGGCCAGGATGCCTCCAAGCGCACGCTCTCCGTCGCGGTCTACAACCACTACAAGCGCGTGCAGATGATGATGGCCGGCGACGCCGACATCGAGCTGCAGAAGTCGAACATCCTGCTGCTCGGCCCGACCGGCTGCGGCAAGACGCTGCTCGCGCAGACGCTCGCGCGGATCCTCAACGTCCCGTTCGCGATCGCCGACGCGACCGCGCTGACCGAGGCGGGCTACGTCGGCGAGGACGTCGAGAACATCCTCCTGAAGCTGATCCAGGCCGCGGACTACGACGTCAAGAAGGCCGAGACCGGAATCATCTACATCGACGAGGTCGACAAGATCGCGCGCAAGGCCGACAACCCCTCGATCACGCGCGACGTCTCCGGCGAGGGCGTGCAGCAGGCGCTGTTGAAGATTCTCGAGGGCACGCAGGCCTCCGTGCCGCCCCAGGGCGGGCGTAAGCATCCCCATCAGGAGTTCCTGACGATCGACACGACCAACGTGTTGTTCATCTGCGGCGGCGCTTTCGCGAACCTCGACAAAGTCATCGAGCGACGCATCGGCCACAAAGGCGTGGGCTTCGCCGCGGCGATCGAGGCCAAGGCCGAGCGCGACACCGGCGAGGTGTTCGAGCACTGCCTGCCCGAGGACCTGATCGAATACGGGCTGATCCCCGAGTTCATCGGCCGCCTGCCGGTGATGAGCGCCGTTCACCAGCTCACGCGCGAGGACCTCGTCTCGATCCTCGTCGAGCCACGTAACGCGCTCGTCAAGCAGTTCCAGCGCTTTTTCTCCTTCGACGGGATCGAGCTGGTCTTCTCCGAGGACTCGCTCACCGCGATCGCCGACAAGGGCCTGGAGCGCGAAACCGGCGCCCGCGGGCTGCGCTCGATCATCGAGGAGATCCTGCTGGAGGTGCAGTTCGAGCTGCCCTCCCGGCGCGACGTGAAGAAGTGCGTCGTGACGAAGGAGACCGTCGAGAAGGGGCTCACCCCGACGCTAGTGACCGAAGCCGCGCCCGAGGAGACCCAGGAGGACTCCCCGCGCGAGCAGTCCGCCTGAGCGCGGCAACCGTTCCCGGTAGTATCGCCCTGTGTCCAAGCGCCGCGAATCGAACTCGCTGGTCAAGAGCACGGTCGGCGCCGTGCCCTGGCTCACGCTAGCCCGCGCCGCGATGATCGTCTCGCGCCACTGGAACGCGCTCTCCGCCAAGGAGCGCGCCCAGCTCGCGCAGCTGATCGGCGAATCGCGTGGGCGCGCTAGCAACCTGAGTTCAAAGCAGCGCGGCGAGCTGCGCAAGCTCGCGCGCAAGCTCGACCTGAAGGGCATGGGGCGCGAGCTGTGGCCAATCGTGCGCGGCGGCCGGGGCGGTCGCGGACGACGCGGCCGCAAGCGCCGCTAGCCTCAGCCCCCGAGATGAGCGCGGCCGAGGACCTCGACAAGCTCTCGACGCTCGAGCTGCACGACCGTGCGGTCCGCCGCGCCGAGCGCCACCTCGACGTGAAATTTTTCTGGGAGCTCTTGCAGTTCATCCCTGCCGCCGAGGCCGCCAGCGGCGACGAGGGCGAGGCCGACTACGACATTCAGTCCTCCAAAGGGCTGATCTCCGACGCTCTGCACAGCGGCGAGGGCGAGCTGGGCGAGGCGATGCGCCCCGTGTTCATCGACTACCTGCGCCAGCACTCTGACGGCTGAGGCGTGCGCGGCGGGTGCGCCGCTCGGGCGCGCCATCATGAGGGAATGCGGATGAGCGGCGCACAGCCCTGGAGTGAGCAGCGAGCCGAGGCCTATCTGCGCTCGATCGAGCTGTTCGGCATGCGCTTCGGACTGGACCGGATGCGCCGGCTGGCGACCGCGCTCGGCTCGCCCCAACGGCGCTACGACAGCATCCACGTGCTCGGCACGAACGGCAAGACCTCCACGACCCGGATGATCGCCGCGATCCTTGAGCGTCATGGGCTGCGCACCGCGGCCTACACCTCGCCGCACCTGATCTCCTATCGCGAGCGGTTGCAGGTCTCAGAGCGGGACATCGCCGGCGAGCGCTTCGCCGGCGCGGTCGCGAAGGCGGCCGCCGCGGCCGAGCGCGTGAATCGCACGCTCGCCGGCGACGACCACGTGACCCAGTTCGAACTGCTCACCGCCGCGGCACTGTGGGAGATCGCCGAGCGCGATGTGCAGGTCGCCGTCGTGGAGGCCGGGCTCGGTGGGCGCTACGACGCCACGTCGGTGATCGACGCCGAGCTGACCGTGCTGACGAACGTTGGGCTGGAGCACACGCGTTGGCTCGGCCCGACCGTCCGCGACATCGCCGAGGAGAAGCTCGCCGTGGTGCGCGAGGGGGGGGCGCTCGTGCTCGGCGCGGGGTTGGCGCCCGAGGCGTTTGAGGTCGCCGAGCGCGTCGCGCGCGAGCGGGACGCGCGGATCCTCGTGGCGGACGAGGTGGGCGTAGAGGACGAGATGGGCGTTCGGGACGAGCTGCGCGCCGCGGGCGCCTTCCAGCGACAGAACTTCGCGCTCGCGCGTCTTTCGGCTGAAACCTGGCTGCGGGGCGCGGGGATCGAGCCCAACGAGCGCGCCGTGCGCGCGGCGGGTGCCGGAATCGAGGTGCCCGGGCGCTTGCAGATCGTCGCGGAGGACCCGCTCACCGTGCTCGACGGCGCGCACAATCCTGACGCAGTCGATGCGCTTGTGCAGGCGCTGCCCTCACTCATCGGCGAGCGGCCGCTGGCGCTCATTCTCGGGGTGCTGGAGGATAAGGACGCCGTTCGCATGCTCGGGCCCCTGCTGGGGCGCTCGGAGCACGCCTGGTTCACCGCCCCGCCGAGCTCTCGCGCGCTCTCGCCCGCGGCGCTTCAGTCGCTCGCCCGCCAGCTCGGCTTCGATCGCACGAGCTGCGAGCCCGACGCGGCGCAGGCTCTTTCAGCGGCGCGGCGCTGGGCGGAGGAGCGAGGCGCGGTCGTGCTCGCGACGGGGTCGGTCTACTTGGTCGGCGAGCTCCTCGCGCTGGTGCAAGAGAGGGGCGTCGCGCAGGAGACCCGTGCCGCGCGGCGAAGGGCTCTACCGTGAATGATGAGGGGCCGTCCGTGCTGACGATGATCGGCGCGGTGGCGCTGATCGTCGCCCTTGTGATCCTCGTGTTCTTTGCTGCTGGCTACGGATTCGGACGTCTGTTTCTCTAAACTCGGCCCGCCGATGCTCCCTCTCGGATACTTCGGAATCGAAAGCAGCGGTCTGAACCTGGTCGTCGACCTGTTGATCCTGTTTGTCGTCGTCCTGTACCTGTCGCTGATCTACTGGACCTACGCGGACGCGCGGCGGCGGATCATGGACCCGATGCTCGTGGGCTGCGCGACCGCGGCCTCGCTGTTCCCGTTCGTGGGCACGATCGTCTACATGATCCTGCGCCCGCCCGAGTACCTGGAGGACGTGCGCGAGCGCGAACTGGAGATGCAGGCCGCCGAGGCGCGACTGCACGAGTTCGACCACTCGCTGTGCCCCCACTGCGACTACCGCGTCGAGCGCGACTTTGTTCGCTGTCCGAGTTGCCTGCGCAAGCTGAAGGACCGCTGCGTGAACTGCCAGCGCCCGCTGGACCAGGCCTGGACGATCTGTCCCTACTGTGAGACCGAGGTCGCGGCGAGCCCGCCGCGCCGCACGCGTCGCCGGCGCACGCAGGCGCAGGCCGAAGCCGAGCAGTCCGAGCTTCAGACCGCGACCGGCCGGCCGGAGACCGCGCGCGCGAAAGCGGCGCGCGAACGCAAAGAACGTGAAGCGGCGAGCGAGCCGCCGCTGGAGGAGCTGGAGGACACGCAAGCGACCGAGGCCACCTCGGTCGCGGCCTCCGAGTCGGCCCCGCGCCCGCCGCGCAGCAGCAGCTCGCGCTCCTCGCGCGCGAGCGGCAGAACGCGCCCCAGCACCTAGGCGCCGGGCGCGTCTGAAGCTCACGCACCATCATCGACCAACCGCAAATCCGAAAAGGAACCCATGGACCGCACGCTGATCCTCGTAAAGCCCGACGCCTTCGCCCGTGGCCTGTCCGGCGAGATCATCGCCCGCTTCGAGCGCAAGGGTCTGAAGCTCGTCGCGCTGCGCAGCCTGACTGTGACGCGCGAGCTCGCCGAGCAGCACTACGCCGAGCACTCAGAGCGCCCGTTCTTCGGTGAGCTCGTCGACTTCATCACCTCCGGCCCGATCGTCGCGATGGTGCTCGAGGGGATCGAAGCAGTGAAGGCGGCGCGCCAGGTGATCGGCGCGACCAACCCGCTTGAGGCCGCGCCCGGCTCGATCCGCGGCGACTTCGCGATCGAGACCGGCCAGAACATGGTGCACGGCTCGGACTCGGCGGAGTCTGCCGCGCGCGAGGCCGAGCTGTTCTTCGGCAAGCTCGACTAGCGCTGGGCCGCGCGATCGCTGCCGCATTGCGGCTCTCGCTCGTACTTGCCTCGGGCTCGCCTCAGCGGCGCGAGCTGCTGGGGCGGCTTGGCGTGCCCTTCACGGTCCGGGTCTCGGGCGCCGAGGAGCTCACGCAGGGAGCTGACCCAGCCGCCGTGGCGGTCGAGAACGCGTTGCGCAAGGCGCGCGCGGCGCTTACGCCCGGCGCGGCTGAGGCGGTGCTTGGCTGCGACACGATCGTCGTGCTCGACGGCACGATCTACGGCAAGCCCGCTGATGAGGCCGCGGCTCGGGCGACGATGAGCGCGCTCGCCGGACGCACTCATGAGGTGATCAGCGGGGTCGCGTTGCTGCTGGATCGTGATGACGACGTCGAGGAGCGCACGGCAGTTGCCCGCTCGCGGGTCACGTTTCGCAATGTGGACGAGCCGCTGCTGGACTGGTACCTGGCTACGGAGGAGTGGCGCGGGCGCTCGGGCGGCTACGCGATCCAGGGTGCGAGCGGGGGGCGGTTGGCGCTCCGGGTCGAGGGCGAGGAAGAGAACGTCGTCGGCTTGCCGCTGCGCACCTTGCGCGAGCTTGGTCCCGAGCTGTTCGGCGACGCCTGAGCCGTTCGGCGCGGCGGCTCGGGAGAGGGACCCGTCGTTTTCGGGTTGCGATAGCGATCGTATATACGGCAGGTTGGTTCGCACGGCAGGTTGGTTCGTACGGCAGGTTGGTTCGCTCCAGGTGTGATGGGCTACTTGGCGTATATACGTTTGCTACCAATCCGGCTCTTTCGCGACCCCGCCCACTTGCTCCAGACGCCTTTGAACCTCACCCGTGGTCGCAGGCCATTTCCCCTGCAAAACCGCTGGCGAACCTACCGGGCGGAAAATCTTCTCCGCTAGACTGCGCCACCGGGCGACGCGGAGACGCGCACCGGCCGCGAAGCGCACAAGCGCATCTCGTGGAACGGCGCGCGAGAGCGAATCCGCGGTCCGGTTTTCTTCTCCATCCATGGGAATCTTCAGCTATCTGACGGGATTCGGTGGCCGTGACATGGCCGTCGATCTGGGAACCGCGAACACGTTGGTGTACGTACGCGGTCGCGGAATCGTGCTCTCGGAGCCGAGCGTCGTCGCGATCGACTCGCGCACCGGCGAAGTACACGCGGTAGGCATAGAGGCAAAGCGCATGCTCGGCCGCACGCCGGGCACGATCCAGGCGATTCGCCCGCTCAAGGACGGCGTGATCGCGGACTTCGACGTGACCGAGGAGATGCTGCGGCACTTCATCCAGAAGGTCCACCAGAACCGCTGGGCGCACCCGCGCGTGGTGGTCTGCGTCCCTTCGGGAGTCACCGGCGTGGAGAAGCGCGCGGTCGAGGAGGCGTGCCTGTCGGCGGGCGCGCGCACCGCCAATTTGATCGAGGAGCCGATGGCCGCGGCGATCGGCGCAGGGCTGCCGGTCGGCGAGCCGACCGGCTCGATGGTCGTAGACATCGGCGGCGGTACCTCCGAGGTCGCGGTGATCTCGCTCGGGGGAATCGTCGTCTCGCAGTCGATCCGCGTCGGTGGCGATGAGATGGACGAGGCGATCATCAACTACGCAAAGCGCGAGTACAAGCTGCTGATCGGTCAGCAGACCGCTGAGGAGTTGAAGCTCGAGATCGGATCGGCCTGCCCGATGTCCGAGGAGCTTCAGGCCGAGATCCGCGGGCGCGACATGGTCGCGGGGCTGCCCAAGACCGTCGTGCTCACCAGCGAGGAGATCCGCACCGCGCTGGAAGAGCCGCTGAACCAGATCCTCGACGCGGTCAAGGAGACCTTGGACCGGACACCGCCCGAGCTGGCCTCGGACATCATGGACCGGGGGATCATGCTCGCGGGCGGGGGCTCACTGTTGCAGGGCCTCGATGAGCGGTTGCGCGAAGAGACGCAGATGCCGGCGCACCTCGCGGAGTCGCCGCTCACCTGTGTGGCGGTCGGCTCGGGTCGCTCGCTGGAGGAGTTCGAGGCGATTCATCGCTCTAACCGCAATTCGCGCAATCGCCAGCGTCGTAGGTGAGCGGAGCTGTGACCGGCACGCGCGGCCGGGGGTACTCTTTCCCGTGAACGCTTCGGAAGGTCGCCATTCGTGTATGACAAGACGGTTCGGCGTCGGCGCTTGGTTCTCGCGCTGCTCGTCGTGCTCTCCCTGATACTGCTGACCGCATACTTCGGCGAGGCGTCAAGCGGCGGACTGCACTCGGTGCAACGTGGCTTCTTGACCGTCGTCTCGCCGATCCAGAACGGCGCCAATAAGGCGCTGAAGCCCGTGCGCGACCTGATCGGCTGGTTCGGCGACACGCTGCACGCCAAAGGCCAGCGCGACGAACTGCGCAAGCAGGTCAGCAAACTTCGCCACGAAGTGATCGCGAACAACGCGGAAAAACACTCCTACCACGAACTTCTCGCGCTCTACAAGCTCGATAACCAGCTGAGCGTGAGTGACTACCACCCCGTCACCGCGACCGTCGTCGCCAAGTCACCGAACGTCTGGTACTCGACGGTCACGATCGACAAAGGCGAATCCTCGGGCGTGCGTGTCAACGACCCCGTGATCAACAGCGAAGGGCTCGTCGGCAAGGTCGCTCAAGTCGCCTCCGACGGGGCACAGGTGACGCTGATCACCGACAGCTCCGTGGGTGTTTCGGCGCGGATCGGCACGTCGGGGGCGACCGGCATAGTCCAGCCGAAGGTGGGGGACCCCAACGACCTGCTGCTGCAATATCTGCCCGCCAACACGCAGGCGAACAAGGGCGAATACGTCGTGACCTCGGGCACGGTCTCAAGCCCCGACGATTCGCTTTATCCGCCGGGTATTCCGATCGGGCAAGTCACCTCGATCAACGAAGAAAGCGCCTACCGCTCGGTGAACGTGCATCCGTTGGCGAACTTGCACGATCTTGACGTGGTGCAGGTGCTCACCGCCGCGCGGGGCTCGCTACCTGCGAATCTCGGCCAGGTCACCGCGAGCATGCCGCCGGGCCGACAGGCAAGCGCTTCCGGTGAACAGCTCGCTTCGGTTAAAGCCGGCGGAGAAGGCGAAGGCGGCCCGTGAGCGGCGCTCCCTCTCCCGGCCTTCTGTGGCGGATCGCGGCGCTCGGCGTCGTCGTCGTGTTTTTTCAGATCGGCGTCGTCTCCGAGGTGCCGGTGTTCGGCGTGAGCGCCGACCTCTCGCCGCTGCTCGTCGCATTCGTCGGCTTGCTCTGCGGCTCGGTCGTCGGCGCGGTCACGGGCTTCGGCGTTGGCCTGCTGGTCGACCTCGCGCTCGTGCAGACGCTCGGCGTGACCTCGCTCGTGCTGACGGTCGTCGGCTACTTCGCCGGGCGCCTGCGCGAGGCGCGCGACCCGCAGGCGGCGCTCACGCCGCTGCTCGTGGGCGCCGCGGGCTCGGCGGCGGCGATGGTGCTCTACTCGGTCGTACAGTTCCTGCTCGGGGTCGACGCGCCCGTGAGCTGGGAGCTGCTGCGCCAGATCGTGCTGGGCGTCGTGGTCAACACGATCATCGCGCTACCGGTCTGGGCGCTCGTGCGCCGCTGCTTGATCGGCGGGCTGCCTGAGGACCCGCGCCGGCGCCGGCGCCGCGCCTACACGACCGGTGGTCTCTCCCCGTTGTCTCGCTCATGATCGGTCGCACGCGCACCACGGGGTCGCGTTCGTGAGCGCGATCGAACCGGGCAGCGGGCGCTTCCCGAGCGAGGATCGCTCGCGCATGCCGGTCTCGCCGCAACTGGCGTTGCGCGTGGCGATTCTTGGCGGGCTGGCGATGGCGATGTTCGCGATCATCTTCTTCCGCCTGTGGTTCTTGCAGGTGCTCTCGGGCGAACAGTACGTCCAGCAGGCGAACGCGAACCGCGCTCGCGACCTGCCGATCGCGGCGCCGCGCGGGGAAATCCTCGACCGCGAAGGCAAGCCGATCGTGGCGAGCCGCACGACGAACGCGGTGCAGATCGTGCCGTCTGCGCTGCCGCCCTCGGGTACGCCGCGGCTGCACCTGTACCGCCGGCTCGGTCGCTTGCTCGGGATGAGCGGGGCTCACATCCAGGCGCTCGTCATCAAGGGGCGCACCGCGCTGCCCTACGCACCGGTGACGATCAAGACCGATGCGGGGCGCGGGGCGCTGACTGTGCTGGCCGAGCGCCAGAGCGAATACCCCGGCGTCACCCAGCAACCTGTCTCGATCCGCGCCTATCCCTACGGCGAGATGGCCGCGCAGGTGCTCGGCTATGTCGGCCAGGTCTCCGAAACCGAGTTGAAGCTGCGCGCGTTCCACGGCGTCAAGCAGGGCACGGTCGTCGGCCAGGAAGGACTCGAGTACTACTACGACCGCTATCTGCGGGGCAACCCGGGCGTCGAGCGCGTCGAGGTCAACGCGGCGGGTTACCCGGTGCCGAGCAAGCTCGCGCCGACGCAGCCGAAGGCGGGCTACAGCCTGAAGGTCACGCTCGACAAGGGACTGCAAGCCGCGGGCGAAAAAGCGCTGCTGCAGGGCATCGAAAATGCGCGAGCGGGCGGCAAACCGGCCGACGCGGGGGCGTTCGTCGCACTCGACCCGCGCAACGGGCAGGTGCTTGCGATCGGCTCCTCGCCGACGTTTGACCCGAACAAGTTCGCCAAACCGCTGACGAAGGCGGAATACGCGGCGCTGGAGGGCAAATCGAAGTCGGGCTCCGGCGAAGAATCACCCGCGCCGCTGACCGACCGCGCGGTCAACGGCACTTACCCGACGGGCTCGACGTTCAAGCCGATCACCGCGATGGGCACGCTCGAAGCAGGCGTGATCAACCCGACTGAGGGACTGGGCGACGGGCAGTGCATCCACGTCTCCACCGAGCAGTTCTGCAACGCGGGCAAGGCGAACTACGGCGCGGTGGGGCTCGTCGAAGCGCTCAAGGTTTCCTCGGACACCTACTTCTTCGAAGCGGGTGAGCTCGCGAACAGCCACGGCAACGTGATCCAGCGCGAGGCGCACAAACTGGGGGTCGGCGAGCAGACGGGGATCGACTTGCCGAGCGAGATCACGGGTCTCGTCCCCGACCGCGCGTGGCGCGCAAAGGTCGCCAAGGAGGAGCTGGCCTGCGAGAAGCGCCGCCACGTCTCAAGTTGCGGCATCTCCGATGGACGCCCATGGAGCGTCGGGGACAATATGCACCTCGCGGTGGGCCAGGGCGACCTGCTGACCTCACCGCTGCAGATGGCCGTCGCCTACTCGACGCTCGCCGACGCCTTCACGCACGGTGGCGACGGCTGGGTCGTGCGCCCGCACCTCGGCATGGAGATCGACGGGCCGCAAGGTCGTCTGGTTCAGGCTCTGAGCTTCCCGACCGCGCGCCACGTGCATCTGAACGACAGCGAC
>DATJOE010000112.1:0-5008 GCA_035507305.1 Solirubrobacteraceae bacterium | reverse complement strand
CTTGGCGTCGGCCGATCCGAGGCCGCTCTGCCCGATGATCTCGACCGCCTCCGATCGGCCAGGGACGCCGAGCTTGTCGTAGATCGACGCGACGTGGGTCTTGACCGTCGCGCGTGAGAGGAAGAGCCGATCGGCGATCTCCTGGAGCGAGAAGTGCGTCGGGAGGAAGCTCAGCACCCGCAGCTCGGCCGACGTGAGACCGTAGTCCTCCCCTCGCCTGATCCGACCCTCCAAAGACCGCAGTCGCGCAGGAAGCGTCCCTGCATCGGGATATCCCTGCAGTGCGTCGCACGCGACCCGCTCGAACTCGAGCGCGCCACCGTGGTCGCCGAGCTCGAGGCTGATGTCGGCGCAGCGCAGCGCGAGATCGGCGTCGACCCACGGCACCGCGCGCAGGTGTAGGCGCAGCCGCCGAACGCTCTCGAGCTGGCGCGCGGCCTCCGTGTAATCGCCCCGTTGCTGATGAACGAGCGCTCCAGCCGCGTAGGCGGCCGTCGCGCCGGCCGACTCGTCGAGGTGCGCCTCGGCGACCAGCCAGGTGGCCTCGACCGCCCATCGCTGCGCGTCGCGCCGATTACCCAGCTCCGCGGCCGCGAAGACCAGATAGGCGAGACAGGTGACCCGCACGTGGGCGAGCTCGGGTTGCTCGCCCAACAGCGTGAGCGCCTCGCGCAGCACCGTGATCGCCTCCCGCGGCCTGCCCAGGAGGACGTACGCCAGCCCCATCGCGCGGCAGCCGCTCGCGTGCCAGCGGGTTCCCGCTGCCTTCTCGGCCGCATAGGTGAACTCGGCGTCGCGCAGCATCCCAGGGATGCCGTCAGGCGCAATGATCGTGCGCAGGCTCGCGAGCGAGGAGCGAAGCGAGGACGCCCCGTCGGGGGATGCCTCATCCAGCGGTCCCCGTTCGGCCGCGGCCATGAACCGTTTCGCCCGGGCGGCGTCGCCAGCGTAGAAGAAGACCCACCCGGCGGCGAGCGAGAGCTGGGGGTCGGACTCGATCTCCTCGTCGCTGCAGCGCTCCAGCCAGAGTCGCACGCTCTCGCTCTGCCCACGCATCGCGAACTCGCCCCGATGTGCGAGCGCGATTCGGCCGGCCTGAGCGAGATCGCCGCTCTCGTGCGCGTAGATGAACGCCTCGCCAGGAGGCCCGTGCTGCTCGCACCAATCCGCCGCGCGGCGCCGATAGGTCCCGAGCAACTCGGGGTTGCGGCGCCCGAGCTCCGCGCGGAGGAGATCGCGGAACAAATGGTGGTAGCGGTACCACCGGCGGCGATCGTCCATCGGGATGACGAAGGCGTTCGAACGAGCGAGCACCTCCAGTGACGCCGCGGCGTCGCTCGTCCCGAGCACGGCATCGCACAGCGGTGCGCTCATCCGCTCGAGGATCGACGTCCCGAGCAGGAATCGCTTGAGATGCTCAGGCTGGCGCTCGAGCACCTCCTCCAGCAGATAGTCGGCGATCTGGACCTGATCGCCCGACAGGCGGGCGGCCCTGACACCGGCATCCTCATGGCCGCGCAGCGAGAGCGTCGCGAGCACGACCGCGGCCGCCCACCCCTCCGTCCGGGCGCGCAGGGCCTCGGCCTCCTCCTCGGAGAGCTCCAGTCCGCCGCTCGCGGCAACCTCACGGGTCTCCTGAGTGTCCAGGGCGAGGGCCGCGGTCCCAAACTCGACCAGATCTCCGTCCGCGCGCAGGCGGCCGAGCGAAACTCCCGGATCGCCGCGCGTGACCAGCACCAACTGCGACCCGGGTCCGAGCCGGTCTATCAGTAAGGCGAGAATCGCCCGGCTCTTCTCCGCCGTGAGTGCCTGAACGTCGTCCAACACCACTACGAGGGGGTCGCGGCGCTCGAGTTCGGCGGCCAGCAGAGGAAGGGCGACCGCATCGATCCTGGGCGCCGGTCTCGATAGCTCCGCGAGCAGCTCTCGGTCCACCGGGCCCGTACGCTCGAGGGCCGCCACGAGGCGGGGAAGCAGCACGACGGGATCGTTGTCGCCGTGGCCGAGCTGCACCGAGCAGCTCCCGCGTGGATCCAGGTCACTCCACTGTGCGATGAGCGTCGACTTCCCGTACCCGGCCGGCGCAGAGATGAGCACCAGCCGGCTGCCCTGCGCGGTCCTCTGCAGCGCAGCGAGGCGAGGCCGCGGCACCGCGCCAGGTCGGACAGCCGGAGCTCGCGCCCTCGACGCCCGCCGTGGCGCCGTGCTTTCGGAAAGGACGGCGCTAGCCATCGCTCGGCCCCCCGCTCCCCGACAATGACTCAGACAAATCGCTCACCTCGCTCACATTCGGATCCATCACCGGCGCATTGCGAATCCGTTCGGCGCGGCTGATCACCCATCACTGACTGACCTCTCGAAGCTACCTGGGCGTGATCGGGGCGGCATCGGCGAAAACTACGCACAGGCCACGGGAAAGACCCGGCTATGCCGGCGCACTCCCGACGACGCTCGGAGGGCACGGGCACCCGCCCGAAGGCTGACCCTGAGCCCGGCAGGTCGGCGCCAGCAGATCCGGCGCCCTGGGCACCTGTTCGGGAGTGAGCGAGCGACGTCCGATCCACAAGTCCGCGAAAACTAACTCTGCTGGCTCCAGCCGGAGCCATCGACGTTGTGGCGGATCTGAAGGGTGCGGCCAGCTTGTGACCGCGAGCTCGCTCCGCTGCTTCGAGTGCAGTCTCCCGCCCAACCGCTGGCCGGGCAGGCGACCGCTCTGTGGCCGAATCCTAGCGCGCGTGAGGCGGCCGGGGACGTCGCGGCCTCACCGCCCATGGGAGCGTCTGGAGCGAAGGGCCCGCACGGAGATATCAGCCATTTTGGCCGATGACGCAGCGTTGGCCTGCGACATATCGTCGCAGCACCGAGATATCAGCCATTTGGGCCGATGACAGGCCGATGGCGTGCGACGTATGGTCCGAGCACGACCACCACACAGCACACCGAGAGCAGGCGAAACGCCCGCGCGATCGTGTCCCTGACACCGGCCGAGGAGCGCGTTTTGTCCCTACTACCCACGTACCGAACGCTCGCCGCCATCGGCACGCAGCTTGGCATTGGCCGTCCAACCGTGAAGACACACGTCGCAAACATCTACAAGAAGCTCGGGGCCACCAAGCGCGCCGAAGCGGTGACGCTGGCCGAAGGGGAAGGCCTCCTGCCCCGTCAGTGACCGACCATGGTCAAGGAGCTGCCGGAATCACGGTCATGAGCATCACGGACCGCTTTCACCACATCGACCGGCCGATGCGCGCGATGGCCGCCCTGCTGGCCACCGGGCGTGCACCGGCAGAGCTGATGGCCGTCTACGCCGCCGAGGACGCTCGCCGTGGGCACAACGAGCCGTGCACATGCGGGAGCGGCCGCAAGTGTAAGCACTGCCACGGCGGCTCACAGATCGAGGATACGGTCAGCGGGCCTGAGCAGGCCACCCTGTGACGTTCCTCTCAGTCCTGCCCCTGGGTGTCGTGATGATCGCCGGGCCGCAGATCATCAGCTCCATCTTCTTCGCGACGAGCGAGAAATGGAAGGGTGACTCGGCGAACTACGTGCTCGGAGCTGCCGTCTCCATCACGATCCTCTACACGGCCGCCTTCTTCCTCTTCCAGGGGGCCAAGCAGAGCGGCGGCTCGAGCGACAGTGCAACCAAGAACACGATCGACATCGTGATTCTCGTGCTCCTGCTATTCGCGATGTTCTACACCTTCCGCAGGAGGAAGACCTCAGAACCCCCCAAGTGGATGAACAAGCTGCAGACCGCGAGCCTGAGGTTCTCGTTCAATCTCGGCCTCATTCTGCTCGGGGTGTTCCCGACGGACATCGCCACCTCCCTCTCCGTGGGCGCACGCGTGGCGAACCAACGCGCGCCCTGGGCAGAAGGTCTCCCGTTCATCCTGCTCACCCTGCTGCTTCTCGCATTGCCCGCGCTCCTGGTCGTGCTGCTCGGCAAGCGGGCGCAGAAGTTCCTTCCCAAGGTGCGTGACTGGATGAATGCGAACTCGTGGATCGTCAGCGAGTGCGTGCTCGTCTTCATCATCGTCATCATCGCCAACGGCCTCGCGAGCTGAAGCATCTAGCCGGCGCGGGCGCGCGGTCCGAGCTCCCGGAACAGGATCATGTAGAGCGCCACGGCGAAGTAGATCGCCACGGCCACCTCCGGCACAACGAGACCGATCAGGATCGCGATCATGTATCCGCCGAGGGTCGGCAGGAGTTCCTGCGGTTCGTCCGCTCGCTGTTCGCCCTGTTCCGGGGGCGCGTAGAGGTGCTCGTGTCGGGCATAGGCGTCCAGCGCGAAGCCGAGCAGGCGAATCGTCAGCAGGGTGAGCCCATACAGCGTCACGAAGACGCGCTCGCTTCCCACTTGGTGCAGGGACTCCGCGACGAGCCTGGTCGGAAACGGCAGGAACGCGACCGCGAGCAACAGCAGCAGGTTGATGCGCAGCAGGAGCGGGTCGCTGCGCGCGAGCCGATCGGTCAGCGCGGTGTGCGCGAGCCAGCCGGCGCCGATCGTGAGGAAGCTGACGACGTAGGCGAGGTAGGACGGCCAGGCGTTGAGCAGCTGTTCGAGCGCCGTGCCGGGCGGATGAATCGCGATATCCAGCACGAGCAGCGTCGCGGCGAACGCGAACACGCCGTCGCTGAGTGCTTCCATGCGATCGGTGCCGAGCAGGCGGCGCGCGCGCGGCGTGTCATCGCCGGAGGGCACCGGGAGGTCCTTCAAGGTCCGTCAATCAAGCGCTCCCGACCGCTAGCCGGGTCGCGCGCTCGGGCGCCCAGATCACTGCGTGGCATGCGACGCGGCCGTCGCCGGGTGCTTTGCGCCATTGGCGGCGTCGACCGCGTCCTGCACAGTTGGATAGCGGTGGTCGAGCGCCGGGTGGTCGACCACGACGTCGCGGAGGACGTCGCGGACCTGACCAGTGTCCCGGGCGATCAGCAACTGGACGTTGCGGTGATGGAGATCATCGCTCAGTTCGTCGAGCATCTGCGAAGCCGTGACGTCGATGAA
>DATJOE010000111.1:0-15729 GCA_035507305.1 Solirubrobacteraceae bacterium | reverse complement strand
CACGACCTCTTGGAAAATCTCGCGCGAGACCGCCCCGCCCACGAGCTGATCAAGCTCGCGCACATCGGTCTCGCAGTGGGAGCCAGAGATCGCGGCGATCGGCCCGCTTCGGGAACCACGTAATCGCCTCCGAGGATTGCGGCAGGCGCCCTAGCCGGAGTCTCATAGACCGAAGCTTGACTACAGCGCGGCCAGTCTTGCATCAGACGACAAGACGGACTCCAATCACAACAGAAGCAAGGCCGAAGACCACGACGACGTGCCTATGCCTCTTACGAGCCATGCCAGCTGTGGCCGGTCCGCCGGGATCTGCCCGCCACGCCTGAAATACCTCTCCCGCACAACGGTTTCCGCTCGAGCCGCAGTTCCTCGCAGGTCCAACGCCACCGGAAGGCCGATGGCCAGTGCTACCAAGCCGATGATAAGTGGACCCATTCCGCTGGATGGCCTCGAGCAATGAGCCGTAGTGCACTTGCTAGGACAGCTTGCGAACCCTTCGTCAGGGGCGCGGCACGGACCGCTACAGCGGCGGAACCTGCGCGTTGACCTGGGAAGCAGAACCGTGATACAGGCGACTGCCGTCCCGGCATCCGGCGTTCATGAAGAGCTGAATACTGTCGCTTTTGACTCCGTTGTAGCTCGCATACATCGTCACCCGTCCGCGTGTGCCGACCTTGCATTTGGAGTCTGTGCTGGAGATGACCTTCACCGGGGCTTTTATGATGTTGCCCTCGTAGCCCCACATGAACGCAGTGTGGGAGTGGTAGTTGATGCGAGGTCCGAGCCGTACCGCGATCATACGGTTGGCTTCGCCGCCGCCGAGCAGCGTTTGGCAGATTTTGCCCGAGATCCGGTCGGCGTCCAGATTGACTTCCCCCCAACCGTGCGCAGAACCGCTGCTCCCGTGGCCAAATGACTGTGTAGCGTGAAACCCCCAGGGCGGAATGCCACTACCTGCCGGTATACCGCTCCCGCTGTAGGTCGTGCACCATGGACCCCCGTTCCCTTCCGCGGCACCGATGTCGGCCGCTGGGCCCGCTGCGACAACAAAGCAGCCTGCGGCACACCAACAAACCGCGCAGAGCATTCGCAGACGGGACATAGCGCGGAGAGTATCGCGACCCCCCGACTCATGGCGACGCCCCGATTCTGAGCCTTCATCCTCGCTCGGGGAGGCTCCAGCTCTCCTGGCGCGGCTGCTTCTGCACAGCGCTCAATGCGGGCGAAGGGACTCGAACCCCCAAGGGCTTTCGCCCACCGGCTCCTAAGGCCGGCGTGTCTACCAATTCCACCACGCCCGCGCGCGCGGGACGATAGGTCGCGCGCCGTAGCTGGAGATTGTATGGTGATGTAGCGATGTCCTCCAGTGCAGGCAGGCTCTCGTCCGGCGATTCGGAGTCGGCCGGGGTGATCGTTACCCACCCCAACCGCGACAAGCCCGTCGTGCAAGCAACGCGTGCGACTGTCGTGCTGCTGCTGCTCGCCAGCGCCGGGCTCGTGCTGATCGTGACCGTCGGGGGCTGGAGCGTGCTCCAGGGAATGATCCCCGTCGAGATCGCCTACGTGCTCGTGTATCTGACGATGGCGTTCCTCGCGCTGCGCTGGAACCGTGGCGTGCTGCCGGTCTCCGCCGTGCTCGCCGTGTTGCTCTTGATCTTCGCGCTCGTCGCGGGACCCAGCTGGTTTGCCCGCGACAAAGCTGGCTTTGAACAGCCCTCGCTGGACGCGGGGCTGCTCGGCGTGCTCACGCTGCTGATCGCCCCCGTGCAGATCCTGCTCGTTGCCTTCGCGATGCGCGGCTTCGGCCAGGGCTGGAACGTCGAGCTCGAGCGGCGCGACCCGACTGCGGGACCCGACACCTTCGCCCTCGCGCCGCCCCAGCCGGCCTAAGACACACCAGCCCCGCGAGATCCGGGCTCTGCACGCGGATTAGGCAAGCAGGCGCGCTCGCAGGCCGCCTGCTCGCCTAGACTGGGCAGCTCGCGTGCGGCGGTGGCGGAACGGTAGACGCGAGGCCCTCAAAAGGCCTTGTCCGCAAGGGCGTGTGGGTTCGACTCCCACCCGCCGCACTGCTTCCCCCCGTTCGGGCTCTTACTCGCCCCAAGTCTGAGCTTCCGTGAGCCTCGACCGCGGGGCCTCCAAGACTGCATGCGCAGTTGTCCGATCAGCCGATTTTGTCGCGTCGGTTGGCATGCGAAGGCAATGACAACAGAATGTGAACAAGATATATCCTTCTAACTATTGACTTTCCCTGCGACGAGGCAGATACTGCCGCGCGAGCATGGGGGCTTGTTGGACGCGGCACGCAGCCGCAGCAGATGTCAATCCAACAGGAGGGCAAGAAATGAAGGGGAATGTCATGCGCCGATGCGTGCAGATGCTCTGTCTAGGCGCGATCCTCACGATGTTCGGCGCGCTCGCCGCTACGGCGTCCGCGATGCCAGGCGTCGCGGGCTGGGGTGCCGGCACCTCGGGCGAGCTCGGCAACGGCAGCACACACGATGAATCGCTTTTCGCGCCGCTGAGCGGCACGCTGTCGACTGAAGTCACGCAGGTCGCGGCCGGCACGAACTTTGGCCTCGCGCTGCGCAGCAACGGGATCGTGGCGTCATGGGGCAGCAATTCCGCCGGCCAGCTCGGCGTCAAAGGTGTCAGCGAATCTAGGGTGCCTATCGACATCACCTCGCTGAACAAAGTGATCGCGATCTCCGCGTGCTACGAAGAGGCGTTGGCCCTGCGCGAAGGCCCCGAAGGCAACGAAGTCTATTACTGGGGCTCCGGCGCCAACGGCGTGCCGGGAGCGCTCGAACCGACGCGCGACACTGAAATCACGGGCGCCGTCGCGATCGCAGCAGGCTGCGAAGACCGCCGCGTCGTCGGAAACCAGGCGACGAACCTCGCGCTGCTCAACACCGGCGAAGTCGTCGCGTGGGGCAACGGCGAAGCCGGCCAGCTCGGCAACGGGGAAATCGGGAAAGAAGTCAAAAGCACTAAACCGGTCAAAGTCAGTGGCATCACGACGGCGATCGCGATCGCCGCGGGCGGCGGGCAGAACCTCGCGCTGCTCTCGAGCGGCAAAGTGATTGCGTGGGGTGAGAACCGCTCCGGTCAGCTCGGCGACGGCACCACGAAAGACAAAGCCACTCCAGTGACTGTCTCCGGCCTCGAAGGCGTCAGTGCAATCGCGGCGGGCGACGAAGACAGCCTTGCGCTGGTAAGCGGCACGGTCAAGGGCTGGGGCAGCAACGATCAAGGCCAGATCGGCTCTGAAGGCAGCAGCACGACGCCGGTCAACGTCGTCGGCCTCAGCAACGTGACCGCGATCAGCGCGGGTGCGCACCGAGGCATCGACACGACGCACAACCTCGCGCTGATCGAAGGTGGCACCGTGAAGGCTTGGGGCGGCAACAAAGACGGCGAGCTCGGCAACGGTGAAACCGGGGGCTTCACCGAAACGCCGGTCCTCGTCAAAGACCTCAACAGCGTCACGGCGATAGCCGCCGGCGCGCAGTCGAGCTTCGCGGCTGGCCCCCCCGTGCCGATCGTCACGTTCATCGAACCGGGGCAGGGTCCGACCGGAGGAGGAACGAAAGTCAAAATCAGCGGATACAACCTCGGCGAAGCGAGCTCCGTCGAATTCGGCACCTCGCTCGCGACTGGGATCGAAGAAGACACCAGCTCGTCGCTGATCGCCATCTCGCCGGCGCACAAACCCGGCAAGGTCTCGATCCGGGTCACGACGCCGTATCACACGAGCGGCATCACAAGCGTCGGGAGCTACCTCTACACCGCGGGCGGCAATCTCGTCTTCGGGCGATGCCTCAGCGCCGGCAAAAAAGCCGGCAAATACAAAAAAGGCTGCACCGAAGAACTCGCGGGGGGCGGCTTTGAATGGTCGTCCGAAATCACCAAACCGGGCTTCACGCTGTCGAGCGCAGCGCCCCAGGAACTCGCCACCGCCGGCGGCACACTCGTCGTGTGCACCGAAGTCGGCAGCGGCAGCGGTGCATTCGTGCCTGCCCCATTCCCGGGCACTGAATCGGTCACAGGCGTGACGCTCACGCTGAAGGGCTGTGGCGTCAGCGCATCGAAATCGGCCACCAAATGCCAGAGTGCGGGCGCTGGCGAAGGCGAAATCGTCACCTCCGCGCTCGAAGGCACCGTTGACTTCACAAGCAGAGTAGAAAATAAGGCGGCGATCGAGCTTCTGCCACCTGAAGGGCTGCCGTTCATGCAGTACACGTGCGGTGCCACTTCGACCGAAGTACGCGGGGCCGTGCTCGGCTCGATCGGACCCGTGAACAGCTCAACCACGACGTACAAACTCACCTTTGCCCAAAGCAAAGGCAAACAGAAAATCACCAAATTCGAAGAAGGACCGACCGAAGTGCTCGAAGCCTCGGTCGGCGGCGGCCCGTTCGAACAGGCCGGCCTCGACGACACCGTGACGCTCACGAGCGAAGAAGCCGTCGAGCTCAACTCGGTGCTCTAACCCGAAGGAGAATTGGCAGCGCGGGGCCGGCAAGGGCCCCGCGTGAGCCCTCACACGGCGCCGGCGCCCGGCCGACTCAGGCAAGCGCCGCGCGCAACGCCGAGGGCGTCTCCCCCGTCTCGCGCATCAGCACGCGGCACAGGTGGCTTTGGTCCGCGAAGCCCGTGTCCGCCGCGAGCCGCGCCAGGTCCCGCTCGCCCTGCGCGAGGCGCTCCAGCGCATCGCGCGTGCGCAGTCGCATCCGGTGGCGCGAGATCGTCTCGCCCGTCACCTCGCGAAAGACCCGGCTCAGATGGTGCGGCGAGACCGTGAGCGCACGAGCCAGTCCCGGCAGCGAGCGTCCCGACCGCTCGGCCAGCAGCTCGCGCGTCCCGTCCGCCAGCGCGCGCCGCGCGCGTCCGGAAGCGGGCGCACCCGAGGCGACGCGGCGCGAATCCGTCCGCTCGAGCATGCTTGCCGTCAGCTCGATTGCCTGTTCTACCGTCTCGTCAGGGTCTTCGCCCGCGCGTGCGAGAGCCAGCAGCTGTCGATGCTCCAGATCCAGCCGCGGCGTCACCCCCAAAGGGCCGGTTGGCAGCCCCGGATCGCCGCCCCACAGCTCCGCCAGCAGGCTCGGGGCGAGCGTCAGCGAGGTGCAGGAGTCGCCGCCATCGTGAGGGTGGTCATAGCGCTGCTCCTCCCCCGGGTTCATGCAGTACGCCAGCGTCGGATCAAGCGTCGACTTCCGTCCATCCGCGCTGCGCACGAAGCAGCCACGACGCACGAACACCAGCGCGTGTCCGACCGAGAGCTCGCTTTCTCGTCCCTTGCCGCGCCCGTGAGTGCAGGTCACGTCCGCGACCTCGATACCCCCGCCGCGCAAGAGCGTGCGCACGCCCAGCATCGGCCCAGTCTCCCACGATGAGCACAAATGTCCAAGACGCCGGATCCCCCAGCTGCGAGCCTCCCGTCCAACGATCTACCGCGAAAGAAAGACGAGCAATGGCACGCATTCACCAGGAGATCCTGATCAACGCCGATCCCGCGGAGGTGTGGAGTGCGCTCGGCGACTGGGGCGCCCTGCACGAGCGGCTAGTGCCCGGCTTCGTCGTGGACACCAGGCTCGACGGAGAGGATCGAATCGTCACGTTCGCGAACGGCGCCGTCATGCGCGAGGTCATGCTCGACCGTGACGATTCGGCACGGCGACTGGCCTGGACGATCGTCGATGGCCCCTACACCCACCACACCGGCTGCGCGCAGGTGTTCGAAGCAGGCCCAGGCCGTGCCCGGTTCGTGTGGATCGCCTACGTGCTGCCCGAGGAGGTCGTCGAGCCCACCGCCGAGGCGATGGCCGAGGGCACGCGCGTCGTGAAGCGGACGCTCGAGGCGGCCTAATGAGAAGATGACCCCGTGCCCATTCTCCCTAGCCTCGGCCGCGACGGCGACGTCTTCCTGCTCGACCTCGGCAACGGCGAGAACCGCTTCAACGCTGACTCGCTCGACGCGATCGAGAGTTGCCTCGATGAGCTACGGGCCGCGCCTGCGCCGCGCGCGCTAGTCACCACCGCTACCGGCAAGATCTGGTCCAACGGCCTGGACCTCGAATGGATGGCCGCCAACCAAGAGCTGATCAGCGAGTTCGTGCCGCGCGTGCACGAGCTGCTTGCCCGCATGCTCGAGCTCGACGTGCCCTGCGTCGCCGCGCTGCAGGGCCACACTTTCGCCGCGGGAGCCATGCTCGCGCTCGCCCACGACCAGCGGGTGATGCGCGCCGACCGGGGCTTCTTCTGCCTGCCCGAGGTCGACATCGGAATCCCCTTTACGCATGGGATGAACGCGCTGATCACCGCGCGCCTTCGCAAGCAAACCGCCCACGAGGCGATGACCACCGGCCGCCGCTACGGGGGCGGCGATGCGCAGGTCGCCGGGATCGTCGAACACGCCGTGGCCGAGGAGCAGGTGCTCGCGCAAGCGATCGAGATTGCCGCGTCGCTCGCCGGAAAGAACCCCGACACGCTCGGCACGATCAAGCGCCGTCTTTACGCGCAGACGCTCGACGCACTGCGCGACCGTGAGGCGAACGCGCTCGTCGGCGCGGGCGCCTAGCTCACGATCGCCAACAGCTCGTCCGCAAGCGCGCCCGGCGCTACGAGCACACCCCACGGCAGCCGCTCGCGCTCGGGCAACTCGCGCATCTGCAAGCCCGCCCGTTCGCAGATCAGCACGCCCGCTGCGATGTCCCACTGCTTGACCGTCCGCTCGTAGTAGGCGTCGTAGCGACCCGCCGCCGTCCACGCCAGGTCGAGCGCCGCGCTGCCTAGGCGGCGGATGTCCCGCACTCGCGGCAAGAGCGACTGCAGAACCCGCGCCTGCGCGTCGCGCACCTCCGAGTCATAAGAGAACCCCGTCGCGACCATCGCGCTCGCCAAGTCACCGCCACCCGGGCTGGCGTTCCCGCCGGTGCGGCGCTCGGGGGCAACGTCGTGAGCGCCGTCGCGACCCAGCTCGACAGCCCCCTGCGCGCCCTCCAGCAGCGCACCGCCGCCGCGCATGGCATGAAACAGCTCGTCGCGGTTCGGGTCGAACACCGCCCCCGCGAGTGTGCCCCGCTCGTCCGCGACCGCGACGCTCACGCTCCACTGCGGGATCCCGAACAGGAAGTTCACTGTGCCGTCGAGCGGGTCCACGATCCAGCGCAGACCGCTCGTTCCCGCCTCGGACTCACCTTCCTCCTCGCCGACGAAGCCGTCATCCGGCCTGCGCTTACGCAGCAGCTCACGAATTGCCCGCTGCGAGGCCACGTCCGCCTCGCTGACCAGATCCGTCGGCGTGCTCTTGCTCGTCACCTCCCGCTCCGCGCCGTGCTGCGCCCGTTCGAGCAGGAGCCCTCCCGCCATTCGTGCAAGCTCGACCGCAAGCGACCGAAGCTTCTCCGCCGAGGGGGCAGACTCGCCGCCCGAGGCGGCAGGCCCGTCGCCTTCGCTCACCCTAGCTCCGGCGGGCGTGCGTCCGCCCAGGGACGCTCAGCCTCGATCTGCGCCGCCAGCGAGAGCAGCGTGCCCTCGTCGTTCGCTCGGCCCACGAGCTGCACCCCTCGGGGCAGGCCGTCTTCGCCGAACGCCGCCGGCACCGATGCCGCCGGCTGGCCCGTAACGTTCCACACGCCGTTGTAGGGGACCCAGCCCGCGACCGCGTTCAGCGTCCACACCGCGCCCCGGCCCTGCAACTGCCCGATGCGGGGTGGACCCGTCGCTGTTGCCGGCGTTAGCACCACGTCGTGATCATCGAAGATCGCGTTCAGGCGACGCGCGTAGTCTCCCTCGCCGCGAACCGCCCGCTCGAATAGCGGACCCGCGAGCGCGCCGATCCGCGCCATCCCCTTCGTGCGCCGCTCCAGGCGCTCGGGGTGGGCGATCGCGTGGGCGTCTTCGTACACGCCACGCACGTAGCGAGGGATCAGCATGTCGCCCCCGCCCAAGCCGTAATCCACCTCGCGCTCGCGCAGGTCGTGCCCCAGCGAGCGCAGCAGCTCGATCGTCTGCTCGAACGCCCGCTCGCCGTCGCTGTCGAGCTTCGCGAGGATGCCCGGCGGCACGCGCCGCGAGAACGCGATTCGCAAGCTCCCCGGCGGCGTCGCCGCCGACTGTGAGAACGGCACCGAGGGCGCGGGGGCTTTGTCCGCGTCCACGTCGATCGCCCCCGAGGCCACGTCGTGGAACAGCGCCGTGTCCGCGACCCGCCGCGTCAGCACGCCCGTCACCGAGAGCCCGTTCCACGCCCGCGCGCGCGGCGCCAGCGAGACCCGCCCGCGCTGGGGCTTCAGGCCGAACAGCCCGCACCACGCCGAAGGGATTCGGATCGAGCCCGCACCGTCCGATCCCAGCGCCGCGCCCACTAGGCCCGCCGCCACCGCCGCGCCGCTACCGCCACTTGAGCCACCCGGCGCGCGCTGCAAGTCCCACGGGTTGCGCGTCGCCCCGAACGTCGCAGTCTCCGTGAATGGCCACACGCACAGCTCCGGCACGTTCGTCTTGCCGATGATCACCGCGCCCGCCGCGCGCAGTCGGCGCACTACCTCCGCGTCGGCCGGGGCCGGGGCACCGTAGGCGTTGCTGCCCAGCGCCGTCACGTCCCCCGCCACGTCGATGTCGTCCTTCACCGCGATCGGGACGCCCAGCAGCGGACGGTCGCCACCCGCGCCGCGACGCGCGTCGGCCTGCTCGGCTTCGAGCAGCGCGCGCTCCGAGTAGACGATCCGGAAAGCGTTCAGCACCGGCTGCGCGCGCTCGATCCGGCGCAGGCACAGCTCGACCAGCTCGCGCGATGAGATCTCGCCCGCGGCGATCAGCTCCGCTTGACGGGCGATACCTGCGAAGGCCAGATCCAATGCGTCCACTGTCCGGCAAATCTATTGAAAAACGCGCTCGCGTCGGCCGATCCCGAGCGTAGGATGTCGCCGAGCGGCATGCGGGCTCGCGGGGCGCGGCGCATAGCCGGCAAATGAGTACGCATGACGCGGGCAGTCCCATCCGGCAAACCGAAAGGGAGTGTGTCCTCGTGTCCTATCCAGTCAGCTTCGAGGTTGACTACGCCGAGAAGCGCAACCGGCTCACGACGTTCTTCCGGCTGCTGCTCGTGATCCCCGTCGCGATCGTGCTCTACGTATTCGGGATCGTCGCCAGCATCGCGATCCTGATCGCCTGGTTCGCGATCGTGATCACCGGCCGCTATCCCAAGGGCCTGTACGACTTCGTCGCCGACTTCAACCGGTTTCTCGCGCGGGTCACCGCGTACGGGGTACTGCTCACCGACGCCTATCCCCCGTTCAGCGGCTCCGATGACCCGAGCTACCCCGTGCGCATGCAGTTCGCGGGACCGCTCGAGAAATACAGCCGGCTGAAGACCTTCTTCCGGATCATCCTCGCGATCCCAATCCTCGTGCTGCGCTACGTGATCAACCTGCTGCTCGAGATCGGCGCGTTCGCCGCGTGGTTCGTGATCCTGTTCACCGGCAAGATGCCGCGCGGGCTGTTCGACATGATGGTGCTCGCCAACTCCTACACCGCCCGCAGCGACGCCTACGTCTACCTGCTCACCGAGACCTACCCGCCCTTCCAGGACGAGGAAACCCGCAGCGCGGGGGTCGCGGCTACGTAGAGCGGTGGCTGCCCGGCGCCCGGCTAGACCGGAGTCACCGGGTTGTGCTTCGAGGGCCAGGTCCGTCGCTTCGTGGCAGCGTGTGCGAAGCGGCGGATCAGCTCCTCACGCAGCAGCTCCGGCGCGATCACCGCGTCGATCACCAGCTCCGAGGCCAAGTGCAGGATGTCGATGTCCTCCGCGTACTCCTTGCGCAACTCCTCCGTGCGCTTCGCCCGCTCGTCCTCGTCCTCGATCGCCTGCAGCTGGTTGTAGTAGACCGCGTTGATCGCCGCCTGCGGGCCCATCACCGCGATCGACGCGCTCGGCAGCGCCAGGCAGCAGTCCGGCTCGAACGCGGGACCCGCCATCGCGTACAGCCCCGCGCCGTAGGCCTTGCGCACGACCACCGAGATCTTCGGCACCGTCGCCTCGCTCACCGCGCTGATCATCTTCGCCCCGTGACGGATGATGCCTTCGCGCTCGACCTGCGTCCCAATCATGAAGCCCGGCACGTCCGCCAGGAACAGCAGCGGCACGTTGAACGCGTTGCAGATCCAGATGAAGCGCGCCGCCTTGTCCGCCGAGTCCCCGAACAGCACCCCGCCCTTGAACTTCGGCTGGTTCGCCACGATCCCGATCGCATGGCCCGCCAGCCGAGCGAAGCCCACGATCAGCTCCTTTGCCCAGCGGGGGTGAACCTCGAAAAACGAGTCCTCGTCCACGAGCGCGCCCACCAGCGCCTTCATGTCGAACGGCTTGTTCTCATCCGAGGGGATCAGCTCTCCGATCCCCTGAGGAGCCACAGGTTGCGCGGGGGCAGAGAGCGGTGTCTCCCCCTCCCAGTTCGTCGGCAGGTATGACAGATAACGGCGGGCCGCCGTTATCCCCTCCTCATCGTTCTTCACAAGTTGGTGCCCCACGCCCGAGACGCCAGTGTGCATCTTCGCCCCGCCCATCTCCTCGAGCGTCACGTGCTCGCCGATCACCATCTCCGCCATGCGTGGGGAGCCCAAGTACATCGACGCGTTGCCCTCGCGCATGATCACGATGTCGCAGAACGCCGGGATGTATGCGCCGCCCGCCGCGCTCGGGCCGAACAGCACGCAGACCTGAGGAACCACGCCCGAGAGCTTCACCTGGTTGTGGAAGATCCGCCCCGCCCCGCGCCGACCCGGGAACATCTGCACCTGATCCGTGATCCGCGCTCCCGCCGAGTCCACCAGGTAGACCAGCGGGATCTGAAGGCTCATCGCCCGCTCTTGGATCCGCAGGATCTTCTCCACGGTCTTCGGACCCCACGAGCCCGCCTTCACCGTCGGGTCGTTCGCCATCAGCGCCACCGGGCGGCCTTCGACCTCGCCCACGCCCGTCACGACCCCATCCGCGCCCAGGCCGTCCTGTTGCCAGTTCGCCAGCAGCGCCTCCTCGGAGAAGCTGCCCTCGTCCACGAGCAGCGCGATCCGTTCGCGCACCGGGAGCTTGCCCTGCTCGACCGCCTTCTCGCGGTGGCGCTCCGGGCCGCCCGACAGCGCCCGCTCCCTCGCCTCCTGCAATGAGCCCATCGTCTACAAGGCCTCGTTCTGCTGCGGCGCCTCGCCCGAGTAGTCGTAAAAGCCCATCCCCGCCTTGCGCCCGTACCAGCCTGCCGCCAGCATCTTGCGCAGCATCGGCGGGCGCGCGAAGCGCCGCTCACGGAACTCGTCGAACAGCACGTCGCAGATCGAGCCCAGCGTGTCCAGCCCCACGAAGTCCGCCAGCGTCAGCGGGCCCATCGGGTGCCCTGCCCCCGCCTTCATCGCCTCGTCGATCTCCTCGATCGAGCCCACGCCCTCTTCGTACGCGCGCATCGCGTCGAGCATGTAGGGGACGAGCAGGCGGTTCACGATGAACCCCGCCTTATCCTTTGTCGGGATCGCGAGCTTGCCCTCCGACTTCGCGAATTCCAGCGCCGCATCGAAGGTCCCGTCGTTCGTCGTGATGCAGCGGACCACCTCGACCAGCTTCATCACCTGCGCCGGGTTGAAGTAGTGCAGGCCCACGAAGCGCTCGGGGCGCCCCGTGCTCGCCGCCTGGTCGATCACCGCCAGCGAGGAGGTGTTCGTCGCGAAGATCGCCTCCGGCTTGCAGATCGCGTCGACCTGCTTCCACATCTCGAGCTTCTGCGCCAAGTCCTCGGTAATCGCCTCGATCACCAGGTCGCAGTCCGCCAGATCGCCGTAGTCCGTCGTGCCCGCGATCCGGCCCCTTACCGCGTCCGCGTCCTCCTGACTTGACTTCCCCTTCTCCACTGCGCGCGCGAGCTGCTTCTCGATCTTGCCGATTCCCTTCGCGAGCGTCGCCTCGTCCACCTCGCGCAGCACCACCTCATAGCCCGACTGCGCCGCGACCTGCGCGATCCCGTGGCCCATCAGCCCCGCGCCAAGCACCCCGACCTTCTCGATCTTCGACATCTGACCTCCGCTCGCTGAACCGTTCCGCCGCAGCCTACTGAGCCCGCGCCCAAGTTTTCCCTCGCGGGAAGGTTCCGCGCGGGCCGGCGTCTTCGAATGCAAGCGCCGGATGTGCAAGACGCACGCTCGCCGGCGTGAGGCCCGTCTCATCGGTGGCGGGCCATCTCCCCCGCGCCGTCAATCCCCCCCGACGGCGCCGGCGGAGCCGGCCTCGCTGGTCCTGCCTCCGATCCAGGCGGGGCCAGCGAAGCCGGCTTCGTCGTGCGTGCGTGCATCGTGCGTGCGTGCATCCCGTGCCGCGGCAGCGTCCACCCTCGTGAGCGGCCTCAGGCCGTGTAGCCTCAACGCAGACCCGCATCCCATCGCCAGGAGCCAAGACATGAGCATCGTCCTCAGCGAGGACCGCGGCCACGTCCGCCACGTGATCCTCAACCGCCCCGAGAAGCGCAACGCCATGAACCAGGAGCTGCTCAAAGCACTCGGCGAGCAGCTGCGCGCCGCGGCCGCCAACGAGAACGTGCATTGCGTCGTCCTGCGCGGCGAAGGCACCGTCTTCTCCGCCGGCGTCGACCTCGTCGAGCTGGCCCAGTCCGCCGGCACCCCCGGCAAATTGCGCACCTTCCGTCAGGTGTTCCTCGACTGCGCGAACCTCTGCGAAGAGATGACCAAGCCCGTCGTCTGCCAGATCCACCACACGTGCGTCGGCGGCGCGCTCGAGGTCGCGCTCGGCTGCGACCTGCGGATCGCCGCCGAGGGCTCGCAGCTCGGCCTGCCCGAGGTCAAGTTCGGGATCATCCCCGACGTCGGTGGCTCCACCCGGCTGCCCGCCGTCGTCGGCGTCGGCCGCGCCAAGGATCTGATCCTGACCGGTCGCTCGATCGACGCCGTCGAAGCCGAGCGGATCGGGCTCGTCAACCGCGTCGTGCCTGCCGAGGAGCTGGAGCGGGCCACTCAGGATCTCGTTGATGAATTGATCGCGAACTCGCCTATCGCCATGGGCCGCGCCAAGCGCGTCATCGATGCCTCCGCGCGTCCCGCGCTCGCCCAGACCCTCGAGATGGAGGTCGCCGTGCAGGAGTTCTGCGTCGCCGCCGCGCGGGAGCTCGCGCGCGAAGCCGAGCAGGCCAAGAGCGCCGACGAGGTCGAGCAGGAGATCGAGGCCGAACCCGTCGGCGGGGGCTAAGTCAGACTAGGCGTGCGCCGCGCGCGTGTTGGGCGTGTTGGGATCCGCGAGCGCGAGTTGGGGTCTTTCGATTTGAGGGCGCGATAGCCATGGTATTTACGGCCTAGCCCATACGGACTACGCCTGCCGAACCCAGTCCACGGGCCCCGCCACGATCGTGTGGCTGCCCAGTGGCCGGCCCAGGATCTCCTGGACGCGCCGCGCACAGGCGAGCAGCGCCGCCAGGTCGATGCCCGTCTCGACCCCCATCTCGTGCAGCATCGAGACCAGATCCTCGGTCGCGATGTTGCCCGTCGCACCCGCCGGCACCGGGCAGCCGCCCAGCTCGCCAAAGCTCGACTCGAAGCTCTCGATCCCCGCGTCCAGCGCCGCCAGCACGTTCGCCAGCCCTTGCCCGCGCGTGTTGTGAAAGTGCGCCGTCAGCTCGACCTCCTCGCCCAGCGCCTCGCGCGCCGCTCCGAAGAACTCCGCGACCTGGCGCGGGTTCGCCATCCCAGTCGTGTCCCCGAAGCCGATCTCCTGCGCGCCCGCGTCGCGTAGCCGCGTCGCGATCTCCAGCACGTGCTCGGGCGGCACCTGGCCCTCATACGGGCAGCCGAACGACGTCGAGATCACGCCCTCACAGCGCAAGCCCTCCTCGCGCCCGCGGGACAGCACTCCCTCCAGCGCCTGCAAAGACTCCGCAATCGAGCGGTTCACGTTCTTGCGGTTGTGCGTCTCCGAGGCCGACATGAACACGTTGATCTCATCGAACGCCGGGCGGCTCGACTCACTCTGCTCGCGCACCGCGAGCGCGGCTTCCAGGCCGCGCGCGTTGGGAATCAACACACTGAGCGAGACCTCCTGCGGCACGTCGATCCGCGCCAGTACCTCCGCCGCGTCCGCCAGCTGCGGAATCACGTCCGCGCGCACGAAGCTCGTCACCTCCAGCCGTCGCAGGCCCGTACGGGCCAGGGCGTCGATCAGCTCGACCTTCCGCTCCGTCGGGATCGTCTCCGGCTCGTTCTGGAAGCCGTCCCGCGGACCCACCTCCCTGATCCTCACCCTGTTCGGCATACCTCCCAGCCTATACTCGCCGCGATGGCGAGCCAGGACCCTGCCGCGACCGGCCCCGTCGCGATCATCGGCGCCTCCGGCGCGCTCGGCTTCGGGCTTGCCACCCGGCTAGCCCGCGCCGGGGTCCCGATCGCGATCGGTTCCCGCGACGCCGGGCGTGCCGAGGAAGCCGCCCAGCGAGCGCGCGAGACGATCCCCGGCGCCTCGTGCACCGGGCACGAGAACACCGAGGCGGCCCGTTCCGCCCCGATCGTCGTGCTCAGCGTCCCGTTTCGTAACCACTCCGAGACGCTCAACAACCTGCGCGAGGTGCTCGAGCCCGGGCAGCTTTTGGTCGACGCCACCGTCCCCCTGGCTGCCGCAGTCGGGGGCAAGGCCACGCGGATCGTCGGCGTCTGGCAGGGCTCCGCCGCGCAGCAGGCCGCCGAGATGGTCCCCGATGGCGTGCGCGTCGTCTCCGCGCTGCACACCGTCAGCGCCGCTTCGCTCACCGACCTCGATCACCCGCTCGAACAGGATGTGCTGATCTGCGGCGACAAGCGCGCCGACAAGACCGAGGCCGCGCTTTTGATCGAGCGAATCGACGGGCTGCGCTGCGTGGACTGCGGGCGTCTGGAGATGTCGCGCATCACCGAGTCGCTCACCGCGATGCTGATCGGCGTCAACAGCCGCTACAAGGCGCACGCCGGAATCCGCCTAACCGGCCTGCCCGATCCCAACTGGGAGTGAGTGCCACGGGGTTCGAGGGCGAGGTCGTCGTGCTCGCCGGAGGCACCGGCGGTGCGAAGCTCGCGCGCGGCATGCTCGACATGGTCGGGGCTTCGCGCCTCACTGTGATCGCCAACACCGGCGATGACATCGAGATCTACGGCGCACACGTCTCCCCCGATCCCGACCTCGTCACTTTCTGGCTCGCCGATGAGATCGACGAGCGGGGTTGGGGCCTCGCGGGCGACACGTTCACCGTGATGGACGCGCTGCGCGCGCTCGGCTCCGAGATCTGGTTCAACCTCGGGGACCGCGACCTCGCCTGGTGCTTGGAGCGCGCCCGGCTGCTCGCCGAAGGTCGCAGCGCGAGCGACGTGCACGCCCACCTCGCGGACCAGCTCGGCCTCGGCGCGCGCGTCGTGCCGATGAGCGATGACCCCGTGCGTACCTGGGTGCGAAACCCCTCTGGCTGGCGCTCCTTCCAGGAGTTCATGATCCGCGAGCGCGCCGCCGGCCCCGTCGAGGGCCTGGAGTTCCGCGGCGCAGAGCAGGCGCGCCCCAGCCAGGCCGCGCTCGACGCGATCGCCCGAGCGCGGGCGATCGTGATCGGGCCCTCCAACCCGCTCGCCTCGATCGGGCCAATCCTCGCGGTGCCCGGGATGCGCGAGGCGCTCGCCGAGGCAGCCGCGCCCGTCGTCGCCGTCAGCCCGATCGTCGGC
>DATJOE010000110.1:0-3387 GCA_035507305.1 Solirubrobacteraceae bacterium | reverse complement strand
GGGTTCACCGGAGGCCGTCGCCTGGCCGAGCAGTTCGCCCGGTTTGCCGCTGCTGTCGGCGAACACCCCGAGTACTACGCTGCTCACGCCAGTATTCGCGGTCCCGTTCGTGCGGAACTGGAGTTCTTCGATTTTGCCCGTGTAGGTGGCGGCGAACTGAAATGTTTCCTCACGCCCGACCGATGTCTGGTCGGCAACGGAGTAAGTTGCTGATGGGTCCCCCACCAGCGTCGTCGTATAGCTTTTGGTGAAGTTCGCCACCGTTTCCAATGCGGGCCGTGTGACGAACGGGCTTTCGCCGCTTTCCTGCGGTTCGATCAGTCCCCATTTACCGGTGCCGTCGTCGTGTGTCTGGTAGTACCAGATGCCCTTCACGAACCCATACCCGATCAGTTCGGTGAGCACCGCTTTGATTCTTTCCGCCTGGTTCGCTGCCGAGGTCGAACCGGTTGGGCCAGGCTCGTTCAACTGTACGCCGAACTCCGTCGCGTAGTAGTCGGTGTGTTCGAAGCCGAGCGACACCGCTTGTTCGTGCTCGACTTTCAGCGCCACCGGACCCCAGTCGTTTTCTTTGTTTTCTCCGACTTCACCATAGGGGTGCATGGTGAAGCCCGCGACGCGTTTGAGCAGTTCCGGCTTGGCTTTCTCAGCCGTGGCAAGCCAACCTCCACCGCAGCAGACCTGTGACCATGGACCGCCTTTACTTTCCTCGTAGTCGCCATAGCTATTAAACAACAGCTTGACCCCCGTGATGCCCGATTCTTCGACCGCTTTCGAGAGGGAGACGAACATTTCGGCGTACTTGGCTGGTTCCTTCTGCTGGTAGCAGCCTTCGCCGCAGGACCCCTTCAGGAACATCTCGTTGCCGACCTCCATCAGCGTCACGCCGTGCGCCGCCTGTTCTTTGACCTGCGCGAGCGTTTCTTCGGTCCATTTCGTGATGTTCACTTTGCTGAGTGCTTCTTCGTCGTTCGTGTTGCCGACGATCACGATGTCGTTCTTCCAGCCGAGCCCGATCGATTCGGCGATGTGACCCGGGTTTGCATCCAAGCGCTCAGAGGCAAAGCCGTATTCGCGGAATTTGAGAGAGTCCGGTTCGCCCCAGCCGGTGCCGTCCGTGACCCCGATGATCACCGACGGTGTCGTCGCCAGTGCGACGGTGCTCGCCAACGAGAGGAGCGACACCAGGCTGATCAGCGTCACCGCCATCAGCAGTCGCCGCGTTGCTGTAGGTGCATGCCGCCCGATTCTCATCTCGCTCCTCGCGCTCGTTGACCGAATTGGGCGAGCATAACTTTCGGAAATGGCGGGCTCAGCAAAACGAAAGAGTCCGCTCCCCGTTTAATGCTTGACCCCAATCTTGCCCTGCAATTCGCGCCTATTTCGACGGCTTTCTCAGACTCGGAGGCGGCACGCCCCGCGTCATCCGTCTCTGACTAGCCTCGTCCCAGGGAACTAGGACCGGAGAAGACCGCTAACCGCGTGGGCGGTGCTGGACGGCTTGATCGCCGCGATGACCTCACTCGCCGCCGAGCACTAACTTTTCGATCGCAAGCGCGAAGCCGTCTTCCTCGTTGGAGGCAGTCACCCGCCGCGCGGCGCTCTGCACCTCAGGCCCGGCGTTGCCCATCGCGATCGACAAGCCGGACTGGACGAACATCAGCACGTCGTTGGGCTGATCGCCCAGGGTGGCGATCCGCTCGGCGGCGATTCCATATTCGCGAGAGAAGTACTTCGCCACCGCGCCCTTGTTGGCTTCGGGGTGGGTGATGTCGAGGTAGTAGGGCTGCGAGCGCGCAGCGGAGACGTGATCGCCGAAGCGCTCCTGCGCCGCAGACTCCGCCTCGGCGACGTGGTCTAGCTCGTCGCTGATACCGACGATCTTCGCGATCCCGTCTTCGATCCCATCAAAGCTCTCGACGACGGTCGGCTCGAAGCGGACGGTGTCGGCCTCTTTGCGGATGTGCGGGGCCTTCGCGTCGCGCACGAGCCAGTCACTGCCGCGATACAGCCAGGCGTCGAGCCCGTACTGCTCGATCAGCTCGATCGCGGGCGCGACCAACTCGGGGTCGATCGTGCGCGCTTCGATCACCGACATGTCCGGGCGCGCGTAGAGCCCGCCGTTGAACGCCGCGAGCGGCAGCGCAAGCGCGAGCGGCTCTACGAGCATTTCCATGCCGCGCGGGGGGCGGCCGCTCGTTACCGCGAAGTGGATCCCGGCCGCTTTCAGCGCGTGAACCGCGTCGATCGCGCGCGGCGTCAGCTCCTTCTCGTCGGTGACCAGCGTGCCGTCGACGTCGGCGAGGACAAGCTCGATCGACGAGTTCTTAGTGGACGGCACGCGGGCTCCCGATCCGCTTATGTGAAGCGCTTGACGAAGTCGAGCGCTGTGTCCGCGACCTCGCGCCAACCGCTGTCGATCGTCAGCGAGTGCCCGCGGTTGGGCATCTCCACGATCTCGGTCACGCCCTCGTTGCGCTTCTGTTTCTTGAAGGATGCGTTCGCGATCGCCCACGGGATCGTGTGATCCTTCTCGCCGTTGATGATCAGCAGCGGGCCGCGCTCAGGGTTCTTGGTCTTGACCTTCACCTCGGTCCAGGGGTTCAGGTTCGCGGTCGCGGCCTGGAACAGCGGCAGGCCCGCGGCGGGCACGGCGAATTCCGAATAGAGCTGCTTGGCCTCTTCCTCGGGCACGGCGTTCGTGAACGCGTAGCGGAACTGCTCGTAGGTGAGTGGCACCGCCCGGTTGCGGTTCGCAGGGTTGCCGAGCACTGGGCTACCCGACTTCAGCGCGGAGATCGGCAGCGGCAGCACGCCGCGGAACGGCGCGGGGTCGATCGCGACCGAGACCTGCGATAGACCCCGCCCGGCGATGATCTGGGTGAGCAGCCCGCCGAAGGAGTGCCCGATCACCACGGGCTTCTCCCGCAGCATGCCGATCACCTCGCCGAAGTGGTCGGCGACGTCGCCGACCGACTTGTGCGCGAACACCTCGGGTTTCGCGTTGGCCTGCTCGACCGTCTGCGGGTCGTCGGGCCAGCCGGGCGTGAGCGGTGCATAGCCCGCTTCTTCGAAGACCGTCGACCAGCGATCCCAGCTACTCGGCAACAGCCATAGCCCATGGATGAAGACCACGGGTCGCCGTCCGGTCGCGTTCGCCTTCTCGATCTGCTCTGCCTCGTACTTGGAGATCGCCATCTGCTCAGTCCTTTGTCGGTTTGCCCTCGCCCAGGAGCCGGGCGACCGGCTCCTGCTCCATCATTCCACGGACAACGTCAACGCCATCCCCGGGGGAAACGATGTTCACACGAGCTCTACGCAAGTCTGTCGCCAGACCCGCCGCACGGATGCTCGCGTGCTGCGCGGTGCCGGTCGCGATCCTCGCGC
>DATJOE010000109.1:0-15957 GCA_035507305.1 Solirubrobacteraceae bacterium | reverse complement strand
AGCTGCATGATCTTCGCGTCGCGGAACAGCTTCTCGACCGGGTACTCCTTGATGAAGCCGTAGCCGCCGTAGACCTGCACGGCTTCGGTCGCGGTCTTCATCGCCGTGTCCGCCGCGAAGCGCTTTGCGTGCGAGGACACGAGTGTGTTGCGTTCGCCCGCGTCGAGCATCGCCGCCGACTTCCAGGTCAACAGGCGTGCCGCTTCGATCTCAGTCGCCATGTCCGCGATGATGAACTGGACCGCCTGGTGCATCGCGATCGGGACGCCGAACTGAACGCGTTCGCGCGAGTAGTCCGTCGCGAACTCGAACGCCGCGCGCGCGATGCCCGTCGCCATCGCCGCCACGCCCGGGCGCGTGCGGTCGAGCGTCATCATCGCGAGCTTGAAGCCCTTGTTTTCCTCGCCGAGCAGGTTCTCCGCCGGGACCTCGACGTCGTTGAACGAGATCGTCGCCGTGTTCGACGCGCGCTGCCCGAGCTTGTCCTCCTTCTTGTCCACCACAACGCCCCAGTCGCGCTCGACCACGAACGCACTGATCCCGCGGTGACCCGCGTCCTTGTCGGTCTTCGCGTAGACCGTGTAGTAGTCGGCGTAGCCGCCATTCGTGATGAAGCACTTGCTGCCGTTGATCACGTACTTGTCGCCCTTCTTCACGGCAGTCGTGCGCATGCCCGAGACGTCCGAGCCCGCGTCCGGCTCCGTCAGGCAGAACGACGCAAGCTTCGGGGCTTCGGTCAGCATCCCCAGGTACTTCTTCTTCGTCTCCTCAGAGCCGCCGAGCGCGATCGGCGCCGTTGCGAGGCCGTTACAGCCGAGCGAGGTCTGGATTCCCGAGCAGCCCCACGAGAGCTCTTCCTCGATCAGGCAGCCGTCGAGGTAGCCCGCGCCAGCGCCGCCGTAGGCCTCCTCGATGTGCGAGTTCATCAAGCCGACCTCCCACGCCTTCTCGATGATGTCCTGCGGCCAGGTGCCGGCCTTGTCGTACTCCCACGCGACCGGGCGGATCTCCTTGACCGCGAAGTCGTGCGCCATTTCGCGCAGGTTCTTCTGCTCGTCGGTGAGCGTGAAATCGACCATTCTTGGAAATCCCCCTACTAGGTGGCGGTTCGCTGCCGGCGCCTCGTCGGGTGCCGCGCGCTGTTGACATTCGACGGTGATTGACTGGTCAGTCAACCCCAGGGACGCAGGGTAGCGGAGCGCAGTGGTATCGGCAACAATCAAAACGTGGCGAACAGCCTGGCCCTCGTGCTCCAAAGCGCATTCCCGATCGTCGTGTTCGGCGCGGTCGCGCTGTCCGTCGTCATGTCGCTCGTCTTCCTCTTCAGCCGCGGCAGCCTGTTCGACCACATCGGCGACGGAGGTCTCGAGGTCGAACGCGACCCCGGGCCCGAACTGCCGGCGCCTCCGCCCGGCTCGGCCGCCGACCGCGTCGAGCAGGAGCAAGAAATCCGCCAGATGCTCAGCGCCCGCAGCGCGCGCATGGTCGGCCGCGGCGAAGCCCCGCTCGACATCGACGCCGAGGTCGCGCGGCTGCTTGAGCCGCTGCCGCATACCGGCCACGACCCCGGGCTCGCCACCGAGGTACGCCAGCTCGTCGTCGCCCGCAACGAACGGCGCGCGCGCCAAGGACTCGAGCCGCTGGACGTCGAGGCCGAGGTCAAGCGAACGCTTGACGAGCTCAATCCCTCCTGAGTGCTAAACGCATCGGGTGCACTGAACGCGTCGAGCGTTAACAACGGCAGCTCGCGGGGTCGGGTATAAACGGCGCCATGAAAGACGCCCGCCGCTTTGCGCTGGACGAGCTGACGATCCGTCCCGGCACCTACTTCAACCCTTCGACCGAGGTACTCGTCATCGTCGACGACTCACCAGAGGTCGACCACGAGATCTTCGAGTCAGAGGACTTCGACAGCACCGAGTGGGTGCTGATCTCTGACGAACTGCCCTTGGATGAGGACAGACGTGACGACTTGATTGAGGAGTTCCGCAGCACCTACCAGCCCGGCGGCGAAGCGCTCGACGACGGCGACGACGTCGAGGACGACGAGGACGAACTCGAACCCGACGAGCTCGAGGAGCTCGAGGCCGAATAGCCTAGGGGCGGCTTCGGGACGCGACTCCGAGCGCGGCTTCGGGTGCGGCATCGGCACCGGCCCTGGGAAGCACTGACCGTCCGTAGCGGCTTCGCGTTTTCGCCCCGCGATAGCAACCGTATATACGCTGCCGCAACTCGCGTGCCTGCGCGCGTGTTCCGGGCACGTGCGCATCTGGTTCACGACCCGCGCTGCAAGCGGCCCTGCAGGGAGCGCGACCCGCGCTCCTAGGATGCGCCCGGTGCGCGCCAGGTCCCTCGCAGCGCTCGCCCTCAGCGTGCTCGCCCTCGCGATTCCCGCCGCGCCCGCCGGGGCCGCGACGGCCAAGCCGACGGTGTCCAGCGCGCTTCAGGGCCTGCAACGCAGCGGGCAGATCACGCAGACCGAATACACGAAGTACGCGAGCGCCTACAACGCCGCGACCCGTTCGCTCTCGCGGCTGAGCGGCACGCGCCGCGCCGAACTCGGCGCGGTGATCGCCAACACGCAAGCGATGGCCGCGGGCGGATACTTCATTCCCTCGCGTCTGCCCGTGATCTTCTTCACGCTCGAACACAACCGCCAGTGGTGGACGACCGAACCGCTCGTCGGCAGCGGCGTACGCGTCAGCTTCCCAGGGTCGAAGATTGTCTGGGAGCACTACGCGGGCCAGGGCATCCAGATCCAGTGGCTCGGCACGTTCGGCGCCGCCAACGGCTTCTACCTTTCTGGCAAAGAAAACTCGAACCTGCGCCAATTGCTCGGCGAAGTGCTGCCGCTCGCGACAAAACGCGCGGGCGGGATCGCCTGGGAGTACATGTTTGGATTCGACGGCGGCAAGCCGCCCTGGACGAGCGGGCTCTCGCAGGGAACCGCGCTGCAGGTGCTCGCCCGGGCGTGGTCACGCTTTAAGGAACAGCCCCTACGCGACGCGGCTCAGCAGGCGCTCGGCATCTTCCAGACGCCGCCGTCGAGTGGCGTGCAGGTGAAGACCCCCGCGGGCGCGGAGTACGCCGAGTACACCTACGCGCCGAGCGACCGCATCCTTAACGGCTTCATCCAGGCCGTCGTCGGCCTCTACGACTACACGCAGATCACCAAGGACCCGCTCGGGCTGAAGCTGTTCGAAGCGGGTGACGCCGAGGCGCGGGTCGAGACGCCTCACTACGACACCGGCGCCTGGTCGCTGTACGACCAGTTCTCTGAATCGAACCTGAACTACCACGAACTGCTTACCGAATTCCTTCAGCACCTCTGCGAACGCACGCGCAAAGGGCCGCCGATGAGCGTTGGGCAGGCGCCGCCGCCCACGACGACAACGACGACCACCGCCCCCACTACGACCATGACGACGACCGCGCCGACCACTCCCCAGCCCACGACGCCCTCGGGAGGCACCGAACCCGGAACCGGGACGCAGAGCGCGAAAGCCGCGCGTGCCGTGCGGGCGCGGGCTGCCGCGACGAGCACGCCACCCGTGACGCCGATCGCGGGAGATCAGATCTACTGCACGACTGCCCAGAAATTCACGAGCTACTTGAAGACCCCACCGGTGATCTCGCTCCTGACAAAGACACTCAAGGGCGGCACGCGGGCGGGCGTGCAGGTCTCGCTCTCGAAGGTCTCCACGGTTCGCCTGACGGTGCACCAGGGCGCGCGGACCGTGTGGACAAACAGCGCCTACGTTAGCGCCGGCAAGCCCAAGCTTTTGTGGAAGACGCCGAGCGGCGGGGGCACATTCAACGTGACCGTCAGCGCCACGGACCCCGCGGGCAACTTCGCCACCGCCACCGGCACGATCGTCGTCTCGCACGGTTAGAGCGCCTGCGCCTGGGCGCCGCGAGGCGGCAACCTCACGCCGGAGCGCGCCTAGACTGAACAGAGATGATGAGGCTGCTCAACGCGTGGGGCGCGCTTGGCCGGGACCGGCGGCTCGCGGCGGTGATCTCGCTCGGCCTGTTCGTCTCGATGCTGCTGCCGTGGTACAGCAAGACGAGCACCGTCGTCGTCAAAGGCGCGGCGAGCTCAGCCGAGCAGAGCCTCAGCGCCTTCGGCGCGTTCTCGTTCGTCGAGGCCGCCGTACTGCTCGTCAGCGTCGGCGTGCTCGCGGTGCTGTTCGCGCGCGCCGAGCAGCGCGATTTCCAGTTGCCCGGCGGCGATGGGCTGATCGTCACGATCGCCGGCGCCTGGGCCGCGCTTTTGATCTTCTACCGCCTGTTCGACAAGCCCGGTCTGCAAGGCAATCAGCGGTTCGTTACCACCGTAGGCGTGCAGTGGGGCATCTTTATCGCGCTGCTGCTCGCGCTCGCGCTCGCCTACTTTGGGCGACTGATTCGGGCAGACGAACGGGGAGCACCACCGCTGGCGCGGCGCGAGCGCCCTTCCCACGGCACCCCCCCTCCAGATCCCGCGGACGGGTACGGGGAGCGTAACGAGGACGTCGTCGAGACGGTCCCCCTCACCCCTACGCCCGCGACGCAGGCCGCGACGGAGCGGGTGCGGCGGCAGGAACGGCCGCGCTATCCGCCGCCCCCCGCGGAACAGATGTCCTTCGAGGAGGAGCCGCCGCGCGAACGCTAGCAGCGGCGATCTAGACCGCCCGGAAGTCGTAATGCGAGGCGATCCGGCCGATCGTCGCGGAGTCGAGCGGGCCGTCCTTCGCCGCGGCAGCCAGCTCCCGCATGTAGTTCTCCCAGCCCGACGGGGTGTTGAAATTCAAGAAGCGCACCGGCCGCTCGCTGGCGTTGCGGAACGTGTGCACGACGCCGGGCGGCACACAGACAAACGTACCCGCCCGCACCTCGTGGGTGTCCTCCTCCAGGCGCATCGTGAGCGTGCCCTCCAGCACGTAGAACATGTCGTGCAGGCGATCGTGGACGTGCGGCGGCGGGCCGGGGAAGCCGGGCTCAATCGTGGTCTCGGACAGGAAGAACGACCCCGCCGTGTCCTCCCCCGTCGCCTTGATCACGATCTCCGAGGCCCCAGCGGGATGGCGCTCGCCCTCGCCCGGTCCATGCACTACGGCTCCCATTCCTGCAGTCTTCTCGATCCGCTCGCCGGGTGCAAGCTAAGGGCCGCCACCTATGATGGCCTGACGATGACGCCCAGCTCAGTGCAAGACGTCGCCGCGGGCCTGCGCTCGGTCGGCTACCTGCCGGGCGAGTCCACCGCGCTCGTCTCGTTCCTCGCGACCAAGCTCGGCAAGCCCGTGCTGGTCGAGGGCCCCGCGGGAGTGGGCAAGACCGAGCTGGCGAAGGCGCTCGCGAAGTACCTCGACCGTGAGCTCGTGCGCTTGCAGTGCTACGAGGGCCTGGATGAGGCAAAGGCGCTGTACGAGTGGAACTACCGCAAGCAGCTTTTGCGCATCCAGGCCGAGGCCTCGGGCACGGGCTGGGACGCTGTGCAGGAGGACATCTTCGGCGAGGAGTTCCTGCTGGCGCGTCCGCTGATGACCGCGATTGCCTCCGAGCAGCCGGTCGTGCTCTTGATCGACGAGATCGACAAGACCGACCAGGAGTTCGAGGCGATGTTGCTGGAGGTCCTATCCGACTTCCAGATCTCGATCCCCGAGCTTGGACGCGTCTCCTCGCGCACGCACCCGATCGTGCTGCTGACCTCGAACAACTCACGCGAGTTGACCGAGGCGCTGAAGCGCCGCTGCCTGTACCTGTGGCTCGACTACCCCGAGCTGGAGCACGAGCTTCAGATCGTGCGCCTGCACACGCCGGAGCTGAGCGAGATCGTCGCGCGACGGCTGGTCGAGGTGATTGGCATGGTCCGCGCGCTCGACTTGAAGAAGCCTCCGTCGATCGCGGAGTCGATCGACTGGGCGCGTGCCCTGCTGCTGCTCGGAGTGCAGGACATCGACGCGGACACGTTCACCGAGACGATGTCGGTGATCGTCAAGCACCGCACCGACATGGACGTAGTCGCCGAGCGTGTCGGGCTGAAGCTGGGCTCGCCGGCCGATGTCGCCTGAGAGCGTCCCACCCGCCGGACAAGACGGAGGCCCCGAAGGCCTACCCGCGCGGATCCTGGAGTTCGGCGAGGAACTGCGCGCCGAGGGCGTCGCGGTCGGCACGTCCGAGCTGCTCGACGCGTTCGCGGTGCTCGCCGAGATCGACTGGACCACGCGGGAGGACTTCCGCGAGGCGCTCGCGGCGACGCTCGCCAAGAGCCAGGAGGACCGGCGAATCTTCGAGCTGGTATTCGAGCGCTTCTTCTTCCGCGCGGTCGAGCTGGCAGCGACTCGCGAGGGCGTGCGCGAGGAAGACCTCGCCGCGCTGGCCGACCTGACCGAGGACGAGCTGGACGCGCTGCGCGCGGAGATCGCCCAGGCGCTGAAGGACGGCACCGAGGGCGCGATGCGCGACCTCGCGCGGATGGCGATCGCGGCCTTCGCCCGACGCCAAGAGGGTTCGGGCGTGATCGGCGTTGACGTGCAGCGGATCCGCCGGGCACTCGGCCTGCGCGCCGAGCCCCAACCCGAGCTACCCGAGGAGGACCCACGCCGCGACGGTGTGCCGCGCGAGGCGCTGCGGCGCTTCGAGGCGCTGCTGCGGCGCGAGCTCGAGCGAGCGCAGATCGAGCGCACGGGCAACCTGCCGCCCTCGCGCCCGCTCGGCGAGCTGGACCGCGCGCTGCCGTCAGGTCCGCTCGCCGACCTTGCGGCGGTGCACCGCGTCGTCGCCCAACTGCGCCGGCGTCTGGCTACACAGGGAAACCAGATGCGCGGGCACCGCAAGCACGCACAGGTCGACGTGCGCCGCACGATGCGCGCGTCGCTGCAGACCGGCGGTGTGCCCGTCGAGTTGAAGTTCCGCCCCAAACGCCCGAAACGCCCTGAGATTTACGTGCTCTGCGACGTTTCCACGAGCGTTACCTCAGCCTCGGTGTTCTTCCTCTCGGTACTGCACGCGCTGCACGACACATTCCGCAAGATGCGCTCGTTCGTGTTCATCGAGCGGATCTCCGAGGTCACTGACATCTTCGAACACGAGCGCAACTTCAAGGCGGTCAGCGAGCGGATCTCAAGCGACGCGGGCGTCGCGGACATCTCTGGCTACACCGACTACGGCCGCGTATGGTCGGAGTTCCTTGTGCAGGTCGAGGATGACCTGCACCCCCGTGCGACGGTGATCGTGCTGGGCGACGCCCGCACGAACGGGCGCGACCCACGCGCCGACGTGTTCGCGCAGATCGCCGCGCGCGCGGGACGCACATTCTGGCTGAACCCTGAGCCCCGCCTGTACTGGAACTACGGCGACTCCGTGATCTCTGCATACGAGGAGTTCTGCACCGCTTTTGAGTGCTGGACCACCGCGCAGCTCGAGGACTTCGTGCGCGCGCTGACGCGCCCGGTCGTCGCGGCTTGAGCGCGATAGCATCGCGTTCACAACGACAGACACAGGGGGGCTGGCGGCAGGCCGGCTGAGATGACGTCCACTAGGCGACGTCGACCCTTTGAACCTGTGGGGTAATGCCCGCGAAGGGAGCGAAGTGGCGATCGAACTGAAGGCCCGCGCAGCGCCACCAAAGGCGCCGACGCCGCGGCGGGCCGGCGCGATCGAATTGCAAGACGTGCGGCAGAGCTTCCCCGGCGCCTCTTCCGGAGAACAACTACAGGCACTAGCGGGCATCTCGACAGAGGTGGCCCCCGGCGAGCTACTGACGATCGTGGGCCCCAGCGGCTGCGGCAAGACGACGCTACTTGAGCTGATCTGCGGACTACAGCGACCCGACGGCGGCCGGGTACACAGCGACCCCGCGGTGCTGATGCCCCAGCGCGACCTGCTGCTGCCTTGGCTTGACGCGCTCGACAACGCGGCACTCGCACTGCGTTTGGCCCACGTGCCTCGTCCGCAGGCGCGCTCGCGCGCGGCGGCGTTGTTCGCGGAGCTGGGCCTGGAGGAATTCGAGCACGCTCGTCCGAACGAACTCTCAGGCGGGATGCGTCAACGCGTCGCCTTCCTGCGCACGCTGCTCTCCGAAAAGCCGGTCCTTTGCTTGGACGAGCCGTTCGGCGCGCTGGACGCGATCACCCGCGCCGAGATGCAAGATTGGCTGGCGGGCGCCTTGCTCCGCGAGCCCCGCACAGTCGTGCTGGTGACCCATGACGTCGAGGAGGCGATCCTGCTCGGCGATCGCGCGCTCGTTCTCTCGCCACGCCCGGGTCGGGCGATCGCCGAGATCGAGGTCGCACTGCCACGCCCGCGCGGGCGCACCGACGCGGGCGTCGTGGCCCTGCGCGAGCGAACGCTCGCCGAGCTAGCGCGAGGGGCGGGGACGCGGTGAGCCGGCGCGATCGAGCGGGCGCGAGGTGGGCCTCCATGCTCGCACCGCCACTGCTGGCGCTAGCCCTGATCGGCGCCTGGGAGCTGTATGCGGACTTCGGCGGCAGTAGCTCGTTTGTGCTGCCCGCGCCGCACGCGGTGGGCGCGGCGCTGTGGGACAACGCGGGTCTGCTCGCCGCGAACCTCGGCCCGACCGCGCTTGAGGTTGGACTCGGCATCCTGCTCGCGCTCGCGCTCGGCTTCGCGCTCGCGGTCGCGGTGCATCTCTTCGAGCCCCTGCGCCGCGCGGTCTACCCGCTCGCAGTGGGCTCGCAGGCGATCCCCGTCGCGGTGATCGCGCCGTTGCTCGTGTTCTGGTGGGGCTTCGGCGTGCTGCCCAAGCTCGCGGTGGTCGTGCTGATCTGCTTCTTTCCCGTGCTCGTGACGACGGTTGACGCGCTCGGCGCAAGCGACCGCGAGCAGCTGAAGCTGCTGCGCACGTTGGACGCCTCACGCTGGCAGGCGTTCCGCTTCGCGGAGCTGCCCGCGGCGCTGCCCGCAGCGCTCAGCGGTGCGCGCATCGCGCTGGCGGTCGGCGTGATTGGCGCATACATCGCCGAGTCGCAGACCGCGACCAGCGGCGCGCACGCAGGACTCGGCCACGAGATCAATGCCGACCTAACCGCACTGCAGACCCCGCGCGCCTACGCGGCGGCCGTCGTGCTGTTCGCACTTGCGATCTTCTGCTTCTATGCCCTGTCCGCGGCCGAGCGCGTGCTCGCGCCGTGGGCCCACACCCGGAGAGGAGAGATCGCTTGAGGACCCCCCTTGCCCTGCTCGCCGTGACCTGTTCGCTGCTCGTCTGCTCGGCATGCGGCTCCAAGCAAGACACGATCGCCGCGCCCGGCGCCAAGCCGTTTAACGTCGTGCTCGACTTCTTCCCGAACGCCGACCACGCCGCGCTGTACGAGGCAATCTCTCACGGCGACTTCAACGCGGTGGGCCTCGACGTCAAACCACAAACGCCCGCCGACCCCGCCGAACCGCTGAAGCTGCTCGCGGCAGGCCGCGCGGACATGGCGATCTCTTATGAGCCCGAGCTGCTGCTCGCACGCGATGAAGGGCTAAAGCTGGTCTCGGTCGGCGCGCTCATCCAGCGCCCGCTGACCTCGATCATCGCGCTGCCGCAAGGACACGTGCGCAAGGTCGCCGACCTCGCGGACAAGACCGTCGGCACTGCCGGTATTCCTTACCAAGCCGCCGAGCTGAAGACCGCGGTCAAAGCAGCGGGCGCCGACCCAGCCAGCGTCAAGGAAGTCAACGTCGGCTACAACCTCGTGCAGGCGATGCTCTCGAACAAAGTCGCCGCGACGCTGGGCGGCTTCTGGAATGTCGAGGGTGTGCAGCTGCAGCAGATGCGTAAGCACCCGCTGATCATCCCCGTCGACCGCGCGGGCGTGCCCACCTACGACGAGCTCGTGCTCGTCGTACGCGAAGACGAGGCACACAAGCGCGGGCAAGACCTGCGCGCGTTCATGCAAGCGCTTACGCGCGGCGAGCGCGAGGCGAGCGCCGACCCCGCGGGAGCGGCCGCGCTGCTGATCAAGGCCAACCCCTCGCTCGACTCAAAGCTCCAGCTCGCTTCGGTCGAAAAGACTTTGCCCGCCATGATCCCCAGCGGAGCGGGCAAGCCTTACGGCTGGCAGAGCCCCTCAGCGTGGGCCTCTTTCGGGACGTGGATGTTCCACAACGAACTGCTCCATCACGACCCGAGCGCGGGGCGAGTGCCGTTCACAAATGAGTTCTTGCCCGGGCGAGGGATCTGACGGACGGCCGGACCGGCGGCGCGAGCGGCGCCCGACCCCGGCGACGCGACTCCGCGCTCTAGGCTGGGTCCATGCGTATCGGCCTGCTCACCGGGGGCGGTGACTGCCCCGGCCTAAACGCGGTGATCCGCGCGGTCGTGCGCCGTGGGCTGGCCGAGCCGGGCAACAGCTTCGTCGGCTTCAGCCACGGTTGGGCCGGCGTGCTCGCAAATGAGGCCGACGAGCTGACGCTGATTAGCACCTCGGGCATCCTGCCCAGAGGCGGCACAATCCTCGGGACCTCACGCACGAACCCCTACGCAGAGGGGCGCGACGGCACGGCGGCGGTGCGCGAGACGCTCGCGGCGCGTGAGATCGACGCGCTGATCCCGATCGGTGGCGAGGACACGCTCGGCGTCGCGCTGCGACTGCACGAAGACGGCGTGCCAGTCGTTGGCGTGCCGAAGACGATCGACAACGACCTCGGCGGCACCGACGTGACGTTTGGCTTCCAGACCGCAGTGCAGATCGTGACCGAGGCGATCGACCGCCTGCACACGACCGCGGAGTCGCACAACCGCGTGATGGTGCTGGAGGTGATGGGGCGCCACGCGGGCTGGATCGCCACGCACGCAGGCATCGCGGGCGGCGCCGACGCGATCCTCGTGCCCGAGCGGCCGTTTGACGTCGAGGACGTCGCCGAGCACCTACGCAAGCGCCACGTGCGCGGGCCGAACTTCTCGATCGTCGTCGTCGCCGAGGGGGCGATACCGCGCGAGGGGACTTTGCAAGTCCGCGAGGAGGCGGCGATCGACGCGTTTGGCCACGCGCGGCTAGGCGGGATCGGCGTGCTCTTGGAGGGCGAGCTCGAACGACTTACCGGGTATGAGAGCCGCGTGACGATCCTCGGGCATGTGCAGCGGGGCGGTAGCCCCGTCGCGTTCGATCGCGTGCTCGCGACGCGCTTTGGCGTCGCCGCGATGAACGCCGTGCTTGAAGGGGACTTCGGCGCGATGGTGGGCCTACGCGGCACCGCGATTGTGCGCACGCCGCTTGCCGAGGCTCTACGCGAGCCGAAGCTGCTCGACCCGGCGCTGTACGAGACCGCGGAGCTGTTCTTCGGCTAGCGGCATGCGCGCGATGCTCTTCGAGCAGGTTGGACGGCCATTGCGTGTGGTCGAGCACGAGGTCCCTATCGCCGGTCCGGGACAGTTGTTGGTCCGGGTACACGCCTGCGGCATCTGCCGCACCGATCTGCACTTGCTCGACGGCGAGGTCACGATCGACTCGCCGCCGCGCATCCTCGGCCACCAGATCGTCGGCACGGTCCAGGACGCCGGGGAGCCGGTCCCGCCGCGCCCAGCCGATGGCCCCGAAGAACCGACGCTTCCCGCGGTCGGCGATCGGGTCGGCATTCCCTGGCTCGGTTGGACCGACGGCGAATGCGAGTGGTGCCTCAGCGGACGCGAGAACCTGTGCCCGCACGCGCGTTTCACGGGTCGCGACATCGACGGCGGGATGGCCGAGTACGCGGTCGCCGATGCTCGCTTCTGCCTGCCAATCCCCGAGGACTATCCCGACGAGCAGGCCGCGCCGCTGATGTGCGCGGGGCTGATCGGCTACCGCGCGTTGCGCATGTGCGGCGAGGCGCGACGCGTCGGCCTATATGGCTTCGGCGCCTCCGCGCACATCCTCGCGCAGGTGCTAAGCGCGCAGGGCCGCGAGGTGTACGCGTTCACGCGCGCGGACGACGAGCGCACCCAGGCGTTCGCTCGTCAGCTGGGCGTGAGTTGGACGGGCGGCTCGGAGGACCTCCCGCCCCAGCCGCTTGACGCGGCGATCGTGTTCGCGCCGATCGGCGAGCTCGTCCCGCTCGCGCTCGCAGCTGTCGCCCCGGCGGGCGTCGTGGTGTGTGGGGGCATCCACATGAGCGACATACCTTCCTTCCCTTACAGCGCGCTATGGCAGGAGCGGGTCGTGCGCTCGGTAGCGAACCTGACCCGAGCCGATGGGCATGAGTTTCTTGCGCTCGCGCCCAAGGTACCCGTGCACACCCGCGTCACGGTCTACCCGCTTGAGCAGGCGAACGAGGCGCTAGCGGACCTGCGCGCCGGGCGCTTGCAGGGCGCCGCCGTGCTCGTGCCCTGAGCCGAACCCCCGGGCCTGAAACCCAGCGATCAGCAGTTCAACGCGCGCCCCGCCCTCGATCGAGCTTCCCACGCTCGCCTCGCCACCGTGCGCGCGGGCAATCGCGCGCACGATCGACAAGCCGAGGCCCGCGCCCCCCGAGGCACGATCGCGCGCGGTATCGGTGCGGTGGAAGCGGTCGAACACGCGCTCGCGCTGCTCGCTGGGAATCCCTGGGCCATCGTCATCGACTAGCAGTCGCAAACGCCCATCGCCTACGTCAAGCGCGCGCAGACGGACGAGCCCGTGGCCCGGCGCGGTGTGCTCGATCGCGTTGCCGATGAGGTTGCGCAGCGCTTGCGCTACGCGATCGGGATCGGCGATCAGTACGCCGTCGGGGACCTCGCCCGCGACCTCGAAGCGGCGATCGGCGAGCAAGCTCGAGCCATCCCACAACTGCTCGATAAAAGGGCGTAGCTCAATCGATTGCGGGCGCAGGAACTCGGCCTGTTCGCTACGCGCGAGCAGCAGCAGGTCATCCACCAAACGAGTGACCCGTGCGATCTCGGCTTGCACCAGTTGCTCGACCCGCCGCAGCTCAACGGGCGAGGGCCGGTCCTGCGCGGCAAGCACTTCGAGCTGGCCGCGGATCACGGTCAGCGGTGTGCGCAACTCGTGCGAGGCGTCGGCGACGAACGCCCGTTGACCAGCGAACGCCTCGGTGAGCCGGTCGAGCATGTGGTTAAAGGCATCGCCGAGCACCCGTACCTCGTGTGCCTCGCCCCGCGGATCCTCGATCCGCGGGTGTAGATCGCCCCCGTCGACCTTCGCCGCCACCGCAGCCATCCGGCGAAGCGGCCGCGAGACGCGCGTGCCGATCAAGTAGGCCGCGAGCAGCGCGCCCGCCAGCGCGATACCGCCGCCGAGGACGAAGGCGCGGGCGACGCTAGCTTGGGCGTGGCCGACGCCGGCGAGCGACTCTCCGACACCGAGCACGACCCACCTGGAGTCAGCCATACGTACGCTGCGCTTGAGCAGGCGTATGTCACCAACATCGCCGAGCGGCTCGGTCGAGTAGCCGTTTGGCCCGTCCAGCAATCTGCGCGCGAGAGCGTTCTCGTGCCGTTGCTCGGCCACGCTCTCCCCCTCGTCGGGAACGACCGAGCCCGAAAACAGCTCGGGGCGGTTTGTGACCGTGCCGCGCCCAGGCACCGTCACGAACAGCACGGTCGAACCGGCAGCGAATGACTGGTCACGGACGTACTCGCCGGCCTCGGCATAAACGCCCGACGCCGTGCGCGGGCTTGCGTAGGTGAGCGCGTGAGCGAGGCCATTGGCGTAGCCGGCGAGCTCACCGTCGATCTGCCTGCGCAGCTGGGTTCCGGTGTCGCGGTAGACCGCGAGGAACGCAACCCCGGTGCAGATCAGCGTGACGAGCGCGATCCACCCAGCCAAGCGCCAGCGCAGGCCAATCCTCGCCCAGCGTTCGCGCTGACCGCGCATCCGCTCAGGCCGCGCCCCCCAGGCGGTAGCCCACCGAGCGCACGGTGAAGATCGGCGCGGGGTCACTCGCGGTGCCGAGCTTGCGCCGTAGGTAGCCGACGTAGACGTCGACCACGTTGGTAGCGGGGTCGTGCTCGTATCCCCACACTCCGCGAAGGATCTGCTCGCGCGAGACCACCCGTCCTTGGTGGCGCATCAAGAAGGCAAGCAGCTCGAACTCGGTCGTCGAAAGCATGACCGCATCGCCGTCGCGACGGACCTTGCGGGTGAGGAGATCCAGCTCGATGCCCTCGGCGCGCAAGACACTCGTGGAGACCTGCTCAAGGACACGCAGGTGCGCGCGCACGCGGGCGATGAGCTCGGCGATCGAGAACGGCTTTACGATGTAGTCGACTGCGCCAGCCTCCAGGCCCGCGACCCGATCCTCGACCTCTCCGCGCGCGGTCAGCACGATCACGGGCATCGCCGGTCGCTCCCGCCGCAAGGTGTCGAGGATCTGCATCCCCGAGCGACCCGGAAGCATCAGGTCGAGCACGACCGCGTCGCAGTCGCCGCTCGCGGCCAGGCGCTCACCTTCAATCCCGTCAGGCGCGCTCTGCACCGCGAACCCCTCGGCCTCCAGCCCGCGCTGAACGAAGTCGGCGATCCCAGGCTCGTCCTCGATCACAAGAACCCGGGTCACACCAGCTACGGCCTGGGCGGCCTCCCCGCGTTCGACCTCCCCAGCGGGCGTCTTTGGGGCTGACAGCGCGTCGCCGCGTCCTGCACGCGTGGTCGCCGACATTGCAAAAGCATAGGTCTCAGGCCCAAGCGTGCACGGCAGCAAGCCCAGCCCACTCCTCATACGGGGCAAAGAACGCCCGCACCTCGTGCTCCTGCGCGCGCGCATAGGGATCACCCCCACTGAGTAGCCGGCCCACGAGCTTGAGTAGGCCTACGTCGCCCGCGGGGACCTGGTCATAGCGCCCCTGGCCGTGCAGCGCGAGCATCTCCAGCGTCCAACTGCCGATTCCCGAGATCGCGCGCAGCCGCCGCCAGGATCCCTCGTGGTCTGAGCTGTACAGGTCGACACGGCCCTTGGCCACCTCGCGTGCCGCGCGCACGAGCGTGATCGCGCGACAGGCCGCGAGATCGAAGGACTCCAGACGGGCCGGGGCCACGCCCGCGAGCGCTTGCGCGGTCGGCAGGTCGCGTAGCGCGCTTGCCACCCCGTCCCAGCCGACCCAGCGCCGCCCGAAGGCCGAGAGCAGCCGACGCTCGATCGCAACCGCGCGCTCGTACTCGATCAGCTGCTCGCAGACGGCCCACGCGAGCGCCTCGAACGGCTCGGGGCGACGCCGCACGCGCAACCATGGACGGCGGCTGAGCGACCGGCCGATCAGTGGGTCGCGCGCGAAGCGACGGTGAAAGGCACGCAGGTCGTCGTCCACACCGAGCGCGAAGCGCATCCGCTTGATCCCATAGTCGGCCGCGTCCGTCCCAGCGGCGCGCGCCCCAAACAGGACCGCGTCGGGAGCGGTCTGCGCGACACGTACCAAGACCGGCGCACTTCCGTGATGCAGCAGTCGTTCGAGCACGCCGCCGCGACGACGCAGCATCCCGTCCATACCCGCACGAGGCAGCCGGAAGGGTCCGGCGGGGCGCACCTCGACGCGTCGCTCGACGATCGCGGACGCCTCGCTCACGGCCCCGCCCCGCGTGCGCCGGGCGCTAGTCGCGCCCGCCGAGCAGGTGCACGTCGAGCAGCAGCGAACGGCTACCGACGATCTGCACGAGCTCGCCCGCGTTGCCGCGACGTGTGCCACGGCCGAGCCGGCGACCTGCCTGGCGGCCTCGCCCGAGCGCCGCCGAGCGCCGCTGGCGACGCGCCACGAGGCCAACGACCGCGGCGCCCGCGACAAACCCACCCGCAGCGGCTGCCGCGGCCTGAACGACTGGGATAGCCGCGCCCTGACGGGCCGGCAGGATCTCAGCCGAGACCGCCTCCGCGTGCACGACGCGCGCTTCCTCGGCGAGCATCGGCAGCGCGTCCATCGGCGGCCCGGAGGCTCCTGCGCCTCCGGAGGCCAGGTTCTGTCCATCGTCAAGCGCGGCCATCTGCGAAGTGTAGAGTCGGCGGCGGACCTCCCGGCGCCCAGCGCCACGCAGCGGATATCGACGGCATCGTGCGCGGGGC
>DATJOE010000108.1:0-3551 GCA_035507305.1 Solirubrobacteraceae bacterium | reverse complement strand
TCCGCGGCAGATCTCACCGCGGCGCTCGCAGCAATCCGCAGAGCGCTCGAGCGCCGCGGAGCCCGTAGGTTGCTCCTGCGAAAGAGAGGGTTGGCCGTCGCGATGCCGGCTTCACCACCTGGTCGCTACACCGCCATGTTGCATGGAATCGCGAGCGGCTCGTGCACCACACGCTCCTCGGGACGCCTGCAGCTGATGCTCAAGGTCACCATGCCTGGTCGGCGGATGCTCCGGCGCAGTCACCCGCTCGCGATCACGCTCACGCTCACGTTCAAGCCCACTGGGAGTGGAGCCGTGAGACGTTCGGCGCGGATCCTGCTTCGTTAACGAGACGCGCCCAAGCCGATAGGGCCTTCGTGGACGCGCGGCCCGGCGTTGTCCAAGTGGCCAATTTCTGAGGCCCTCCTATAGTGCGAGACGATGAGGGGCCCATCGGGTCGAACGGGTTAGGGAGGGTTCGTGGAACGCAAGTGGTGGACGCTGATCGCGGTGTCGGTGGCGATCTTCATGTTGCTGCTCGACATCACGGTCGTGAACGTCGCGCTGCCGGACATCCAGCGCTCGCTGCACTCGTCCTTCCAAGACTTGCAGTGGGTCGTGAATGCCTACTCGCTGACGCTCGCCGCGTTCCTGCTCACGGCGGGCTCGCTAGCCGACCGCTTCGGTCGGCGCCTGGTCTTCACGACGGGGCTCGTGATCTTCACGCTCTCCTCTGCGGCCTGCGGCCTTGCGGGCTCACCGCTGGCACTGAACCTGTTCCGCGCTGTGCAGGGCACAGGCGGGGCAATGATGTTCGCGACCTCACTCGCGCTGATCGCGCAAGCCTTCCACGGTAAGGAGCGTGGCGTCGCATTCGGCGTTTTTGGCGGCGTGATCGGTGCTGCGGTAGCGGTGGGTCCCGTCGTCGGTGGCGTGATCACCTCGGGCATCGGCTGGGAATGGATCTTCTTCGTCAACGTGCCGATTGGGATTGGCGCCGTGTACCTCACGCTGACGCAGGTCTCCGAGTCGCGCGACCCCAACGCCCACGGCGTCGACTGGCTCGGCCTAGTGACCTTTTCGGGATCGCTCTTCTTGCTTGTGTTCGCCCTGATCAAGGGCAACGAAGACGGCTGGGGCTCGACGAAAATTCTCTCCTTCCTGATCGCCTCCGCCGTGCTGATCGTGCTGTTTGTGATTGTCGAGCGGCGCCAATCAAGACCGATGCTTGATCTCACGCTGTTCCGCCGTCCCGCCTTCGCAGGCGCGAGCATCGTCGCCTTCTCGGTCTCCTCGGCGATGTTCGCGATGTTCCTCTACCTAACCCTCTACATCCAGGACGTGCTTGGCTATGGCCCGCTGCAGGCGGGCTTGCGCTTTCTGCCGGTGACGCTCGTGTCCTTCTTCGTGGCCCCGATCTCGGGGCGGCTGTCGGTGCGCGTGCCGGTGCGCCTGCTGCTCGGCACAGGCCTGCTGCTCGTGAGCGCTGGCCTGCTCGCGATGACGGCGGTCGATGCGAGCTCAGGCTGGACCGTGCTGATCCCCGGCTTCGTCCTCGCGGGCATCGGTGTCGGGATGATCAACCCACCACTGGCCTCGACTGCCGTGGGTGTCGTGCATCACTCGCGCAGCGGTATGGCCTCGGGGATCAACAACACTTTCCGGCAGGTCGGGATCGCGACCGGCATCGCGGGGCTCGGCGCGATCTTCCAGCATGGGGTGACCCGCAACACGGAAGCCGCGCTGGCGGGCGGACCCGCGCGCACGGTGCTTCACGTCGGCCACGAGCAGCTGACGGGAGCGCTCGTCTCGGGTGAGCTGCGCCCGCTTGGGCGCGGGCTCAGCGACGCGGGGCGCACCGCGCTGACGCACGCCTACCGCGTCGGCTTCACCGAGGCCTTCACCACGATCTTGATCGTCGCGGCATGCGTCGCGCTCGCCGGCTCACTGCTCGCGTTTCTGCTCGTGCGCAGCAGCGACTTCGTCACCTCGCAGGCCCCGGCTGAGGGCGAGAGCAGCGAGCCCGCGCCTGCCGTCGCCGGCTAGGCGACCGAGCCCGCTCAACTGCCCGGAGCGGCACTCGAAACCCCCGGCTCTCGCCGTGCGTATCCGCCACACTCCAGCACCGGGATGCGCGGATAGCGCGGGTAAGCTGGGTCTACGCGCGAAAGCGCGCACAGCGAGAAGACGGAGCCGCGCGTGTTACGCACCTCCTGCTGGTACGTGCACGAGTCGCACAGCCCCGCCTGCCCGGCGGCTTTCGTGGGGGTGGGCGGTGGCAAATCAGACACAGCCCAAGCTTAGGCTCGGCCGGCTCATGCCATAATCGTTGACCGTACAACTATGAACACGTTCTATCGGCTCCTCGGATTCCTTCGCCCCTACAAACGAGGGCTTACCGCCTCTTGGGCGTTGGCGAGCCTCGCGATGGTCGTGACCGTGCTGATCCCTTTGTTTACCGGGGAGGCCGTCGAAGCAATCCGCCGGGGCGACCGCCATTCCCGCCATCACGAGCTGGCAGCACGCGCGCACGATCGCCACACCCTGCTCGTGCTCGCGCTTGTGATCGCCGGGATCGTGCTAATCCGCTGGGGCTTGACCTACACGCGGCGGATGATCGCGGGGCGGGTCTCGCTCGGGATCGAGTTCGACCTGCGCGAGCGTCTCTACGCGCATCTACAGCGGCTGGAGCTCGGCTTCTTCGACCGCCAGCAGACCGGCCAGCTGATGTCGCGCGCAACCGTCGACCTGCAGGCCGTGCGGTTTTTCCTCGGCTACGGGCTCGTGTTCATCCTGCAGTCCGTGCTAACGCTCGTGCTGGCGGGGATCGCCATGATCGTGATCAACCCGACCCTGGGCCTGATCGCGATGGCGCCGACGCCGTTCGTCGTGTTCATCTCACAGCGCTATGGACGCGTCGCACGCCCCACGATCCAGGAGGTCCAGCAGCGAATCGGAGAGCTGACCGCGGATGCCGAGGAGAACATCTCCGGTGTGCGGGTGGTGAAGTCCTTCGCGCGCGAGCCTCAGCAGCTCGAGCGCTTCCGCCATTCGGTCGCGCGGGTCTTCGACCAGTCGATGGTCGCCACGCGCCTGGAGGCCGTGTTCAACCCAGCGATCGGGTTCCTGCCCCAGCTCGGTCTCGCGGCGGTGCTCTTGATCGGCGGCGACCGCGTAATCCACTCGCACCTCACGCTCGGCGAGTTCACGCAGTTCTACCTGTACCTGAACATGCTGATCGGGCCGATGCGCTCGCTCGGCATGACGCTGGGCCTCGCCCAGCGCGCGACCGCCTCGGGCGCGCGGATCTTCCAGGTGCTCGACCGCGACCCGCGGATCTTCGCTCCGTCCGGCGCGCCAGCGCTACCGCCCGGCAACGGCCACGTGCAGCTGCGCGACGTGACCCTGCGCTACGAAGAAGGTGAGGACTTCGGCGCGGTCCACGTTGGCCCGCGCGCGATCTCGCTTGAAGGTGAGCGCAACGCCGAGGACGCAGCACCGCGCGCGGTGCTCACAGATGTGAGCCTCGACGTCCCAGCGGGAACCACGGTCGCGCTCGTCGGTGCGACCGG